>CAMLMQ010000120.1 GCA_946481135.1 uncultured Microbacteriaceae bacterium
ACCTGCTCGCGCACCGCATCGCCGTGATGCACCGCGGCAAGATCGTCGAGCAGGGGCCCAAGGAGCAGATCCTGCGCAACCCGCGCGACGCCTACACGCAGCGGCTCATCTCGGCCGTGCCGGTGCCCGACCCCGAGGAGCAGCGGCGCCGCCGCGAGGCGCGTCGCGCGTCATGACGTCGGGCCGCGTGTCCCGGATCTCCGGGACGCGCGTCCTGGATGCGACGCGCACGCTTCCTGAGCGGTCGTCGGTTCTCTAGGGTGTGCGGGTGAGCATCGGGGTCGCGCGCCTGCGGTCGCGGGCGGGGCAGCTCGCCGCCGTCGGCGCGACCGCGGTCGTGCTCGCGGCCGTCGCGGTCGGGATGGTGGGCACGCTCGAGACGGGGATCGACGCCGCCGTGCGTGGGGCCGCGGCCGAACCGGGTGCGCGCACGATCGTCGCGAACGCCGACGCCGACCGGGTGGCCGAGAGTGCGACGGTCGCGTTCGCCCTCGCGCCCGTACTCGTCGAGGACGTCGCGGGCGACACGATCGTGCGTCCCGATCCCGAACGCGTCGGCTCGGGCGATCTCGTCGCGCTGCGCGACGGCGCCCTGCGGATGCCCGACCGGCTCGTCGAAGACGGCGTCGCCACGCGCACCGCGGTGTCGGGCGGGATGGCGGAATGGGCGCAGGAGCTCCTCGACCTCGGCTGGAGGGCCCGCCTGCTCGCCGTCGTGCCGCTGCTCGTCGTGACGGCCGGGGGCGCACTCGCGGCCCGCGACGTCGTGCGCGTGCTGCAGCTCTCCCGCGTCGCCGAGTTCGCGGTGATCCGCTCCCGCGGCGCGTCGCGTGCGCGCATCCTCGTCGGGGAGGTGCGCGAAGTGCTGCTCGTCGGCACGGCGGGCGCGGTCGTCGGCGGGGCGGTGGCCGGCGTCGTCACCGGGCCCCCGCTCGGCCTCGCACTCGCGGGCACCGCGCTGGTTCCTCTGGCTCTCGCGGCGATCGCCGTGCCGGTCGTGCGGCGTGCCATCCCGAGCGGACGATCCGACGAGGCGGCACGCGCCTCGGGACGCGCACGGGCGGCGGGGATCGTCGGTGTCGCGGTGCTGTTCGCCGCGACGGCTCTCGCGCTCTGGCGCCTGGTGACGACCGGTGCGGCGGCCGATCCGGTGGGCATCGCAGCCCCGGCGCTCGGCATCCTCTCGGCCGCCGTGCTCGTGCTCGCCGTCGTGGGCCTCGCCGCGCGGCTCGCCGACGCGGGCACGCGCCGCTGGCTCGCCCTCGGCCCCGCCCTCGCCGTGCGTCGGGTGGCGCGGCGGCTCGCCGTCTTCGCGACCGTCGTGCTGCTCGTCGCGGTCGCCGCCGCGTCGACCGTGTTCGCCGCCGCCTTCGCCGCGACCGGGGAGCGGGTCGCCGCGGATGTGCGCCAGCTCGACGTGGGCGCCGACCTGCGGGTCGCCTCCTGGCCGGTCGGCGCCGACCCGGCCGACTTGCCCGCGCGGGCGTCGACGGCGCTGCTCGTCAACCCGGGGGAGTTCGGCGACGACGAACCGCTCGTGCTGCTCGCCCGGGCCGACCGGCTCGCCGACGTCGTGCGACCGCTCCCGGGCGTCGTCGACCCGTCCGCGCTCGCCGCATCCCTCGAGGTGCCGGCGGTCGGTCTGCCCTTGCCCGACGGCACGACCGCGCTCCGTGTCGCCACGACGACCACGCCGGGGGTGCAGCTGCGCCTGTGGGTGATGGAGCCCTCCGGCCGGGTGCGGTCGGTCGCGCTCGACGGGGCCGCGATCCCGGGTCCGATGGCCGCCGTGCTCGGGCTCGACGCCGACGTCTCCCGCGCGACGGGCGACATCTCCGCGCGGGTGACCGCCCTCACCGCGACGACCGCGGCCGGGGAGGTGGATGTCCCCGTGCCGACCGACTGGGAACCGCAGTTCGTCGTCTTCGGCGACTTCGCGCCCGGCGCCGGGGCGTTCGGGGTGGAGACGCGGTTCGCGACCGCTCCCGACGGGCTCGGCTTCGATCTCGGACGCAGCTCCCGCGATCAGGTCGCGGTGCGGCTCATGCCGCCCGGCGAGGCGGCGCAGCCGATCCCCGTCGTGGTCTCGGCGGCCTTCGCGACGCGCAACGGTCTGGAGACGGGGAGCACCGTCGAGGTGCGCTTCGCGGGCACCGGCCGCTACCTCCTCGGAACGGTCGCCGACGTCGTGCCCGCCGTACCGGGCGCGGGGGACGCCGACGCCGTACTCGCCGACCTCCCCGCCTTCGCGGTGCAGCAGCTGCGGCTCACGGCCGACCTCCCCGACGCCCCGGGTCTGCTCCTCGCCGCGGACGATCCGGACGCGGTGCGCGTCGCGCTCCCCGACGGCGTGACGGCGACCGGACTGGGTGCCGCGACGGCCGACCGCATGCTCGGCATCGCGCGATCGCTGCTCTGGCTCGCCGCTGCGGGAACGCTCGCCGCGGCGGTCGTCGGCACCGCCGGGGTGAGCGCGTCGCTCGTCGCGGAGCGTCGGCGCGAGACCCGCATCCTCGCCGTGCTCGGCGAGACCCCCGCGCGTCAGGCGAGGGGCCAGCGACTCGAACTCGGGCTCACGATCGCGCTCTCGGGCGTGCTCGGGGCCGGGGCCGGGCTGCTGCTCGCCGTCGCGACGGTACCGAGTTTCGCCCGCGCCGCTGCCCCGGGCTCGTCCGCTCTGCCCGACGTCGCCCTCGCGCTCGACGCGACCGGTCTCGCGGCGGCGCTCGGCGCCGGGGCGGTGGGCCTCGGCCTCGTCGTGGTCGCGCACGGCCTCCGCGTCGTGCGCGACGCCGCCGATCGGAGCACCCCGTGAGCCGGGCCCGCCTGCTCGCGCGCATCGGGCTCGCGGCCCCCGCGTGGTCGGCGGTCGCCGCGCTGCTCGTGCTCGTCACGACCGCACTCCTCGTCGCCGCGCCCCGTGCCGCGACCGCCGCCGCGGGCGTCGAGCTGCGCGAAGCCGTCGGGGCGGTGCAGGGTGCCCAACGCGACCTCGCCGCGCAGGCGACCGGGGGCTTCATGCCGGGGGAGGGGACGACATCCGGACTCTCTCCCGACGCCGCGGAGGTCTACGGCGCGCTCGACGAGCAGCTGCGGGCGCTGCGCGACTCCGCGGACCCGCTGCTGCGGGCCCGGCTCGGCGAACCCGACTTCGTCGCGCGCACGGCGACCGTGACCGCGCCGGCCGCCGTCGCGCGCCCGGGGGTGCCGATCTCGAACGTGCGCGTCGCCTTCGACCCGCGCATCGACGAGAGGGTCGAACTCGTCGCGGGCACGACGCCCGCGACGGCCGACGGCTCGGTCGCGTTGGACGGGAGCAACGGGGTAGACCTCCCGATCATCGAGGTGATGATGTCCGCCGCGGCGGCCGAACTGCTCGACTGGTCGCTCGGCGAGCAGCGGCTCTCGCGTGAGCTCAGCTCGTGGCTTCGACTCTCGGGCACGTTCGAGGCGGTCGACGAGGAGGAGGCCGCGTGGCAGCACGTGCCCTCGGCACTGCGCCCGGAGGTCTTCGACGACGGCAACACGGCGGCGCGGGCGATCGCGACCGTGTACGTCGCCCCCGGCACTCTCGAGCGCGAGCCGCGGCTCATGATCGCGGGGAGTCGCCTCACCGCCTGGTTCCCATTCGACGCGTCGGGCCTCACCCTCGCCGACGCGCAGTCGACGGTGACCGAGCTGCGCCGCTTCACGCAGGCGCGCGAGGAGGTGCCGGCGCTCGGGGGGTCCTCGCTGCGCTTCTCGTCGGGAACGCTCGACGCCCTGGAGCGGGTGCTCGCGCGCAGCGACTCCACCGCCGCGCTGCTCGTGCTCGTTGGCAGCGGCCCGCTCGGCGTGGCGGCCGCCGTGCTCGGCCTCGCGGCCGTCGGCGTCGTCACCGCGCGGCGCCCGACCCTGGAACTCGCCGCGGCGCGGGGCGCCTCACCAGGAGCCCTCCGCCGAGCCCTCGCCGCGGAGGGGGCGCTCGTCGGCCTCCCCGCCGCTGCTCTCGGTCTGCTTCTCGGGCTCACCCTCACCCCCGGTGACGTCACCGTCGGCGCACTCCTCGTCGCCGCATCCGTCGGTCTCGCGCCGATCGTCGTGTTCGCGGCTCGGGCGTCGTTCCCGCTGAGGCGTGCCGACCGCCGCGACCTCGGCAGCGCGACGCGGGGACGCATCCGTCTCGTCGTCGACCTCCTCGTCACGGGGCTCGCGGTGCTCTCCACCGTTCTCCTCGTCACCGGCGGCGGCACGACCGCGTCGGGCGTCGACGTGCTCGCGGTCACCGCACCGCTTCTGCTCGCGACCGCGGGCGCGCTGCTCGCCGAACGGCTCCTGCCCGCCCCCACCGGTGCGGCGCTCGCCCGCGCAGCCCGCGGCCCCGCGCTCTCCGGCTTCCTCGGACTCGCGCGTGCCGTGCGCGACCCCGCCGGGTCGATCGCCCAACTCGCCCTCATCGTCGCCCTCGCGATCGCGACCGGGTCGACCGTGCTGCTCTCCACCCTCGACCGCGGCACCGATGTCGCCGCGGCGGGGACGCTCGGCGGCGACGTGCGCGCCGAAGGGCCGCCGGTCACCGAGGAGCAGCTCGACACCTTCGCGGCGCTGCCCGGGGTCGCCGCCGTCGCCGGCATCGAGGCGATCGGCACCGTGACCCTGTCCGACGGACGCGAGCGCGACAACGTGACCGCCTACGTCGTCGACGGCGCCGCGCTCGCGCACATCCAGCCCGGGTTCCCCACGGGCCTCGACGCAGGTGACGAGCCGATCCCGTTCGTCGCCTCCGAAGCACTCGCCGCCGAGCTCAGCGGCGAGGACACGACCATCGAGGGGGTGCGCTCCGAGCTCGTCGGCAGCGCGCCGGGCGCCGGCGGGATCGGCGCGGGGGCGTGGCTGCTCGTCGACCGCTCGGCCTCGGCCACGATCGGCGCCGGATCGTTCACCCCGCGGATCGTCGTCGCGTCGGTCGAGCCGGGTACCGACCCCCGCGACGCGGCCGACGCGCTCCGGTCCGCGCTCGGCGACGCGGCGACCGTCTCGACGCTCGACGAGCGCATCGCCCAGCAGCGCTCGACGCCGATCCCCGGCACCCTGCGGGCGGGGTTCGCCGCCGCGATCGGGATGTCGGCCGCCCTCGCCCTCGCCGCCCTCCTCATGAGCTCCCGGCTCGCCGCGCCCCGGCGGGCGCCCCTCGCCCGCACCCTGCGCCGCCTCGGTGCGTCGCGACGCGAGATCGTCGGGGTGTTCGCGACCGAGGCGCTGCCCGCGACCGTCGCCGCGCTCGTCGTCGGCGCGGCGCTCGGCGTCGCCATCCCGTTCCTCGTCGTCGCCGCGGTCGACCTCGCCCCGATCGTCGGCGGCATCGCCCCGCCCGCCCTCGTGCTCGACCCGCTCGCGCTCGCCGCGCTCGTCCTCGGCGCGCTCGCGGCTGCGGCGGCGAGTCTCGCCCCCGTGCTCGTGTCCTCCCGAAAGGAGACCGAATGACCTCCGACGCGCACATCCTCTGTCGCGATCTCGTGCGCATCTTCGTCACCCAGGGTGTCGAGGTGCAGGCCCTGCAGGGTCTCGACCTGCGCGTCGACGCCGGCGAGATCGTCGCGCTCGTCGGGGCCTCCGGGTCGGGCAAGTCGACGCTGCTCACCATCCTCTCCGGGCTCGACATCCCCACCGCCGGGTCGGCGCGCGTCGCGGGCCACGACCTCCTCGCGATGAGCGAACGCGACCGGGTCGAGTTCCGCCGGCACAGCGTCGGGTTCGTGTGGCAGCAGACCGAACGCAACCTGCTGCCGTATCTCACCGCCGCCGACAACATCCGCTTCGCCCGCATGGTGGCGGGCGCGCGCACCGACGACGCCCGGGTCGCCGAACTGCTCGAGCCGCTCGGCGTGGGGCACGTGCGCGACCGTCGGCCCGCGGAGATGTCGGGCGGCGAGCGCCAGCGCGTCGCGATCGCCGTCGCCGTCGCCAACGACCCGCGGGTGCTGCTCGCCGACGAACCCACGGGGGAGCTCGACGAGACCTCGTCGGCGGAGGTGCTCGAGGCCATCCGCGACCTCAACGAGCGGCTCGGCGTGACGGCGCTCATCGTCACCCACGACCCGAGCGTGTCGGAGCATGTGCGTCGCACCGTGCAGATCCGCGACGGGCGCACCGCGACCGAGACGCTTCGCCGCACCGAGGTCGACGACCTGGGGGAGGAGCGTCACATCGCCGAGGAGTTCGCCGTGCTCGACCGGGCCGGGCGACTCCAATTGCCGCAGGACTACCTCGCCGCGCTCGGGATGCGCGAACGGGTGCGCCTCGGACTCGAGACCGACCACATCGAGGTGCACCCCGACCGTCGGGGTGCCGACCGCGGAACGGAGGCGGGCGCATGACCGCACGACACGCGAGCGGGGAGCTCGTGCTCGAAGCAGCCGGACTCACGAAGACCTACGGCGCGGGCGACGCCGAAGTGCACGCGGTCGCGGGCGTCGACCTCGCCGTCGCGGCGGGAGAGCTCGTCGTCGTGCGCGGGCGCTCCGGCGCCGGCAAGACGACCCTCCTCGACCTGCTCGGCGGACTCCAACCCGCCACCTCGGGCACCGTCGTGCTCGCCGGCGAGCCGCTCGACGGCCTCCCCGACGAACGGCTCGCCGAGGTGCGCCGACGCGTGCTCGGCACCGTCGTGCAGTCGTTCGACCTCATCCCCGTGCTCTCCGCCGCCGAGAACGTCGAGGTACCGCTGCGGATCGCGCGCACCCCCGTCGCCGAGAGGGATGCCCGCGTGCGCGAGCTGCTCGGCCTCGTCGGACTCGGCGACCACGCCGCGCAGCGCCCCGCGGAACTCTCCGGCGGCCAGCAGCAGCGTGTCGCCATCGCGCGCGCCCTCGCCGCGAGCCCCCGCCTGCTGCTCGCCGACGAGCCGACCGGGCAGCTCGACAGCGACACGGCATCCTCGGTCATGCGCCTGCTGCGCGACCTCGTCGACGCCACCGGCCTCGCGGCCGTCGTCACGACCCACGACCCGCGGGTCGCGGCGTTCGCCGACCGCGTGCTCGAGATGCACGACGGGCGGCTCACCGCCGCCGTCGCCGCGGAGCCCCTCGCGTAAACTGCGGACGGTGGGAGCACAGGCAGCGTCGCGCGCCCGGCGACTGGGAGCGGCGATCGGCGCCCTCGTCGTCCTCGTGGCCCTCGCCGGATGCACCGCCCCCACCGTCGTCGAAGGCAGCGAAGTCACCGTCGCGGTCGACGAGCCGTTCACCTCGCTCAACCCCGCCACCTCGTACGGTCGCTCGAGCACGACCAACGCCGACGTCGCCTGGCTCACCGGATCGGCGTTCGCCGCCTACGACGACGCTTACCGCCTCGTCGACGACCCCTCGTTCGGCACCGCCGAGATCGTCGCCGAGGATCCACTCACCGTGCGCTACCAGGTGTCGCCCGACGCGCAATGGTCCGACGGCACCCCCGTCGACGCCGCCGACCTGCTGCTCGCGTGGGCCGCCGACTCGGGCGCGCTCAACACCCCCGACTTCGACGACGCCGCCTACGTCGACCCCGACACGGGCCGCTACACCGACGCCTTCCCCGACGACGTCGTCTACTTCGACGGCCGCACCGGCGCGGGCCTCGAACTCGCGACCCAGACGCCGCAGCTCGGCGACGACGGCCGCACCCTGTTCGTGCACTACGACGCGTACGTCCCCGCGTGGCGCACCGTGCTCGCCCCCGGCGTCCCGGCACACGTGCTGCAGACGATCGCGAGCGGCGACGACTACGAGGATGCCGCGGGCGCGAAGGAAGCGCTCGTCACGGCCGTCCTCGAGCGCGACGAGGAGGCGCTCGCGGCGCTCGCGCGAACCTGGAACGAGGCCTACAACCTCGACGAAGCCGCCGGCGACCAGACGCCGGACGACGGCACGCTGCTGCTCGCCTCAGGTCCCTACCGCGTGGCCGCGATCGACGAGACCGGCGTCACCCTCGAAGCGAACCCCGAATACCGCGGCGCGCGGCGTCCCACGATCGAGACGATCCGCATCCGGTTCGTGCCCGACCCCCTCGAAGTCGCCCGGCTGCTCGACGCGGGCGAAGTCGACATCGCCACCCCCGAACCCACCGAGGAGGTCGCGGCGGCACTGCTCGCTGTCGACGGGCTGAGCGTCGTCGCCGGCACCGAAGCCCGGTACGAGCACCTCGACCTGCAGTTCGCCGACAGCCGCACCGGCACCTTCGACGACGAGCGGGTGCGTCGCGCCTTCCTGCACGTCGTGCCGCGGCAGCAGATCCTCGACGACCAGGTCATCCCGGTTCAACCCGACGCCGTGCTGCTGGACTCCTTCCTGCTGCGGCCCGGCGCCGACGGCTACGCCGACGCGGTCGCCGATAACGGATCCGCCGACTACGCCCGCACCGACGTCGACGCCGCGCGCGCCCTGCTCGCCGAGGCGGGCAACCCCGCCCCCGTCGCGTGTGTGCTGTACGACCCCGCGAGCGAACGCCGCCAACAGGAGTTCGCCGCCCTCCGCGACAGCGCCGCGCGCGCCGGCTTCACCGTCACCGACTGCTCCAGCCCCGACTGGCGCGGACTCCTCGGCGTCGCCGGCGCCTACGACGCCGCCCTCTTCGCGTGGGACACCACCCGACTCGGCCCCGGAGCGGCGGGCGCGATCTACCGCAGCGACTCCGCCCTCGCCAACTTCACCCGCTACGCCGACCCCGACGTCGACGCCCTCGTCGACGATCTCGCCCGCGCCGACGACCCCGCCGAGCAGGCACGGCTCTCCGCCGAGATCGACGCGAAACTCTGGGCCGCCGCCTACGGCACCCCCCTCTACGCCTACCCGACCCTCACCGCCGTGCGCGACGACATCCAGAACGTCACCCGCTCCCCGCTCGACCGCGGCGTGTTCTGGAACGCCTGGGAGTGGGCGCCGGCTCCTTCCGAGTAACTCGGGGCGGGGGTGGGGCGCGTCGCGA
>CAMLMQ010000121.1 GCA_946481135.1 uncultured Microbacteriaceae bacterium
GCGTCGCGCTACTCAACCCACGGGTGCGACTACCAGGAGACGGAGAGGCCGGTTGTCGAATCAGGACACACCTGTCGACTCCCACCAGGCCTGGAGTCGGTCGAGCACAGGGTCGCCATCCGAGACCTTGCCGCCGATACCGAAGTGCTGGTTCAACTCTTCCTGGAGGAAGTCCGCAAGCTCCCTCCGCGACGCGCCACCTCTGAGGCGCGAGACCAGGGGCCACCGGAGGCAGTCGTACTCGTCGGCGGGCCACTCGGGCATGGCGATCTCTGCCTCCGTGGTCGCGCCAAAGACACCGATCGGATCCCACTCGTTCAGCACGGCTCGGAGGCCGTCGAGGTCCCGCTCTCTCAACCGCTCCCCTGAGTCCATGGCAGCACCGTATCGGTGCACGGTTTCGAGACGCGAGCCGCTACTCGACCCGCAGGTGGCGGTTACCAGCTCACGGGGAGCGCCTTGCCCTCCTCGTAGCCGGCGGCCGACTGGATGCCGACGACGGCACGGTCGCGGAACGCGGGCAGGTCGACGGCGCCCGCGTAGGTGAACGACGACCGCACTCCCGACGTGATCATGTCGAGCAGGTCCTCCACGGAGGGCCGCAGGGGGTCGAGGTAGATCGTCGACGACGAGATGCCCTCGGCGAAGAGCTCCTTGCGGGCGAGGTCGTACGGGTCGAGGCCGCCGAACCGGGCGTGCACGGCCTTCGTCGACGCCATCCCCCAGCTCTGCTTGAAGAGCCGGCCGTCGGCATCCGCCTCCAGGTCTCCCGGGGACTCGAGGGTGCCGGCGAACCACGAGCCGATCATGACGCTCGACGCCCCGGCGGCGAGGGCGAGGGCGACGTCGCGCGGGTAGCGCACGCCGCCGTCGGCCCAGACGTGGGCGCCGAGCTCGCGGGCGGCTTCGGTCGTCTCCAGCACGGCGGAGAACTGAGGGCGCCCGACGGCGGTCATCATGCGGGTCGTGCACATCGCGCCCGGTCCGACCCCGACCTTGAGGATGTCGGCGCCCGCCGCGACGAGGTCGCGCACCCCGCCGGCGGTGACGATGTTGCCCGCGACGATCGGCACGCCGAGGTCGAGGGCGCGCAGCGCGTCGAGGGCGGCGAGCATGCCCTCCTGGTGCCCGTGGGCGGTGTCGAGGACGAGCACGTCGACGCCCGCCTCGGCGAGCGCGCGCGCCCGCCCCGCGGCGTCGCGGTTGATGCCGACGGCGGCGGCGACGCGCAACCGACCCGCGGCGTCGAGGGCGGGCCGGTAGAGCGTGCCGCGCAGCGCCTGCGTGCGGCTGAGGGATCCGACGACGTCGCCGTCACGGGTGATCGTCGCGAGGTGGTGGCCGTCGACGACGAGCCGGTCGAACGCCGCACGCGCGTCCGCGACCTCGGCGGCGTCGTAGCGCGCGAGCGCGTCGAGCGGGCGTCCGCCGAGGCGCGGGTCGTCGTCGGCGAGCGGGGTGTCGTAGACGGGGGAGGCGGACTTCACCTCGGCCACCTGGGCGACGACGTCGTCGATGCCGAGGTCTTGCGGCAGCACGGCGAGACCGCCGCGGCGGGCGAGGGACGCCGCGAGGCGGGGGCCGGTCACCGAGTTCATGTTCGCCGCGACGATCGGGATGGTGGCACCGGTGCCGTCGTCGGGCGCGAGGTCGACGTCGAGCCGACTCGTCACGTCGGAACGGCTCGGCACGAGGAAGACGTCCGAGTAGGTCAGATCGTGAGCTGGGGGGTCGCCGAGGAAGCGCATGCGGCCAACCTATCCGGGCAGAACGGCCTAAGCTGGAGCGGCTGCAAACGCCACCACACCGAGACAACCTCAACGCACGAGAGTGGGCGGTTCAACCGTGTCGAGCCCCGTGACCGGGATCACATCTGAAGACGAATTCGGAGCCAACGAGTGGCTCGTCGACGAGATGTACGAGAGGTACATCTCCGACAAGAACTCCGTCGACCCGAGCTGGTGGCCGGTGCTCGAGCAGCGCCGCGCGGGCGCGAGCGCCGCTCCTGAGGCGAGCGCTCCGGCCGAGACGGCTTCCGCGGGCGAGTCCGCCCCCGCCGCCGCCCCCGAGACGGAGGCGTCGCCGAAGAACCAGGAGGGCGGCGAAGCCCAGATCCCGGCGTCGGTGACCGAGCCCGCCCCGTCCGCCCACGTGTCGACGTCGACCGGCACGACGCCGGTCGCGCGCACCACCTCCGCTCCCGCGAAGCCGCAGCCCATCCCGGCAGAGGCCCCGCAGGCCGCGCCCGCCGCCGAGTCGGCGGAGCAGGACGTCGTCACGACCCTCAAGGGCATGCAGAAGACCCTCGCGACCAACATGGACGCGAGCCTCACGGTGCCGACCGCGACGAGCGTGCGCACCATCCCCGCGAAGCTGATGATCGACAACCGCATCGTCATCAACAACCACCTCAAGCGCGCGCGCGGCGGCAAGGTGTCGTTCACGCACCTCATCGCGTGGGCGATGGTGCAGACGCTCAAGGAATTCCCGAGCCAGAACGTCTACTACGACGAACCCGACGGCAAGCCGAGCGTCGTCGCGCCGGCGCACATCAACCTGGGCATCGCGATCGACCTGCCCAAGCCCGACGGCACCCGCTCGCTGCTCGTTCCGGGCATCAAGCGCGCCGACACGATGGGCTTCGCCGACTTCCTCGCCGCCTACGAGGATGTCGTCGCCCGCGCCCGTGCGAACAAGCTGACCGCCGACGACTTCAAGGGCACCACGATCTCGCTCACCAATCCGGGCGGCATCGGCACCGAGCACTCCGTGCCGCGGCTCATGAAGGGGCAGGGCTGCATCATCGGCGCCGGAGCCCTGGAGTACCCGGCGGCGTTCCAGGGTTCGAGCCCCAAGACGCTCGCCGAGCTCGGCATCGGCAAGACGATCACCCTCACGTCGACCTACGACCACCGCGTCATCCAGGGCGCGGGGTCGGGCGAGTTCCTCAAGAAGGTGCACGAGCTGCTCATCGGCGAGCGCCGGTTCTACGAGGACATCTTCGCGTCGTTGCGCATCCCGTACGACCCGATCCACTGGGCCGAGGACATCAACGTCGACCTGTCGGAGCGCGTCTCGAAGACCGCGCGGGTGCAGGAGCTCATCAACGCGTTCCGCGTGCGCGGCCACCTCATGGCCGACATCGACCCGCTCGAGTACGTGCAGCGCAGCCACCCCGACCTCGACATCTCCAGCCACGGGCTCACCTTCTGGGACCTCGACCGCGAGTACGTCGTGGGCGGGTTCGCGGGCAAGCGTTCGGCGCTCCTGCGCGAGGTGCTCGGCGTGCTGCGCGACTCGTACTGCCGCACGGTCGGCATCGAGTACATGCACATCCAGGACCCCGACCAGCGGGCGTGGTTCCAGGAGCGCCTCGAGCGGCCGTACGAGAAGCCGACGAAGGAGGAGCAGCTCCGCATCCTCTCCAAGCTCAACGAGGCCGAGGCGTTCGAGACGTTCCTGCAGACGAAGTACGTCGGGCAGAAGCGCTTCAGCCTCGAGGGCGGCGAGTCGACGATCGCGCTGCTCGACGAGATCCTGCAGGGCGCCGCCGAGGCGGGGCTCGACGAGGTCGCGATCGGCATGGCCCATCGCGGCCGCCTCAACGTGCTCACGAACATCGCCGGCAAGACGTACGGGCAGATCTTCCGCGAGTTCGAGGGCACGCAAGACCCGAAGACCGTGCAGGGCTCCGGCGACGTCAAGTACCACCTCGGCACCGAGGGCACCTTCACGGCGCTGTCGGGCAAGGAGGTCGCGGTCTACCTCGCGGCGAACCCGTCGCACCTCGAAGCGGTCGACGGGGTGCTCGAAGGCATCGTGCGCGCGAAGCAGGACCGCCTCGCGCCCGGCAGCTACAGCATCCTGCCGATCCTCGTGCACGGGGACGCGTCGATGGCCGGTCAGGGCGTCGTCGTCGAGCAGCTGCAGATGTCGCAGCTGCGCGCCTACCGCACGGGCGGCACGGTGCACGTCGTCATCAACAACCAGGTCGGCTTCACGACGCCGCCGTCGGACGCCCGCTCGTCGGTGTACTCCTCCGACGTCGCCAAGACGATCCAGGCGCCCATCTTCCACGTGAACGGCGACGACCCCGAGGCCGTCGTGCGCGTGGCCGAGCACGCGTTCGCCTACCGCCAGAAGTTCAAGCGGGATGTCGTCATCGACCTCGTCTGCTACCGACGCCGCGGCCACAACGAGGGCGACGACCCGTCGATGACGCAGCCGCTCATGACGAACCTCATCGAGGCGAAGCGCAGCGTGCGCACCCTGTACACCGAAGCGCTCGTCGGCCGTGGCGACATCACGCAGGAGGAGTTCGAGGCGGCCCACAAGGACTTCCAGGACCGCCTGGAACGCGCCTTCGCCGAGACCCACGCCGCCCAGACCGGTACGATCCCGGTCGTGTCGGGCGACGACCACGCGGTCGCCGACATCGAGCGCCCCGACGCGCAGCAGGACGACTCGTCGGGCGAACCGGAGTCGACCGGCGTCAGCCAGGCGCTCGTCGAGCAGATCGGCGACGCCCACGACAACCTGCCCGACGGCTTCACCGTGCACCCGAAGCTGCGGCAGCTGCTCAACAAGCGCGTCGAGATGAGCCGCAAGGGCCTCATCGACTGGGGCTTCGGCGAGCTGCTCGCCCTCGGCTCGCTGCTCACCGAGGGCACCCCGGTGCGCCTCGTCGGTCAGGATGCCCGACGCGGCACCTTCGTCTCCCGCCACGCCGTCTTCCACGACCGCGAGAACGGGCAGGAGTGGCTGCCGCTCGCGAACCTCGCCGACAACCAGGCGCGGTTCTGGATCTACGACTCGCTGCTCTCGGAGTACGCGGCCCTCGCGTTCGAGTACGGCTACTCGGTCGAGCGCCCCGACGCCCTCGTGCTGTGGGAGGCGCAGTTCGGCGACTTCGTCGACGGCGCCCAGATCGTGATCGACACCTTCATCTCCAGCGCCGAGCAGAAGTGGGGGCAGCGCTCGAGCGTCGTGCTGCTGCTGCCGCACGGCTACGAGGGGCAGGGGCCGGATCACTCGTCGGCGCGCATCGAGCGTTTCCTGCAACTGTGCGCCGAGAACAACATGACGGTCGCGCGTCCCTCGACGCCGGCCTCGTACTTCCACCTGCTGCGCCGCCAGGCGTACGCGCGTCCGCGGCGTCCGCTCGTGGTGTTCACGCCGAAGTCGATGCTGCGTCTGCGCGGGGCGACGAGCGACGTGGCCGACTTCACGTCGGGCCGTTTCGAGCCCGTTCTCGATGACGCGCGCATCCAGGACACCGCGGCCGTGCAGCGGGTGCTGCTCCACGCGGGCAAGATCCACTACGACCTGCTCGCAGAGCTGGAGAAGCACGAGCACGCCGAGAAGTTCGCGCTCGTGCGGCTCGAGCAGTACTACCCGCTCGCCGACGACGCCCTCAACGACATCCTCGACCGGTACCCGCATGCGGAACTCGTGTGGGTGCAGGAGGAGCCGGAGAATCAGGGCGCCTGGCCGTTCGTCAACTTCGAGCTGGCGCGCCATCTGCGCGGGCGCACGATCTCGACGGTGTCGCGTCCGGCATCCGCCGCGACCGCCACGGGATCGTCGAAGCGCTCCGCCGCGGAGCAGACCGACCTGCTGTCCCGCGCGCTGACACTCTGAGTCAGAACGCGGGTTGAGGAGCGCCGCCCGCAGGGCGACGCGTCTCGAAACCCCGACCGATGCGCGCGGAGGGGTTTCGAGACGCGTGCCGCTGCGCGGCGCGCTCCTCAACCCGCGAGGCGTCGGAGGGTCAGGCCTGCTGGAGGCGGGCGAGGATGGCGGCGCGCAGCTCCTCGGGCGCCTTCTCCTGGCACGCCTTCTGCATCTTCAGCGTGAGGGTGAGGCCCACGAGGTGCTCGGTCGTGCAGTCGTCGCAGTTCTCGAGGTGATCGCTGATGTCGCGGAAGTCCTCCGGCGACAGCTCGCGGTGCAGGTACTCCTCGAGTTCGGCTTTCGCCTTGTCGCAGCCGCAGTCGGTCATGTCTTGCTCCTGGTGGCGGGGGCGGGAACCGCGATGCCGCGATCGCGCGCGTAGTCCGCGAGCAGGTCGCGCAACAGCCGACGGCCACGATGCAGCCGGCTCATCACCGTTCCGACGGGGGTCTTCATGATGTCGGCGATCTCCTGGTACGAGAAGCCTTCGACGTCGGCGAGATAGACGGCGAGCCGGAAGTCCTCGGGGATCGCCTGCAGCGCCGCCTTGACGTCGCTGTCGGGCAGGTGGTCGATCGCCTCGGCCTCCGCCGACCGGGTCGTGCGGCCCTGCGTGAGCGACTCGGCGCCCCCGAGCTGCCAGTCCTCGAGCTCGTCGATCGCGCCCTGATAGGGCTCGCGTTGATTCTTGCGGTAGATGTTGATGTAGGTGTTGGTGAGGATGCGGTAGAGCCAGGCCTTGAGGTTGGTGCCCTGCTCGAACGATCGGAAGGCCGCGTACGCCTTGACGTAGGTCTCCTGCACGAGGTCGCCGGCATCCGCGGGGTTGCGCGTCATGCGCAGCGCCGCCGCGTACAGCTGGTCCATGTACTGCAGCGCCTGGTTCTCGAACAGCTCGCGCAGTTCGGCCGACTCGGTGTCGCTCATCGCCGTCGAGTCTACGACCGCGTGCTGGGCGGGCCGTTCGAGGAGGGCGGAGGGCATACTCTGGACAACCGATGGCCGATACGACGTATTCCGCACCCCTCGCGTCCGCTCCCCTCGACGCGCGTCTCGCCATCCCGGGCTCCAAGAGCCTGACGAACCGCGAACTCGTGCTCTCAGCCCTCGCCGACGGCCCCTCGGTGCTGCGCGCGCCGCTCCGTGCGCGCGACACCACCCTCATGGCCGACGCCCTCCGCGCCCTCGGCGCCCGCATCGACGACGAGGCGGACGGGTCGTGGCGGGTGACCCCCGGCCCACTCACCGGCGGCGTCGACCTCCACGCCGGCCTCGCCGGAACCGTCATGCGCTTCATCCCCCCGGTCGCGGCGCTCGCCGAGGGGGCGGTGACCCTCGACGGCGACGAACACGCGCGCAAACGCCCGATGCACACGACGATCGCGTCGCTCCGCGCCCTCGGCGTCGAGGTCGACGACGGCGGCCGGAATGCGCTGCCGTTCACGATCCGCGGAACGGGCGTCGTCGACGGCGGCGAGTTGACGATCGACGCGTCGGCGTCGAGTCAGTTCGTGTCGGGCCTGCTGCTCTCCGCCCCGCGCTTCACCCGCGGGCTCGTGCTGCGGCACGAGGGTGAGCACCTGCCGAGCCTGCCGCACATCGAGATGACGCTCGAGACGCTCCGTGCGCGCGACGTCACGGTGTCGAGCCCCGAACCGACGGCGTGGGTCGTCGAGCCCGGCCCGATCGCCGCGCGGGAGCTCGACGTCGAACCCGACCTGTCGAACGCGGGTCCGTTCCTCGCCGCCGCGCTCCTCGCGGGCGGGCGGGTCACGATCACGGGGTGGCCGGCATCCACGACGCAGGTCGGCGACCTCTTCCGCACGCTCCTCCCCCGATTCGGCGCGACCGTGAGCCGCTCGGACGACGGCGAACTGCAGGTGGATGGCGGCGCCGGACACCGCGGCGGCGCGCGCTGGGCGGGCGTCGACCTCGACCTCTCCGAGGGCGGCGAACTCGCCCCGACCTTCGCGGCCCTCGCGGCCCTCGCGACGACGCCGTCGCGCCTGACCGGCATCGGCCATCTGCGCGGCCACGAGACCGATCGCCTCGCGGCTCTCGCCGCCGAGCTGAACGGCCTGGGCGGGCGGGTGACCGAACTCGCCGACGGCCTCGCCTTCGAGCCGGCCGACCTCCACGGCGGCCCCTGGCGCGCGTACGCCGATCACCGGATGGCGACGACCGGCGCCCTGCTCGGGCTCGTCGTGCCGGGCGTCGTCGTCGACGACATCGCGACCACGAGCAAGACGCTGCCCGACTTCCCGGGGATGTGGGGGACGCTTCTCGGATGAGCTGGCTGCCGCCGGACGAGGACGACGAGGGCTTCGACGCCTGGGACGAGTCGGACGTGCGCGTGCGACCGAACCCGAAAGGCAACAAGCCGCGCACGAAGACGCGGCCGTCGCACATCGACGCCGTCGACGCGCGCGTGCTCTCGGTCGACCGCGGCCGCTACACGGTGCTCGTCGACGAGGACGGACCCGACGAGCGCGAGGTGACCGCGACCCGGGCGCGCGAACTGCGGAAGCAGGCGATCGTCACGGGTGACCGCGTGGACGTCGTGGGCGACGCGAGCGGTGAGGAGGGATCGCTCGCTCGGATCGTGCGCATCCAGCCCCGCACCACGCTGCTGCGGCGCAGCGCCGACGACACCGACGAGGTCGAGCGCGTCATCGTCGCGAACGCCGACCAGCTGCTCGTCGTCGTCGCGGCCGCGAACCCCGAGCCGCGCCCGCGCCTCGTCGACCGCTACCTCGTCGCCGCCTACGACGCCGGCATCGCGCCGATCCTCGTGATCACGAAGACCGACCTCGCCGACCCCGAACCGTTCCTCGCGAACTTCAGCGCCCTCGACATCCCCGTCGTGCGGTCGGCGCAGGACGCCTGGCCGCTCGACGAACTCCGACCGCTCCTGGCCGGGCACACGACCGTCGCCGTCGGCCACTCGGGCGTCGGCAAGTCGACCCTCGTCAACGCGCTCGTGCCCGGCACCGACCGGGCCGTCGGAGTGGTCAACGCCGTCACCGGACGCGGACGGCACACGTCGTCGTCGACGGTCTCGCTGCGCGTGCCGACGGGCGGGTGGATCATCGACACCCCCGGCGTGCGCTCGTTCGGCCTCGGACACGTCGACCCGGCCAGCATCCTGCGTTCGTTCGCCGACCTCGCCGCCGTCGCCGACGACTGCCCGCGCGGCTGCACCCATC
>CAMLMQ010000122.1 GCA_946481135.1 uncultured Microbacteriaceae bacterium
GCGCGATGAGGGCGAGGTAGCTGTCGAGCCAGCCGAGGTCGCGCATCTGGATGTAGAGCGGCACGAGGATGACCTGCGCCGGGATCATGATCGCCGCGATCACGAGCAGCAGCACGACCCGCTGCCCCGCGAACCGCATCCGCGCGAGCGGGTAGGCGATGAGGCTGTCGAACACGAGGTTCGCCGCGACCACGACGACGCAGACGAGGATCGAGTTCGCGAACCACTGCAGGTAGCCGCGGTCGGTGATCACGCGGGCGTAGTTGTCGAGGGTCGCGTCGCCGAAGGCGAAGACATCCATCTGCGCCCCGAGCAGGTTCGGCAGCGGCTGGAACGAGGCCAGCAGCATCCACACGAACGGGGCGCCCGCGAAGACGACGATCGCGCCCATCGCGACGATCATGAGCGTGCGGCGCACGGCGACGGCGGCGGTCATGAGGTGGCCTTCCGGCGGGCGAGGATCTGCAGCGACAGCGGGATGAGCACGAGCAGGAAGAGCACGGTGGTGCCGGCCGCGGCGAAGCCGACGTCGGTGAGCAGCCGGGTGTAGAGGAACGTGATGATCGTGAGCGTCGCGTTGCCGGGGCCGCCCTCGGTCATCACCCACACCTGGTCGAACACCTTGAACGCGTTGAAGATGAGCAGCACGAGCACGAACAGGTTCGCCGCTCCGAGCATCGGGAACTTCACCTGCCAGAACCGCTGCCAGCTGCTCGCGCCGTCGATCGACGCGGCCTCGTCGATCTCCTTCGGGATGCTCTGCAGGCCCCCGAGCAGGATGAGCATGTAGATGCCGAAGTCCTTCCAGACCGACACGAGCATGATCGCCGGCAGCGCCCAGAACGGGTCCTGCAGCCAGGCCGGTCCGTCGATGCCGAACACCGACAGGGTCTGGTTGGCGAGCCCGCCGGTCGGCTCGAAGATGAACTTCCAGACGACGCCGGCGACGACCATCGGGATGATCGCGGGCAGCAGCGACACCGTGCGCACGAACCTCACCGCCCGCCACGCCCGGTTGAGCAGCACCGCGGTGCCGAGCGACAGCGCGTAGGCCGCGACCGAGACGCCGACCGTGTAGATCAGGGTGACGAGCAGGCTCTGGTGGAAGGTCGCCGACCCGAGCAGCCGCTCGTACTGGAGGGTGCCGACGAACCGGGGCTCGCCGAGCAGGTTCCACTGGAAGAAGCTCAGCCCGAAGGCCTGCCCGAGCGGCCAGTAGAGGAACGCGACGAGGGGGATGAGGCCCGGGATCACGAACAGCCAGGCGGTGCCGTTCTCCCGGATGCGCGCACTCATCGCCCCTCGCCGCGTCGCCATCAGTAGCCCGCGACCTCGAGCGCCTCGTTCACGGCGGCGTCGATCGCGGCGAGGGCATCCTCGACCGCCATGTCGCCGTTGATCGCCGCGACGAGGTACTGCTTCTGCGCCTCCCAGCGGGCGGCCTGCGCGTAGCGCTCGTACATCATGTTCGCGCCGCTCGCGTTCTCGAGCTGCTCGAGCAGAGCCGCCCGGCGCGGGTCGTCGGCGAGGATGCTCTCGACCGCGTCGGCCACCTCGGCGTCGACCTTGTCGACCTCGTACGGGAACATCGGCGCGCGCTCCATGTAGCGCACGGCCTGCTCGGGCGAGGTCATCCAGCGCATGAACTCACCGGCCGCCGCGAGCTGGTCGGAGGCCGCGTTCGCGACGAGGAACTCGCCGTCGACGTAGCCACTGCTCGACGCAGGACCCTCCGGCAGCGGGGCGAGGCTCCACTCGTCGGTGAGGCCCGACGCCGCGATCTCGGGCAGGTGCAGCTGCTGGAAGGCGAACATCGCGACCGTGCCGTCGATGAAGCCGCCGACCGCGTTCGGTCCGGGCGTCGTGATGCCCTCCTCGACGAAGCTCTTCAGGTACTCCAGCGCCTCGACACCCGCGGGGGTGTTCGCGTTCGCCGTCGAGAAGTCGTCGGTCAGCTGCTCGCCGCCGGCGGCGTAGAAGAAGTTCGCCCAGGTGTGGTTGATCGCGTTGAGGTGATCGTCCATGCCCTTGATCTGGAAGCCCATCACGGGGTCGCCGGCCGCGGCCGACTCGGTCGTGATCGTCGCGGCGGTCTCCTTGAGCTCCTCCCACGTCTCGGGCGGGCCGTCGAATCCGTACTGCGACAGGATCGTCTGGTTGTAGTAGAGGACGTTCGCGTAGTACCCGATCGGCACCCCGTAGACCCCGCCGTCGTGACCCGCGGCATCCTCGATGATGTCGAGGAACGGGTCGATGTCGTCGTCGGTGTAGCCGAGGTCGGGCAGGGACGCGAGCGCCCCCGACGACAGGAAGTCCTGGTTGACGGGCGCCATGATGAAGACATCCGGGCCCGTGCCCGCGCCGACGGCCTGGATGATCTTGTCGCGTCCGTCGGCCCACTGCAGGCCCGTGAACTCGACGACGATGTCGTCCTGCGCGTCGTTGAACTCGTCGACGTAGCCGCGCACGTCGTCTTCGGAGTGGCCGCCGAACGGCATGCTCCAGAACTCGATGGTCACGGGGCCGTCGGCCTCCGGGGCGGCGGGCGCGCACGCCGCGAGGGCGAGCGCTGCGACGCCGGTCGCCGCGAGGGCGGCGAGGCGGGATCTGCGGAAGTACATCATCGTCTCCTAACTCTGGTGGGGCGGGGTGGGTCAGTCGAGCAGGACGCTCTGACGGACGAGGGCGGAGCGGAGATCGGCGATCTCCAGCTCCCGGGTCGTGCGACGCTGCTCGAGGGCGAGGGCGGCGGCCACACCGGCGGCCTGCCCCATCCCCATCGCGGTCGCGGTGACGCGCGACGATCCCGCCGCGCGGCGGGTCGCCGAGTGGCAGCGCCCGGCGACGAGCAGGTCGTCCCAGCCCTGCGGCTGCAGGGTGCGGAACGGGATGTCGTAGGGCTCGGGCGTGAACGCGTCGTAGTCGTGCAGGCCGGCGCGATCCGACGGGTGCACGTCGACGTAGAAGCAGCCCTTCACGACGGCGTCGTCGAAGCGGCGACTCGTGCGCACATCCTCTTCGGTGAGCTGGTAGTCGCCGACGATGCGGCGCGTCTCGCGCACGCCGGCGTAGGGGCCGCTCGTGATGAGGTACGCGTCGCGGAACTCGGGCACCTCGGCGCGCCACGCGGCGACGAGGGTCGCGGCGTCGCGGCGTCCGACCATCTCGGCGCGCGTGAGCATGTCGGGGTCGGTGCCGTCGCCGGGGATGCGCGTGAGGTTGAACACGAGCTCGTCGGGGGCGTGCGCGAAGTCGTCGTGGTCGGCGTGGAAGAAGTACAGGCCGATCTCGCCCGACGCGTGCAGCCGCTCGACGACGGCGCGCATCCGGGCCGTGAGGGTGTCGGTGTGCTCGACGTTGCCGACGCGGAAGTGCAGCGTGAGCGGCGGCAGCGGGAGCGTCTTCTCGACGGGGGCGCCCGCCCACGCGGCGACGTCGCCGTCGCCGGTCGCGTCGATCGTGATGCGCGGCTTCACGAGCGTGAGGCCCGCCTTGTTGGCGATGACGACGCCCGTGACGCGGCCGCCGTCGGCGATCACCTCGCACACGACGGTGTGGAACAGCACCCGCAGGTTCTCGGACTGCTCGATCAGCATCGTGTCGGCGACGTGCTTGAAGCGCTCGGGGTCGAGCGGCAGGAACGGATGGTCGAGGTGCGTCGTCTGCTCCCCCGCGAGCCCGAGCCGACGCAACACCTCGAACGGGATGCCGCCGAGCGCGACCTCCCCGGTGCCGAGGTGGGCGATGCCGTCGAACCACGGGTTGCCGACCGAGGTGAGGATGCCGCCGACGAACCCGGCGCGCTCGACGAGGAGCGTCTGAGCGCCGGCCCGCGACGCCGCGACGGCCGCTCCGAAGCCCGCGCATCCCCCGCCGGCGACGAGGACGTCGACCTCGATCACGGGGAGCCGGGTGGCGAATTCGGTCAGCATCGTCGTCCTTGTCGGTACTTGGAGCGCTCCAATTGGTACGCTCCAAGTACCGTAGACGGCGACCCCTCCCGGCGTCAAGTTGCGCGGTGGAATGCCGAGGAGGTCAGCGGCCGAGCGGCGGGAAGGGCTCCGTCGAGAACACGAACTCGACCGGCACGTCGAAGAAGGCCGCGATGCGCAGCGCGAGGTGCAGGCTCGGGCTGTACTCGCCGCGCTCGAGGTACCCCACCGTCTGGTAGTGCACGCCGAGGGCCTCGGCGAGATCGCGGCGGCTCACCCCGCGGTCGGCCCGCAGGGTGGCGATGCGGTTGAAGACCTTCTCGCCGGCCTCAGACACGCTGCATCGCCGCCTGGCGACGCGACTCCACCGCCGACCCCGACTCCCGCCGCGCCATGCGACGCAGCAGAACGGGAGCGAGCACGAGCCCGAGAATAGCCCAGGCGCCGACCACGCCGAACGCCTCCAGGGTGCGCCAGCTCTCACCGAGTTCGAGCATCCGGAGGTCGTCGGGCAGCAGCGCGCCGCGCAGCAGCAGACCGAGCCAGTAGACGGGGAAGATCTGCGCCACGACCTGCGCCCAGACGGGCATCGCGACCATCGGCACGAAGATGCCCGAGAGGGCGATCAGGCCGCCGACGGCGAGCAGCCCGAGACCGCCGACCGCCCGGGGGTTGCGGAACACGGAGCCGATCACGAGACCCACCGGCACGAGGGCGACCGTTCCGAGCGCGAGGATGCCGACGGCCAGGATCGCGCGCCCGCCGACATCCGTCAGACCGGCGACGAGGACGAGCGACGGCACCACGACGATCGCGAGACTGAACAGCACGTCGAGGATGGTCTTCGTCGTCAGACCCACCACATAGCCCGCCATCCCGTTCGGCACCGACTTCGCCCGCAGCAGGGTGCCGTCCTCGCGCTCGGTCGCGAGGATCGTCGCGACGCCCCAGCTGCCGGCGAGCACCACCTGCATCGCGAGGATGCCGGGGAAGAAGAAGAGCGTGAGCGGCACGTCGGTGCCCTCGACGAGCACGCCGCGGTTGAACCACAGCACGAGCACGAGCACGAGGGCGCCGATCACGTAGTAGATGAGCTCGGACGGCGTGCGCAGCGTGTGGCTGTACTCGGTGACGCCGCGACGCAGCCCGGCGCGGGCGGTGGTCGCTCGAATCGAGGTCATCGCAGGGATCCTTCCGTGTCGGCGGTCTCATGTCGCTCGACCATGGCGAGGTAGGTGCTCTCCAGGTCGGCGCGGTCGACTTCGAGGCCGGCGACACCGCTGCCGTGCTGGGTCAGCAGCTCGCGCACGAACGACGTCGGATCCTCGGTCGCGTGCACGTGCCGCTGCCCGTCCTGCGTCCAGCGCACCTCCGTGGGGCGCACGATCTGACGCGCGAGCTCGTCGGCGCTGCCGTCGGCGACGATCGCGCCGCCGTCGAGGATGAGGATGCGGTCGGCGAGCTTCTCGGCCTCGGCGAGGTCGTGCGTCGTGATGAGCACCGTCGTGTCGTCGAGGTCGGTCAGCCGGTGGACGAGGTCGTGGAAGTCACGGCGGGCGACCGGATCGAACCCGGCCGTCGGCTCGTCGAGGAAGAGCACTTCGGGGCGCCCGACGATGCCGATCGCGACGTCGAGCCGTCGGCGCTGACCGCCCGAGAGCTGGCGCACGCGCTTCTCGCCGTGCGCCGTCAGCCCGACCTGCTCGAGCAGCTCGTCGACGTCGAACGGGGCCCGGTCGGCGGTGGCGTAGGGCGCGTAGAACCGCGCGAAGAGCTCCAGCAGCGGACGTACCCGCCAGCGCGAGTGGTCGCGCCACGACTGCAGCACGACGCCCACGCGCGCCCGCCACGCCTCGCCGGCGGAGAGCGGGTCGTGCCCGAGCACCCGCACCTCGCCGCCCGAGGGCGCACGGAAGCCTTCGAGCACCTCGACGGTCGTCGTCTTGCCGGCGCCGTTCGGTCCGAGCAGGGCGACGACCTCGCCGCGACGCACCTGGAGGTCGACGCCGCGGAGCACCGAGGTCGCGCCGTAGCTCATCGTGAGACCACGGGCCTCGATGACGACCTCGCGATCCATCGTATCTGCCATGCGCACGAATGTAGCAGACATACTACATGTCGCCAAGCGCCGGCGGGAGTGCGAGGATGACGCCATGACCGACACCGTGATCACCGTGCAGGGCTCCGCGTCCGAGTGGGTCGACGCCGAACGGGCCACCCTCACCGTGCAGGTGAGCCACGACGGCCCGAAGCGCGACACCGTCTTCGCCGCCACGACGACCGCGGCCGCCGAGGTGACCGCGGCGCTCTCGGCGCTCGAGGGTTCGGCCGTCACACGCTGGTCGAGCGACCGCATCCGCGTCTGGTCGCACCGCCCGTGGAACAACGAGGGCAAGCAGCTCGCGCCCGTCTACACCGCCGCCGTGAGCGCGACGGCACGCTTCCGCGACTTCGACGCCCTCGCCGACGTCGTGGAGCGGTTCGCGACGCGCACCGGAGTGACGATCGCCTCGATCGACTGGGATCTCACCGAGGAGCGACGGCTCGAGGTCACGGCCGACGTGCAGGCCCGCGCCGTGCAGGATGCGACGGTCAAGGCGACGACCTATGCGCGCGCGGCGGGACTGCAGCGGGTGACCGCGATCGCGATCGCCGACCCCGGCATGCTCGGCGACGCCGGCACCGCGCCCGGCTTCGAGGCCCCGCGCGGGCGGGGTGCGGCCCCGATGCTCATGAAGGCGATGGATGCCGGCGCCCCCGAGCTGACGTTCACGCCCGACCGTCTCGAGGTGTCGGCGAGCGTCGACGCCCGGTTCCGCGCGAGCTGAGCCCGACCGCTCAGCCGACGACGGCGAGCAGCGTGATCACGATGCCGACGAGGAACGCGCCGGCCCCGCCGAGCACGAGCCCGAACGACACCTTGAGCGAGCGGTTCGTGCCCGAGACGCCGAGCAGCAGCAGGGCGAGGGCGAAGATCACCGACGCGACCGTGATCTGCAGGCTGCGGTCGCCGATCTCGTCGGAGAGCCGGAACGCGACCGCCGACGCCTGGTTCGCGCCATACGTCGGCGCGAGGCGCCCCGCCACGAACTCCTTCCCCGTCGCGGGGTAGCTGTCGTTCGCGTAGCCGCTCGCGACCCATCGCTCCCACTCCGCGGTGAGGCCGGGCGACCCGCCGTCGAGGATCACCCGCTGCCGCTCGCGCAACTCGTCGACGTTCGTCGCACCGCCGATGATGTCGAACTCGATCTCGAGGGAGTCGAAGACGCGCTCGCCGTCGTCTTGACCCGCGACCTGCGACGCGATCGACGTCGAGAGGCTCGCGTCGCGCAGCTGCACCGCGACGGAGGCGTACGATCCCGACTGCTGCGCCCACTCCGACGCCTGGTAGGCGCCCGCGGCGGTCGCGACCGAGACCAGCCCGAGCAGGATCGCCGTCGCGATCTCCAGGAATCCGCGCAACCGTGAGTCGTCTGCCATGCGCTCCGCCTCAGTACGCCGTCGACATCAGGAACAGCCCGAACAGGAACACGACCGCTCCGACGCCGAGCGTCACCACACGTGCGGTGCGCAGCCGGTTGATGCCGGCGACACCGAAGAGGAACAGCGCGAGCGCGTGAATGAGCGCGGCCTGCCCGAAGACCGCCGAATGGGCCTTGAGCTCGCTCGCGAGGTCGCCGAGCCGCTGCGAGGTGAGGATGAGCGCATCCGCCCCGCCCCGGATCTCGACCAGGTACTCGGGCGAGTCGGTCGGCCGCGCGTCGTCGGGGAAGCCGGCGGCGTACCACGCGTCGAACGCCCCGTCGGGCAGGGCGTAGGAGTTGCCGAGCGTCGACCCGATCTCGCCGTACAGGTCGACGGCGCGATCGACGTCGCCCGCCGCGACCGCCTCGTCGTATTCGCGGGCGAGGAGTCGCGCCTCGAGCAGCGCGGCGAGGTCGGCGCGCTGACGCAGCTGGGCGACGACGGACACGGTGATGCTCTGGTCGCGGGCGTCGGCGGAGTCGGCGGCGTACCGGTCGGCGGTGTCGTTCCAGAGGCTCGACTGCAGCACGCCGAGGGCGGTCACGAGTGACACGACGCCGAGCGCGATGGCCGTCGCGATCTCGAGGCCGCGCCCTGCGGTCCGGGTCTCCACATCCGATACCGTAGCGCTGTGACCGACGTCGCCGAATCACGCACCGGATGGTGGTCTGCGCTCCCCCGTTGGGCCCGGATCGGGCTGGTCGCGTTCGTCGCGATCGTCGTCGCGCTCGTCGCCCTCGTGCTCGTGCGCGTGCTCACTCGAACGCCCGCCATCCCGCTCGGGGTCACGGCCGTGAGCGACCTCCGCCCCGGCTCGTGCCTCGCGGAGAACGGCGTCGACCGCGCCGAGTACACGGTCGTGCCATGTGCGACCGA
Organism: uncultured Microbacteriaceae bacterium; assembly: GCA_946481135.1. Next base: position 8,334 of record CAMLMQ010000122.1, read on the forward strand.
GCACCCGCAGCAGGTGTTCGCGACCGCCGAGCTCGAACTCGAGGACGAGGTCTACGGACTCGTCGACGAGGCGCTGGCTCAGTTCGGCGACGAGGTGTGCGAGCGCTACCTCGAGTACCGGCTGTTCCTCGTCGCCGACCTCGAGAAGGGCGACTACGAGGCCTACGCCCTCGGCGTGCCCGACCCCGACGCCTACGCCGCGGGCGACACCGACGCGCTCTGCGTCATCGTGCCCGAGAGCGAGGGCGCGACCCTCACGGGCGACCTCTACCGGGCGATGCCGTAGCCGCGGTCGACCCGCCGCGGGTTCTACTCGCCGAGATGCCGACGTGAGGACATCGCGCGTTCGGCTTCGCGACGGTCCTGCCGCTCGCGCAGCGTCTGACGCTTGTCGTACTCGCGCTTGCCCTTCGCCACCGCGATCTCGACCTTCGCGCGGCCCTCGCTGAAGTAGATCGAGAGCGGGATGAGGGTGTAGCCGCCCTCCTTCGTCTTGTGCGAGATCTTGATGATCTGCTGCTTGTGCAGCAGCA
>CAMLMQ010000123.1 GCA_946481135.1 uncultured Microbacteriaceae bacterium
GGATCTCGTCGGGGCTGATGGTGATGTCTGCCATTGTCTTCTCTGTCTTCGAGGGTCGGTGAGCCGGGATCAGCCGGCGAGCTGGAGTCGGAGGTCGGAGAGGCGCGACGACACGGTGCCGTCGACGACCTCGTCGCCGACCTGCACGCGGAGTCCGCCGAGGACGGCGGGGTCGACGATCACGTCGACCTGCACCGGACGGCCGTGCTGCGACGTCAGAGCGGCGGCGAGGCGCTTCTGCTGGGCGTCGCTGAGCGGGGTGGCGGCCGTCACCGTGGCGATGACGCGTCCGGCGGCCGAGGCCACCGTCTGGGCCGCGCCTCCGACGAGTTCGCCGATGCGCCGGCCGCGCGGGCTCTGCACGAGGTGGGTGAGGATGGCGACCGTCGCGGGCGACGCCTTGCGGCCGATGAGTCGCGTCACGACGTCGGCCTTCGCCGCCGGGTCGCCGAGCTTGCTGCCGAGGGCCAGCTCCAGGTCGGGGTCGGAGGCGACGGCTCGGCCGACCGCGAACAGTTCGCCCTCGAGGCCTGCCTTCTCGCCCGCGGCGGCGGCGAGTGCCCGGATGCCGAGCGTCTCGATGCCGTCGACGAGCTCGTCGGAGTCGGACCAGCGCGACTCGACGACGCCGCCGAGCAGCTTCGCCGTGGTCGCGTCGAGGGAGGGGAAGATGCGGCCGAGCAGGGCCGACTTCTCCGCCCCGGGGATCGACGGATCCGACAGCACCGCGCGGAGCTGCGACGAGCCGGCGATCGCGCGGCCCGCCGCCAGCAGCTGCTCACCGGTCGTGAGCTTGACGGCCTTCACGGCGTCGAGCTGCGCCGTGGCGGCGGCGAGGGCGTTGCGGGTCGCGGATCCCATCAGGCCTTCGCCTTCTCGGACTTCTCCAGGTCGGCGAGGAAGCGGTCGACGAGCGCCGTCGACTTCTTGTCGTCGCTGAGCGCTTCGCCGATGACGCCCGACGCGAGGTCGAGCGCGAGCGAACCGACCTCGGCACGGAGCGAGACGAGCGCTGCGGCGCGTTCGGCCTCGATCTGCACCTGCGCGTTCGCGGCGATGCGCGCGGCCTCCGCCTGCGCGGCCTCCCGCGCTTCGGCGACGATCGCGGCGCCCTCGGTGCGGGCCTGCTCGCGGATGCGCGCGGCCTCGGCGCGGGCCTCGGCGAGCTGCGACTCGTACTCGCCCTTCGTCGCGGCGGCCTCGGCCTGCGCCTCCTCGGCGCGCTTGAGCCCGCCCTCGATCGCGTCCGCACGGGCGTCGAGCGCCTTGTTCATGCGGGGCACGACGAAGACGCCCACGACGACGAGCAGGGCGACGAAGATGACGCCCGACCAGACGATGTCGTAGATCGCGGGGATCAGCGGGTTGGTCGTCTCTTCTTCCGCGGCGACCGCGGTGAGGAGAGTGCGCAGCATCCCGACCTCCTTCAGTAGGGGAATCGGATTACGGGAAGGGGATGAAGCCCGTGGCGATCGCGATGAACGCGAGGGCCTCGGTGAAGGCGATACCGATGAACATGAGGCCCGTCAGGCGGCCCTGCAGCTCGGGCTGGCGCGCGACCGACTCGATCGTCTTGCCGACGACGAGGCCGACGCCGATGGCCGAGCCGATCGAGGCGAGACCGAAGGCGATGGGAACGAGGTGACCAGAGATTTCCACGGTGGGTTTCCTTTTCTTTCTGGGTGCTTACTGAAGGGACTCCGGCGGGTGCCGGCGGGTCAGTGCTCGTCCGCCAGCGACAGCTGGATGTAGACGGCGGCGAGGAACGTGAAGACGTAGGCCTGCAGCACGGCGACGAGGATCTCGAAGACCGTGAACGCCGCGCCGAAGGCGAACGTGCCGATGCCGAGCAGACCGAGGGCGTTGCCCTCGACCGCGAGCACCGTGAAGAAGAAGAAGTGGGTCGCGGCGAAGCAGAGCACGAGCAGCAGGTGCCCGGCGACCATGTTCATCAGGAGTCGGAGGGTGAGCGTGACCGGGCGCAGGATGAACGTCGACAGCAGCTCGATCGGCGCGACGACGATGTACAGCGGCCACGGCACGCCCGCGGGGAAGAGCGAGTTCTTGAAGTACCGGAACCCGTGCTTCTTGATGCCCGCGTAGATGAAGATCACGTACGACACGAGCGCGAGCACGAGCGGGGTGCCGATGACCGACGTGCCGGCGATGTTGAGGAACGGCACGATTCCGGTGATGTTCAACCCGATGATGAGGAAGAACATCGTCATGAGCGGCACCATGAAGCGCCGCCCGTCCTTCTCGCCGAGCGTCGAGATGATGATGTTGTTGCGCACGAAGCCGAGGATGAACTCGGTCGCCGCCTGCGCCCGCGTCGGGATGACCCGCATGTTGCGCGTGGCGAGCAGCAGCCAGACGATCAGCACCGTGACGACGAGCAGCCGGATGAGCATGATCCGGTTGAGCTCGAACGGCGTGCCGGTCAGCGCGGGGATGATCGACTCGGGGAAGAACTCGGAGAGCGACGGCGGGTGGAACGGCTCGCCGCCGCCATCGCTCGGCTCGTCCGCGCTCGACAGAGCAGGCAGGAAGGGGGTGAGGAAGTTCAGGGCTTTCTCCTGCATCGGGGCGCGGCGACGCGCGGCGATCGAAAGGGGAAGGTCGTGCCCCTCACACTACCAGGGGAATCGCACGCGAACCGCCGGGCGCGGGCGCCGTTCTCACCCAGCGGGACGCTCGTCGTCGGGCAGCGTCACGTCGAGCGGGATGCGGCTGCGCTGGAACGCGACGACGTCCGCGACGAGCGAGCCGAGCACCCCGATGATCGCCGTCACGCCGAAGACGCCCGGGTCGATCCAGTCCTGTCCGCGCAGCCAGAGGGAGATGAGGAAGAAGACGACGAGCTTGAGCGTCCACACGCCCATGACCGTCCCGAGGAAGGCGGGACTCGTGAGGTCGCCGTTCGCGAGGCGGCCGGCGAGCAGGATGCTGAGCGCGGTGAGCGCGAGGAAGAGCCCCGACAGCGCCGCGCCGAGGAGACCTCCCGCGAGGCCGGTCGATCCGGCGACGACGAAGCCGAGCGCCGCCCCGCCGAGGGCGACGAGTGCGGTGAGCACGGCGCCGTAGCGCAGCGAACGGATCAGCAGCGGGCGCACGGTCACGACGAGGCCTCTCTCTCGTGCAGACGCTCGAGGGCCCGAGCGGCCTCGGCGTCGGTGGGGTCGGCGCTCGCGGCGCTCGCGGCCGCGGCATCCAGGGGGTCGAACTCCGCGACGCGCGCCTCGAGCGTGAGCTCGGCGGGCGCGCTCTGCACCGCGGCCTCGGCGGCCTTGCGGCGGCTGATCGGCGCGAGCGTCACGATCGTGCACGCGAGGAACCCGGCGAGGGCGACGAGCAGCCCGACCCACCACGGGGCGACGAGGAACAGCAGGATGCTGCCGGAGGCGACGAATGTCCACGCGTAGAAGATGAGCACGGCGTGCGTGTGCGAGTGGCCCATGTCGAGCAGCCGATGGTGCAGGTGCTTACGGTCGGCGGTGAACGGCGACTTGCCGGCGCGCATGCGGCGCAGCACCGCGAGGGCGAAGTCGACGAGCGGCACGATGAGCACCGCGAGCGGCAGGATGATCGGGATGAAGTTGAGCACGGCCTCGGTCGTGCTCGTCGGCACGCTCTGACCGGCGAGGAGCACCGACGAGGTGGCCATGAGCATCCCGACCCCGAGCGCTCCCCCGTCGCCCATGAAGAGCTTCGCGGGGTGCCGGTCGCTGCGGCGGAAGTTGAACGGCAGGAAGCCCAGGCACGCGCCGATGAGCGCCGCGGTGATGAACTGCGCGAGGTTGAAGTAGTCGCTCTGCTCGGTCGGACCGTAGGAGGCGACGTAGCCGTAGACGAAGAACGCGGCGCTCGCGATGATCGTCACCCCGGCGACGAGACCGTCGAGTCCGTCGATGAAGTTGACGGCGTTCATCACGAGCACGATGAGGAAGAGCGTGATGACGAGCGACTGGTAGGGCGACAGCGGCACGAGCACGCTGCCGAGCGGGAACTGGAAGATCTGCACGCCCTGCCAGACGAGGATGCCCGCGGTGAGCACCTGGCCCGCGAGCTTCGTGAGCCAGTCGAGATCCCAGATGTCGTCGGCGACCCCGATCAGCACGATCACGAGTCCCGCGCCGAGCACGGCGAGCACCTGCGGCAGGTTGCTCTGGAAGATGAGGCCGAGCGGGGGCAGCAGCGACCCGACGGCGAACGCGACGAGCACGGCGGCGAAGATCGCGACCCCGCCGAGTCGCGGCGTCGGACGCGTGTGCACGTCACGAGCGCGGATCTTCGGGTAGAGCCGGTACCGGTGGCTGAGCTTCCAGATGACCCAGGAGCCGCCGAACGACACGACCGCCGCGACCCCGGTCACGAGGAGGTAGAAGACTATGCGCACCGATCGGCTCCGACGACCTCGATGATCGCGGCGTCGGGCACGACCCCGTGACGCAGGATGCGGAGCTTGCCGTCGGGGTGCTCGAGGCCCGTCGCGTCGACGATGGTCGAGCCGGTGCCGGCGTCCGCATCCGGATAGTCGGCCCCCGCCTCCCCCGCCTCGAGGTAGACGGCCACCGAGTCGCCGAGTGCCGCCTGCGCCTGCGCCGCGGTCATCGCGGCCGGGTCGCCCGTGAGGTTCGCGCTCGACACCGCGAGCGGCCCCGTCTCGCTCAGCAGCTCGAGCGCGATGCGATGGCTCGGCATGCGCACCGCGACGGTGCCGCGGGTCTCGCCGAGGTCCCAGTCGAGCGTCGGGCGGGCACGCAGCACGATCGTGAGCCCCCCGGGCCAGAATCGTGCGACGAGCGCGCGCACCTCGTCGGCCACCGCCTCGGCGAGCGCGTCGAGCGTCGGGATGCCGGGCACGAGCACGGGCGGCGGCGCGGTGCGGTCGCGGCCCTTCGCGTCGAGCAGGCGCTGCACGGCCTCGGGCGAGAAGGCGTCCGCGGCGACGCCGTACACGGTGTCGGTCGGGATGACGACGAGTTCGCCGCGTCCGATCGCGGCGCGGGCGAGCCGCATCCCGGTCAGGAGGTCGTCGGGCACGCTCGTGTCGTACAGGGCCATGGCCGTTTCAGCCTACGGCGTGGCGGCCGGGAGGGAACTCAGGGGATGTCGGTGCGCACCCGCGCGGTGCGACCGACGACGAACCAGCCGATCGGCCCGAGCACGGGGAGCGCCCACAGGACGAGCACCCAGAGCGCCTTCCCGCCCCCCGTGTACCGCGGCGAGCGCATGACCGAGACGGCGGCGATGACGAACAGCACGAGCGGTACGAGCACGAGGACGACGACGACCGCCGACCACGTGACGTCGAACGCGGCGGGCAGGAGCGGGTTCACGGATTCCTGATCCACGTCTGCAGTCTAGGCAGCCGTGTCAGCGACTCCGGCGCGCATCGGCGAGACTGGACGCACCATGGGTCTGCTCTTCGTCTTCGACATGGACGACGTCCTCTACGACTACGAGTGGCGCGTGCGGATGCGGGGCCTCACCGAGCTGACCGGACTGGAGTTCGCCGAGCTGCGCCGCCGCTGGTGGCACGCCGACGGCGAGTGGGCCGCCGAGGCGGGGCGCTGGTCCGACGGCGACGCGTATCTGCGGGCGTGGCGGGACGCAATGGGCGTCGAGCTGTCGCGGGAGGACTGGGTCGCCAACCGCGGGTCGGCGATGCGCCCGCGGCCCGACGTGCTCACGTCCGTCGCTCGCGCACGGGAGCTCGGCCGCGTGACGCTGCTGACGAACAACAACCCGCTCGTCGAGGAGCACCTGCCCGTGCTCGCGCCCGACCTCGTGCCGCTCTTCGGCCACGAGCACCTGCGATCGTCGAGTCGCTACGGCGCGCGCAAACCCGATCCGCGGGTCTTCGAGCGCGTGCTCGAGGCGTACGACGAGCCGGCCGAGCACACGTTCTTCGTCGACGACCTTCCCGAGAACGTCGCGGGGGCGGCATCCGTCGGCATCGCCGCCCACCTCTACACCGACCCCGACGCCCTCCGCGAGGCGATCGAGGGTTTCGCGGGCGAGCGCGTCGGCTGACCGAGCGGCCTCAGCGCAGCGCGGTCGTGGCGCGGTCGCGGCCGAGGAGGTCGCGGGTGGTGGCGGGTGACGCCCAGCCGTCGTCCGTGAGCAGCTCCCGGATGTCGGCGCCCTGCAGTTCCCCGTGCTCGAGCACGAGGACGCCACCCGGGCGCAGCAGGCGGCGCGCGGTCGCCGAGACGGCGCGCACGACCTCCAGCCCGTCGTCGCCGCCGTAGAGGGCGGCCTCGGGGTCGTGCAGTCGCACCTCGGGATCGCGCGGGATCGCGCCGAGCGGGATGTACGGCGGGTTCGAGACGACGACGTCGAGCGTCCCGTCGAGTTCGGGGAGCGCGTCGGCCAGGTCGGCGAACACGAGGCGCAGGTTGTCGGCGCCGACGGATCGGGCGTTCTCGCGCGCCCAGATGAACGCCTGAGGCGAGTTCTCCACGGCGACGACCTCGGCGTGGGGCACCTCGGTCGCGAGGGCGAGCGCGATGGCGCCGCTTCCGGTGCCGAGGTCGGCCGCCCGCGGCGTCGGTGACGGCACCGCGAGCAGCGCGTCGACGCCGAGCTGCGCGACGAGTTCGGTCTCGGGGCGCGGCACGAACACCCCGGGTCCGACCGCGAGCTCGAGCTGCCGGAAGGCGGCGCGACCGGTGAGGTGCTGCAGCGGCTCACGCGCCGCTCGGCGCTCGACGAGTTCGAGCACCGCGTGGCGAGCCTCGACGTCAAGCGGGGCGCCGGTGACGACGCGCGCCTGCACCTGCCCGCGCGAGAGCCCGAGCACGTGGGCGACGAGCAGCTCGGCGTCGGCCTCGGGCGACGGAACGCCGGCCGCCGTGAGCACGGCGACCGCATGGTCGATCAGGTCGCGGGGGGTCAATTCTGCGCGTCGGCGAGTTCGGCCAGGCGCGACTCCTCGTCGGCCTGGATGCAGGAGTCGATGACGGGCTGCAGGGCGCCGTTCATCACCTGGTCGAGGTTGTAGGCCTTGTAGCCGGTGCGGTGGTCGGCGATGCGGTTCTCGGGGAAGTTGTAGGTGCGGATGCGCTCCGAGCGGTCCATCGAGCGGATCTGGCTTCTACGCTGGTCCGACGCGGCGGCCGCGAGCTCCTCCTGCTGCTTCGCGAGCAACCGGGCGCGCAGCACGCGCATCCCCGCCTCGCGATTCTGGATCTGCGACTTCTCGTTCTGCATCGACACGACGATGCCGGTCGGCACGTGGGTGATGCGCACGGCCGAGTCGGTCGTGTTGACGCTCTGCCCGCCCGGACCCGACGAGCGGAACACGTCGATGCGCAGGTCGTTCGGGTCGATCGCGATCTCCTCGGGCTCGTCGACCTCGGGGAAGACGAGCACCCCGGTCGTCGAGGTGTGGATGCGCCCCTGGGACTCGGTCGCCGGCACGCGCTGCACGCGGTGCACTCCGCCCTCGTACTTCAGCGAGGCCCACACGCCCTGCGCGGGGTCGGTCGCGCTCGACTTGATCGCCACCTGCACGTCCTTGTAGCCGCCGAGGTCGGATTCGGTGCGGTCGAGGAGCTCCGTCTTCCACCCGCGGGACTCGGCGTAGTGCAGGTACATCCGCAGGAGATCGGCCGCGAACAGCGCCGACTCCTCTCCGCCCTCGCCGCCCTTGATCTCCATGATCACGTCGCGCCCGTCGTCGGGGTCGCGCGGGATGAGGAGGCGCCGGAGTCGCTCCTGCGCGTGCGCGAGGCCCTCCTCGAGCGACGGCACCTCGGCGGCGAACGCCTCGTCCTCCTTGGCGAGTTCGCGCGCCGCCGCGAGGTCGTCCTGCGCCTGCGCCCACGCGGAGTGCGCCGCGACGATCTGGCTCAGCTCGGCGTAGCGCCGGTTGACCTTCTTCGCCCGCGCGGCATCCGCGTGGACGGCCGGGTCGGAGAGCACCTGCTGGAGCTCCTCATGCTCGGCCAGGAGGCCCTGGACCGATTCGAACACGCGTCGAACCTCAGTGGTGCCCGTTGCCGTTGCCGTTGGGCAGCGACTTCTGGATCTGCACGAGGAACTCGACGTTCGACTGCGTCTCCTTGAGCTTGCTGAGCACGACCTCGAGCTGCTGCTGCGGGTCGAGGCCGGCGAGCATCCGACGCAGGCGCGTCGTGATCTGCACTTCCTCGGCCGTGAGCAGCTCGTCTTCGCGGCGCGTGCTCGAGGCGACGATGTCGACCGCCGGGAAGATGCGCTTGTCGGCGAGGCGACGGTCGAGGCGCAGCTCGGAGTTGCCGGTGCCCTTGAACTCCTCGAAGATCACCTCGTCCATCTTCGAACCGGTCTCGACGAGCGCGGTCGCGAGGATGGTCAGCGAGCCGCCGCCCTCGATGTTGCGCGCCGCGCCGAAGAAGCGCTTCGGCGGGTAGAGCGCCGACGCGTCGACGCCGCCCGAGAGGATGCGACCGGAGGCCGGCGACGCGAGGTTGTACGCGCGGCCGAGGCGGGTGATCGAGTCGAGCAGCACGACGACGTCGTTGCCGAGCTCGACGAGGCGCTTCGCGCGCTCGATCGCGAGCTCGGCGACCGTCGTGTGATCCTCGGCGGGGCGGTCGAAGGTCGAGGCGATGACCTCGCCCTTCACCGAGCGCTGCATGTCGGTGACCTCTTCGGGGCGCTCGTCGACGAGCACCACCATGATGTGCACCTCGGGGTTGTTGACCGCGATGGCCTTGGCGATCGCCTGCAGGATGATCGTCTTGCCGGCCTTCGGCGGCGCGACGATGAGGCCGCGCTGGCCCTTGCCGATGGGCGCGATGAGGTCGATGATGCGCGTCGAGAGCTTCTCGGGCGTCGTCTCCAGCC
>CAMLMQ010000124.1 GCA_946481135.1 uncultured Microbacteriaceae bacterium
AGGAGTACATCAAGGATGCGACCCACCTCGCGTTCACGCGCAACCGCATCGTCTCGGGCCGCGACCGCATCGGCTCGCAGCAGGACGAGGCGCTGCTGCTCGCGCAGGTGACGGAGTCGCGCCGTCGGCTCGCGGCCGCGAGCCCGGTCAGCCGCCCGTAACGGCGGAGATCAGGTCGCCGAAGAAGCTCCATCCCCACAGGAGTGCCGCGGCGGCGATGAGGATGATCGCGCCCACGCTCACCCCGCGGCGCAGCCGCGTGCCCTGCGGGGCGACGACGTTCGCGGCGAACGGCGCCGCCGCGCGGTCGTCCTGATACCGGTCCGTCTGGGTGAGGGTCTTCGCACCGACCGTCTCGACGATGCGCAGCAGCCGCCGGTACACGTCGGGGTTCCCCGACGGGAACGGCTTCGACGAGTAGACGAACATCCAGTCGTCGACGATCTCGATGTCGAACGGGGCGGCCTCGTCGATGCAGAGGGCCATGAGGTCGGGGGTGAAGACGTAGAGCGCGTCGCGCTCGTACTCCTTCGGGCAGTACAGCGTGAAGTACCGGTCGAAGTCGCCCTCCAACGACAGCACCTGGTCCTTGTGGAACGTCGCCGGCAGGTTGGTGCCGCCGAAGAGGCCGTTGTTCGCGGTCGAGTCGAGCACCATGTGCGGCAGCCGGCGGTCGAGCTCGATCGCGAGGAAGCCCCACGTGCGGGTCGTGCGGCTCTTGCCCGACCCCGTCGTGTACCGGTAGTTGCCGAAGTCGAGGAATCGGCCCTCCGTCGTGCGGAAGTGGTCGACCGCGGTGCGGCTGTCGCCGAGCTGGAAGATCGACCCGGGGTAGGCGGGGTTCGGGTCCGACGGCGAGAAGACGAACCCGTTCGCGCGCGCGAAGCGGTCCATCTTGAGCCACCGGCCCCAGCGGCCGGAACCGGAGATCGCGACGCGCACGATCGCGACCCCGACGAGGGCGAGGCCGAGCGTGAACCCGAGCACGACGACGACCGCGATCGGGTTGTCGCCCTGGATGCTGCGCGCGAGCACCGAGACGATGCCCCCGAGCACGGGCACCACGAAGGCGACCGCGACGACCGACACGATGACGATCGTCACGACCTGCGAGGCGGAGATGCGCGCCCACGCCGCGCCCGACGCCTTCGCCTGCGTCCGGAACTCCGCGACCTCGTGCGGGGTCGGGGTCGTGGTCAGCGGGGCGTAGTCGACGACGTGCGCAGGCATGGCATCCATTCTGTCGCCGCGTGTCGGGGTGGCCGGTCCGGAGACCGCCGCCCGTCGTCAACCGACTCATCCGTTAACAGACTCATCGCCCAGTGGCGGGTCATTGACTCCGGCTCTGCTGGGCGATGAGTTGTCCTGACTCCAGGGTGCACCCGCATCGTGATCCCCGTCAAGAGGTCCGGCGCCGCACGAGGCGCGGCGCGTGACGTGGCCGCGCTCTCCGCGCCGTCAGAGGTTCAGCACGAGGAGCGTCGCGGCGATCGCGAACCCGGTCGCGGCGATCCCGACGACGGCGGTGATGACGGTCAGTGCGACGTCACGGCGGCGGTGCGGCGTGCTGGTCATGTGAGCCCTCGGTCCCCCCGGGGGCGCCTCCGTCCCCCTGCTGGGACGCTACGGGTGGGATCGCGCCGGTCGGGGACGCTTGACAACGACCCCCGCGATCTGCTCAGCCCCGCACGCAGCTGCCCGACGACACGGCGGCCGTGAGTCCGGGTGCCGCGGCCGCGACGGGCCCCAGCTCGGTGTTCGTCATCGCGTAGCCGAGCTCCGGGTCGTCGGCGCTGCGGGCGAAGACGACGCCGGCGACGCGTCCGTCGGTCGACAGCAGCGGTCCCCCCGAGTTGCCGGGCTGCACGACGGCGGCGAGGGTGTAGATCTCCCGCGGGGCACGGGACGATCCGTAGATGTCGGGGATCTGCTCGGTCGACACCGCGAGCACCTCGGCGGCCCCCGTCGTGAAGGGTCCGCCGTAGGGGTAGCCCTCGACGACCGCGGGCGCGCCCACGGGCAGGTCGGGGGAGAGAGCGAGCGGGTCGCTGCGCATGCCCTCCACCGCGACGACGGCGAGATCGTCGATCGGGTCGAGGTAGACGACCCGGCCCTCGAGCGTCTGCCCGTCGGGCGCCTCGACGATGGGCTGGTCGACGCCGGCGACGACGTGGGCGTTCGTGACGATGCGGTCGGGTGCGACGACGAACCCCGTGCCGGTCTGGTTCTGGCCGCAGGCGAACGCCGTGCCGCCGATGCGGACGACCGAGCGTGCCGCGGCGGCGAGCGGGTCGGTGTCGGTCGGCACGTCGGGCACGCCGGGGGAGTCGACGACGCCGCCGAGCGCCTCGCCGATGACGGGCAGCCCCTCCTCGAGCACCGCCGCGCGCACCCGGGCGAGTGCGGCATCCACGGGGCCGGGGGTGACGGCGTCGATCGCGCGCAGCACGGCCGAGCCCGTGATGGCCTGGCTGAATAGCGGGACGCCGAGCACCCCGACGCCGCCCGCGACGAGCGAGACGGTGAGCGCCGCGACGACGCCGTTCGCGAGACCGCCCGCGAGTCGGCTGATCGCCCCCGGTCCCTCGTCATCCCGGTCGCGGTCGCGGATCGCGCGTCCGATGCGCGCGCCGAGCGCGTGCCCGCCGAACAGCAGCGTGAGCGAGACCGCGACGATGACCGCGATGCGCCAGAACGGGTCGGGCACCCACGCCGCGAGCAGCGGGATGGCGAGGAACGCCGCCGCGCCCCCCGCGACGACCCCGAGCAGCGCGCCGAGGCTGCGGGCGAACCCGTTGCGCACGCCCTCGCCGATGAAGACGAGGAGGGTGAGCACGAGCAGCACGTCGAGCAGTCGGGCGGCGATCATCGCGACCAGTCTGAGGCATCGGTGCACACGAGTCGGGATGCGGCGCGCAGTCCCCCCCCCGTCGCCGAATCGCGGTCACCGAATCGCGGTCGCCGAATCGCGACGCCCCCGGTGCCCGGGTGCCGGTCAGGCTCCGATGTCGTGGTCGAGCACCGTGAAGTCCTCCGGCAGCCGGAAGGTCGCCCCGCCGGGGGTCGCGCGCAGTCGGGCGATGCGGTCGCGCAACTCGGCGACCGTGTCGGCGGCGCCGGGCAGGTCGACGTCGGCGACGGCGGGGAGGGTGAGCATCCCGAGCCCCATCCCGGCGCCGACGACGAGGGACGCCTCGGCCGGCTGCCCGCCCACCTGAGCGGGGACGTCGATGCGTTCGAGCCGGTTGTAGCCCGCGACGAGTCGGGCGAACTCGACGGCGACGTCGGCCACCTCGTCGGCGGTCTCGATCGAGTGCCCCTGCCAGAGCAGAGCCTTCACGCGTGCGTCCCCTCCCCGGGCCGGTCGCGACTCGGGCGCGCGACGTCGGTCCAGGCTAGGGAACCGACGCCGCCCGACGAAAGGGCGGTGACGATACGTCGACGTGTGTGGTAGCCGGGTCGCGATCTGTGTTCGGTAACGACTATTGCGATATATCGGCGACAGTCGTATGATGGGCCTCGACCCCATGGCTGACGAAACACCCCATGACTGACGAAACGGAGACCCCATGCACCGCATGAACTCATCGCGCGGGTTCCGACCCGCCACTCCCTCCCATCCGCACCCGCGCTTCCGCACGCCGGGCGGGCCGCACCCCGCCGCCGACTACATGGGCTTCCTCGGAGGCCCGGGCTTCGGCCCTCGCGGCTTCGGCGGCCGCGCCCGCAAGGGCGACGTGCGCAGCGCCATCCTCTCCCTCCTCGCCGAGGGGCCCACCAACGGCTACGGCCTCATCACGGCGATCCAGGCGAAGTCGGACGGCGCGTGGCGACCGAGCCCCGGCTCGGTGTACCCGACGCTGCAGCAGCTCGTCGACGAGGGGCTGATCGCCCCCACCTCCGACGGCGCGCGCGCCCAGTACGCGCTGACCGACGAGGGCCGCGCCCACGTCGCCGAGCACGCCGACGAGATCGCGCGTGCCTGGACGCAGTCGCGGCATCCCTGGAAGGAGCAGGGCGACCTGCTCGCCGCGGCCCGCAAGCTCGCCGGCGTCGTGCGGCAGGTGGGCGCCGAAGGCACCGCCGAGCAGCGCGCCGCCGCGACGGAGAAGCTCGACGCGCTGCGCCGCGAGCTCTACCGGATGCTGGGGGAGTAACGCCCCACCGGACGCTCGACGGGTCGGGATGCGGGGGTGACCGATCCGGGGGTGTGTCCCTAGGATGGGGGACATGACGGTCGCATACCCGGCGACCGGCCTCGTGTCCCCCCAGCTCGAGACCCCGCTCGCCGCCCCCGCGGCCTGCTCGACCTGCGGCACCCGTGCCGGAAGCCCCCGAGAGCCCTTCTGCGCGCACTGCGGATCGCGTGTCGCGATCCCCGTGCGCAGTGGCGTCGCCTCGATCGCGGCGACCCGGTCGCTGCAGTTCGCCGCACTCGCGGTGCTTGCCAACATCCTCGTGGGTGGCGCGTCGTTCGGCGTCGTCTACCTGCTCTCGGACGCGGCGCGGCTGCCCGAGGCCGCGCTCGGCCTCGAGGCGCTGCGCTTCGTGATCGTGGGGGTGCTGCTCGGCCTCGCGATCCGCTTCGGTGTCGCGGGCCTCAAGCAGACCGCCGACGGGATGCTGCGTCGTCGCGCCTGGGCGGTCCTCGGCCTCGTGGTGGCCGGCCTCTACGCGGTGCTCGTGACGGGCTCGTTCGTCGCCACCGCGGTGCTGTCGCTTCTCGTGCTCTGATACCATCGCAAGGTTGCCGTTCGAACGGCCGCGGACACAGAGAGCTCGCACATCGGGTGACGGGCGCCGCGCAACGACGAGAAGGAGGGGATCGAATCTATGGCTCTTGACGCTGAGACCAAGAAGGCGATCATCGACGAGTACGCTACCCAGCCCGGTGACACCGGATCCCCCGAGGTTCAGGTCGCGATCCTGACCAAGCGGATCAAGGACCTCACCGAGCACCTCAAGGAGCACAAGCACGACCACCACTCGCGTCGTGGTCTGCTGCTCCTCGTCGGGCAGCGCCGCCGTCTTCTCGGCTACCTCCAGGACATCGACATCGCGCGTTACCGCTCGCTGATCGAGCGCCTGGGCCTGCGTCGCTGATCGCGACCAGCGCAAGACACAGCGACGGGCCGTCACCTTCGGGTGGCGGCCCGTCCGTCGTTCCCGCGTTCCACTGAGCGGAGTGGCCCGAGCGCGCGCCGCGCGCGACTCCCTAGGGTCGGAGGGTGTCCGAGCCGCCCGCCGACGAGCGCCCCGAACCGGTCGGGCTGCGACTGGCCCTGCTGAGCCTCGGCACGTTCCTCGTCGGCACCAACAGCTTCGTCGTCGCGGGGCTCCTGCCCGACATCGCCGAAGGGCTGCGCACGACACCCAACGGCGTGGGGCTCTCCATCTCGGTGTACGCGGCCGTCGTCGCCGTTCTCGCGCCGACCGTCGCGACCCTCCTCGCGCGCGTGCCGCGGGGTCCGCTCATCGCGGCGGGGCTCGTCGTGATGGCGGTCGGCTGCCTGATCACCGCGGTCGCCCCCGATCTGGCGGTCTTCGTGATCGGGCGTGCGATCGCCGGGGCGGGGGGCGCGGCGATCGTGCCGACGGGGATCGCGGCGGCGGCCGCGATGGTGCCGGTCGCCCGCCGCGCCCGCGCCATCTCGATGGTCACCCTCGGCTTCACGCTCTCGACGGCGATCGGGTCGCCGCTCGGCACGGCCGTCGCCCAGCTCGGCGGATGGCGGCTGCCCCTCGCCGCTGTGGCGGTGCTCGCGGCGGCGTCCGCCGTCGTCGTGCTGCTGTTCGTGCGGCGCGTGCCGCTCGCCCCGCCGATGACGCTCGCGCAGCGCGCGTCCGTGCTGCGCAACCCGCGCATCCTCAGCTCACTCGGCAGCACGGTCTTCACGATCGCCGCCTTCAACGTCGCCTATATCTACAGCTCGACGTACACGGTCGGGGCGACGGGGGGCTCGGGCACGCTGCTGGCCGGCCTGCTGCTGCTCTACGGGCTCGGAGGCGCGGTCGGCAACCAGCTGTCGGGTCGTCTCACCGACCGTTCCGGCAATCGTCTCGTCGGCAGCGCGCTCATGGCGGTGCACGTCGTGGCCCTCACGATCATCCCGTTCGTCGCCGCATCGTACGCGGCCCTGGCGGTGGTCTTCCTCATCTGGGGGGTCGCGGCCTTCGGCACCGGCGTCGCCGTGCAGGACCGCCTGGCCGAGATCGACCCCGCGCGTGCCGCGGTGTCGATCTCGTGGTACGCGACCGCGGTGTACGTCGGCATCGCCGTCGCCCCCGCGATCGGCGGCGCGGCCCTCACCGGCTGGGGTGCCGCGCAGGTGCCGCATGCGGCCGCCCTCGCCGTGCTCGTCGCCGCCGTGCTGTTCCAACTCGGCTTCGTGCGCCGCCGCCCCGTACCCTGAAGGGCATGAACCGCACCGTCGTCACGATCCTGCTCGCTGCGGCCGCCCTCGTGATCGCGTGGCTCGTGGTCAGCATCCTGCTGTCGTTCCTCGCGCTCGTCGTGCGCATCATCCTCGTGGTGGTGGTCGCGGTGCTCGTGTTCTTCGCGCTCCGCGCGCTCTTCGCGCGCTCCGACCGGAGCTGACGATGCTCGCGGAGCGGCTGCGACGGCTCGCGCCGAGCCGCCTCTCCGCGCCGCGACGCGCGTGGGTGTTCACCTGCTGGGCGTTCACCGCCGCCGTCGCCGTCGTCGTCCTCGTGCCCGGTCTGACCGACGGGTTGAGCGTCTCCGCCCCGGGTGAGGTCGCGGGGACGCTGCCGTTGCGCGTGCTCCTCACGGTCGCCGGCGGGGTCGCGGCGGGCGCCTTCGTCGTCGCGTCGCTGCTGCGCACCGAGCCGGCATCCCGGCGATGGATGTCGACCGGCGGCGGCGTCGTCGGCGCCGGCGTGTTCCCCGTCGTCGCCCTCGCGGCCGAGCGTCACCTGCTCGCGGCGGCGGCGGCGCTCGTCCTGCTCACGGTGGCCGTCGTCGCCGCGCGACGTGCCGGCGCGGCCCGTGCGGGACTGCTCGTCGCGGGGGTCTGGCTCGTGCTCGCCGCGGCGCAGTTCGCGTCGGATGCCGACGGCGGCTGGACCTGGATCGCACTCGTCGGCCTCGCCGCCGCGTTCGCCGCGTTCGGGGCGTACTACGGGGTGGCACGCGCCGCGGAGTCGCGCACCGCGGTGCTCCGCCCGCTCTTCCGCGATGGGATGCCTCTCGGTGCGGTGCTCGGCGTCGTGGGACTCGTCGTCGTGCTGACCGCGCTGCGCCTCACGGCGGCGCGAGAACTCTTCCCGGCCCCCGACCCGGAGCTCTGGACTCCGCTCGCCGAGGCGCCGCTGTCGTGGGCGCACGCGGGGGTCGTCGCGGCCCTCGTGGTCGTCGTCGCCGTGCGCTCGGTGCGGCGACCCCTGCGGCGTTCCCGGGCGCGCGGGACGACCGCCGCCCTCGCCGTGGCGGGCAACGCCGACCTCGTGCTGTCGGCCCTCGTGCTCGTCGTCGGGCTGCTCGCCGCGACCGTCGCCGTCGAGGTGCCGCTGCCCGCGGTGCCGGCCGTCGCGGTCGCGCTGTTGACGTTCCTCGGCGTCGCGGGGATCACCGCGGTCGCCCTCCTCCCGCCGTTCCACGGCACCACGGCGCGGGCCCTCGCGGTCGTGACGGGTGCCTTCCTGCTCCCGCTCACGCTGCACGGCCTCCTGTCGCAGCTCGGCGTGCTCCCCGTCGCGCTCATCGGGTCGCCCGCCTCCCCGGTGCAGATCGCGCTGCTGCTGCTCGCGGCATCCGTCGTGGCGGCCCTCACGCCCCCCGTGCGTCGCGCCGTCGGGGCGGCACTCGTCGTGCGTCTCGCGGTCGTGCCGTTCGTCGCCGTGCACGCCGGCTGGCTCCTGCCCGCGGCGTGGTCCGACCTCGGCCGCATCGTGCTCGTGGTGGGCGTGCTGCTCGCCCTGCTCGTGCTGATGCCGCGCCCCGACCCCGACCCTCGGGCGCACGCGGCGACGGTGCTGTCGGCGTCGGCGGCGCAGCTGTTCGCGCTCGTCGTGTTCGTGCTCGCGCTGCCGAGCTTCGTCGACGACGCGTCGTTCGTCGTGCTCGGGCTGTTCTGGCTCTCGGTGGCGGTGATCGCGGCGCTCGTGGTGCGCACGCAGCCGGGCTCGGACGACGTCGCGGCTCGGCCGGTCGGCTCGAGCTCGGCGAGCAGTTCGGCGTAGGACTCGGCGAAGGCGCGGAACTCGCCCTCGGTGGGGCCGGCGCCGTCGCTGTTGAGGGTGAGCCGCAGCACGAGGTTGCCGCGCTGCAGGTCGACCCCGTAGTAGCGTCCGACGCCGCCGCTCTCGACCCAGCCGTACGCCGCGACGGCGTCGGGCAGGTCGAACGCGGGGGCGGGGGTGACGGTCGCCGACCAGCCCGATCCGGGCAGGGCGTAGGTCGTGCATCCCGCGACGGCGCTCTGCACGCCCGCGAGGTAGGCGGTCGCGGCCGCCGAGTCGTCGAAGACGCGCACCCCCTCGGTGAGCCAGTAACGTTCCTCGCCGTCATGGTGCCACGACGGGTAGTGCACCCGGTCGTCGGCGGCCGGTGCCTCGGGCGTGCCGACCGTGTCGCCGAGGGGGGGCGGCCCCGTAGGCGAAGAGGCACTCCTCGGGTGAGCCGCCGAGATCGTCCCACGCCTCGCCGAGCAGGTCGGCCTCCTCTCCGGCGTAGCCGCTGTATGTCCGGCCGTCGGCCCGGGTCAGTCCGATCGCGCGGTAGGC
>CAMLMQ010000125.1 GCA_946481135.1 uncultured Microbacteriaceae bacterium
GCGAGAACCCCGGACCGCACTTGCCCTTCGACCACTGCGAGGTCTCGAGCTGCCACGCGCGTTCGCTGAGGTCGTTGACCAGCACATAGCCCGCGACCACCGCGAGCGCCGCCTCGTCGCTGCCGAGTCGATGAGCGTCGGCGCCGATGACGATGCCGAGCTCCACCTCCCAGTCGAGCCGCGTCGACCCCGTCGGCAGCACGATGGGGTCGTACGGCCCGACGATCGTGTTCGTCTTCTTGAAGAACACGACCACGTGATCGGGGGGCGGCGAGCCCGACTCCGCGGCGTGCGCGGCGTAGTTCATCCCGACGCAGACGAGCGACGGCGGGTTCACGAGCGGCGCCCCGACACGCTCGCCCTCCACGTCGAGGGGCGGCAGGGTGCCGGCCGCGAGGGCGGCCCGAGTCGCCGCGATCCCGCCGGCGGCGAGGAAGCGCGGGTCGACGTCGTCCGCCACGGGCCGGAGGTCGTGCGCCACCCCCGCCTCGTCGACGACGACGGGTCTCTCCGCTCCCGCGGGTCCGATGCGCATGAACCTCATGACGCGGTCATCCTTCCTGTGCGGCGACGAGGACGCGCCGCACGATCGTGTCCCGATGGCGGGCGAACTCCTCGCCGCCGTGCTCACCGCGGAGCCCCGCCCCGGTCTTCGCCCCGAGTCGCCCCGCGGCGACGTGGTCGAGCAGGACGGCGGGCGGGTCGAATCTCGGCCCGAGCCTGTGCGACAGGTCGTCGAGGATCCACGCATAGGTGTCGAGGCCCCCGAGGTCGGCGTTCGCGAGCGGGCCGAGGGCGGCGAGACGCACGCCGAACGAGCCGGACACGATGCGGTCGATGTCCTCCGCGCTCGCGAGTCCCTCCTCGAGGCACAGCAGCGCCTCGCGGACGAGCGCGAACTGCAGCCGGTTGGCGACGAACCCGGGTGAGTTGCGCACCACGACGGGGTCCTTCCCCGCGCGCGCGAGCAGGTCGACCGTCGTCGCGACGACATCGTCGCGGGTCGCGGCGGCCCGAACGACCTCGACGCACGGGATGAGTTCGGCCGGGTTGAACCAGTGCGTGCCGAGCACGCGACCGGCATCGGGCACGTGTACCGCGAGAGCGTCGACGTCGAGGGCCGAGGTGTTCGTCGCAAGGATGGCGTCGGATGACGCCGCCGCGCCGAGACGGCGCCACACCTCGACCTTGAGCTCGACGCGCTCCGGGACGGCCTCGATGACGAGGCCGGCACCGGCGACGGCGGCATCCGCATCGCTCCCGACGCTCACCCGACCCCGGGCGCCGTCGTGCTCGGCGTCGAGAGCGCGCACGAGTGCGGCCGGACCCGCCGGATCGGGATCGGCGACCCGGACGACGTGACCGGCTCGCGCGAGCGCGAGCGCGATGCCGCGCCCCATGATCCCGGAGCCGAGCACCGCCACCTCCAGGAGCTCGGTCATGCACGCCTCATCGACTCGAGGATCGCGCCGGCGAGCGCCGTGCCGTGTCCCGCGCCCAGCGCCATCGGATTGATCGTGACGACGCCGCGCCAGGCCTCGGACTCGCCGACGTAGGCGGGCGTCGGGCGGGCCGCGAGCGCGAGCACGAGGGCGTCGACCGCGTCGGCGCCGTCTCCGACTCGGACGTGCAACGACGGCACGTCGAGCGCGGCGTCGTGGTGCCGGACCACGTCCGCGCCCCCGTCGAGCAGGACGCGCTCCGCCTGCGCCAGCTCGGCGATGCCCGGCGCCTCGTCGCCGCCGGGGTCGCGCACGTACCGCTCGAGCGCGGCGAGCAACCCCGCGATCTGCTCTCGACCGACCTTCATCGGCCGCCCCGGACCGTGCCGCGGCGGCGTGAGGCCGCCCGCCTCGAGCCCTGGGGGCCACGTGGCGAGGCGCTCGTCCATGTCCTGATGCTGGGCGCCGACGGCGGCGACGAGATCGGGGCGGCCGAGCAGCAAGCCGCTGGCCTGCGGTCCCCGGAACCCCTTCCCACCGCTCAACGCGACGAGGTCGGCGCCGTCGGTGAAGAGCGCGCGGAGCCGTTCGAGGCCCGGCGCGTGCACGGCGCCGTCGACGAGCACAGGGATGCCGTGCGCGTGCGCGATCTCGGCGGTCCGCGCGAGCGACAGCAGATTGCCCGGCTTGCCGGGCCGGAACAGCACCGCTGCGACGTCGTCGCCGAGCACGCGCTCGAGCTCGTCGGGGTGGGTCGAGTCGGGGTAGCCGACGACCTCGAGCACCGCGCCGGTCGGGGCGATGGCGCGGTCGTAGGGGTCGCGATGCGCCGCCTGGATGATCACGCGTCGCCGCATCCCGGTCGTGTCGGGCAGCCGATCGACGAGGTCGGCGCGACCGCCCGTCATCGCCGCCGCCGTGCCGAGCAGCATCGCCGCCGACGCGCCCGACGTGACGTAGGCGGCGGGCACCCCGAGCAGCTCGGCGATGCGACGGCCCGCCGCGGCTTCGAAGACGTCCATGCGCACGGGCGACGCGAGGGATTCCTGCATCGCCGCCCACACGTCGGGATGCAGCGGCAGCCCGCCGAGGCGAGTCGCCGGTCCGACGCCGTTGAGCACGCGGGGTACGCCGAGCCCCTCGTAGAGTCCGGTCATCGTCCCAGCACCATCCCTCCGTTGACCCCGAGCAGTTGCCCGGTGATGTATCCCGCGTTCGGCGCGGCGAGGAAGCCGACCGCGTCGGCGACCTCCGCCGCGGTTCCGGCGCGCTTCACGAGCGCGCGCTCCACGCGCACCGCGTCGAACTCGGGTCCCCGGCGGGTGCCGAAGAACTCGGTCTCGGGGATGTACCCCGGAAGCACGAGGTTCGCGGTGATCCCCTCGGGTCCGAGCTGCGCCGCGAGCCAGAACACCCAGGCATGCAGCGCGGCCTTCGCGGAACCGTAGGACCCGCCGTAGCCGCTGCCGAGCTGCGCGCCGATCGATCCGATGCCGACGATGCGCCCGCCCGGCCGGGCCAGCCGGGGCCGCACGGCCTCGACGAGCAGCACGGCCGTGAGCACGTTCGCGTGGAAGTCGGCCTCCCAGTCGCGCGCGACGTCCGCGAGTTCGACGGGGACGGTCGCGGGCGTCCCCCCGGCCGCGGGCACGACGACATCCACCGTGCGCTCGCCGAGCGCGTCGCGCACCGCTTGAGCCCCGTCAGGCGTCGCGAGGTCCGCGGGGACGACGTGAACCGTGCCGCCGATCGCCGCACGCGCCTCCTCCAGGACGTCGGCCCGTCGGCCGACGATCCACACCTCGTCACCGCGCGCGGCGAACCACTCGGCGCATGCGCGCCCGATTCCGCTCCCGCCGCCACTGACCACCACGGTGCGGCTCATGCCCTCTCCTCCGCGTCGTGCACGACCTCGCCGGCCACCAGGGTGAGCACGGCTTCGAGGCGTCGGTCGGCCTCCACGAAACCCGGGGATCCCGGCATCCCGAGCGCCGCCGGGCCCTCGACGAGTCGCACGACCGCGACGTCGGCGGGTGCACCCGGCTCGAGCGTGCCGACCCCGTCCGCGTCGAGGCCGACCGCGCGCGCCGGGGCGATCGTCGCACGTCGGAGCACCTCGGTCAGCGGCATCCCGAACGCGAGGAACTTGGACAGCACCGTCGGCAGATCGACGACGCGCGAGTCGGAGTAGGTGTGCAGGTCCGTGCTGATCGAGTCGGGCGGCTCGCCCGCCGCGACCATCGCGCGTCCGACGGCGGCGTCGAACCCCGACATCCCGTGGCCGACGTCGAGCAGCACGCCGCGTCGGCGCGCCGCGAGCAGCGACGGCCGCACGACGCCGTCGGCGATCAGGGCGTTGCCCGGCCATCCGGAGTAGGCGTGCGTCAGGATGTCGCCGGCACCGAGCACCCCGAGGATCTCCTCGAGGGAGGCCGGCGCGGGCCCGAGGTGCACCATGAGCGGAAGTCCGACCCGGTCGGCGACCACCCGCGCGCGCCGCAGCGCCTCGGGTGCGTGCTCTCCCCCGACGTCGGCGGAGGCGCGCACCTTCACACCGGCGACGACGTCGCGGTTCGCCTCGATCGCCGCGACGGCGACATCGACGTCGGCGTACTCGGGCGACTTGAGCTCGCCGCGCAGCAGGATGCTCGTGGTGCCGATCGACGCGATGTTGACGAAGGCGCGCACGCGCGTGCGGGAGCGATCGAGCGTGCCCCGGCGGAACGCCCCGAAGACGTGGCCGCCCGCGCTGCCGGCGTCGACGAACGTCGTCGTCCCCGACGGCGGACCCACGACATCGGGATCGACGCCGAGGTCCTGCCCGACGAAGAGGTGCGTGTGCAGGTCGACGAAGCCCGGGGCGACGATCCGTCCCGCGACGTCCAGGATCCGATCGTCGCCGCCGCCGGGCGCATCCGACACGCGGCCGTCGACGATCCGCAGGTCGCGGCGTTCGAGCACCCCGCGACGCGCGTCGAGCACGTCGCCGCCGCGCAGCACGAGTCCGGTCATGAGACGACGGCGACCTCCGCACGGGTCGCGAGCCGGTCGCCCGTCTCGCGGTCGAACCACGACGCGTTCGTGAGGTCGGGGGTGACCGACACGAGGTCGCCGAGGGCGACGTCGAGTTCGCCGGGGATGCGCGCGTAGTAGACGTCGCGCGCGGCCGCCGCGCCGAGCGTTCCCGGTTCGTCGTCGCCGAGGTGGAACCCGACGATCGTCTCCGCGCCGAGCCGCTCGACGACGCGCACCCGCGCGGGGATCCCGCTCGCACCCCGCGGGGCCACTCGGAGGCGCTCCGCCCGCACGCCGAGCAGCACGTCGTCGCGCTCGGGTCGCTCGCCCTCGCCGAGCGCGAGCGCGTCCCCATGCGAGAGCCGCGCCCCGTCGGCGTCGAGGGTCGCGGGCATGAGGTTCATCGCGGGCGATCCGATGAAGCGCGCGACGAAGGTGTTCGCCGGCCGGTCGTAGATCTCCTTCGGCGTCCCCTCCTGCTGGATGACCCCGGCATCCATGAGGATGATGCGCGTGCCCATGGTCATCGCCTCGACCTGGTCGTGGGTGACGTACACGAAGCTCTTGCCGACGCGCTCGTAGAGGGCGGAGATCTCGACGCGCATCTGCGAGCGCAGCTTGGCGTCGAGGTTCGAGAGCGGCTCATCGAGGAGGTAGACGGCGGGGTCGCGCACGAGCGCTCGGGCGAGGGCAACGCGTTGCCGCTGGCCGCCCGAGAGGCTCTTCGGGCGCCGGTCGAGCAGCGCGGTGAGCTCCATCATCTCGGCGATCTCGGCGACACGTCCCGCCACCGCGGGGTCGCGCATGGCGCGCAGCCGCATGATCACGTCGATTCCCGGGATGTGGTGCCACCAGCGGAAGCGGGACATCAGGAGGGGGAACGCGATGTTGGCGCGCACCGAGAGGTGCGGGTAGAGCGCGTACGACTGGAAGACGAAGGCGATGTCGCGCCGCTTCGGGTCCAGGTCGTTGACGCGCTCGCCGTCGAAGAGCAGATCGCCGTCGTCGATCGAGATGAGCCCCGCGATCATCCGGAGCATCGTCGACTTGCCGCAGCCCGAGGGGCCGAGCAGCACGAGGAACTCCTTGTCGGGGATCTCGGCGGTGAAGTCGCGGATGACCTCGGAGTTGCCGAAGCGCTTCGTGAGGTGCGAGAAGGTCAGTGCAGGCATGGCTTATCCCTTGACGGAGCCGGCCGTGAGGCCGCTCACGATCTGGCGTTGGACGAGGAGGAAGAAGACGATCGCGGGGATCGTGAACACGATCGCCGCCGAGAAGACGGTCGAGAGCGGCGTAATGAACTCGCCGATGAAGGACGACAGGCCCACCGAGGCGGTCCACAGTTCGCGGTCCTGGATGAAGGTCGTGGCGAACAGGTACTCGTTCCAGCCGTCGAAGAAGAGGAGCACGGCGGCGGCGGCGATCGACGGCGCGGTGAGGGGCATCATGATGCGCAGCAGGATGACGAACCGCGGGCAGCCGTCGACCCGCGCGGCCTCCTCGATCTCGTAGGGGACGGCATCCATCGCGGCCTTCACGATCCACACCGCGACCGGCATGACGAAGGCGGTGTTCGCGAGCACGAGCCCGCCGAGGCCGTTGAGCAGCCCGAGGGTCGCGAACAGGGCGTACAGCGGCACGATGAGCAGCGCCTCGGGGAGCATCTGGGTCGCGAACAGCGCGAAGCCGAGCACCCCGCGGCCGTGGAACCGGTAGCGCGAGAGACCGTACCCGGCGAGCACCGCCATCGCGAGACTCGCGAGGGTCGTGCCGATGGCGACGAGCGCGCTGTTGGTGAGCCAGGTGAGGATCGGCACGTCGCTCGTGAACACGCTGAACAGGTCGCCGATCCGCGTGAAGTCGGGGATGAGCGGTTGCCCCGTGAACAGCTCGCCGCGCGGCGTGAGCGCCGTGTTGAGCATCCAGTACACGGGGAACGCGGCGATCACGACGACGAGGATCACGACGACGTAGCGGAGCACGTGCCCCACGATGCGGCGGATCACTGCGCCTCCTTCCGTGCCTCACGGCGATCGACGAGGAAGTAGACGACGGTCACGACCATCGACAGGCACAGACCGAGGATGCCGATGGCCGCCGCGCGACCGAGGTCGGAGTTCTGGAACGCCTCGCGGTACACGCTGATGACGATCGTGTTCGTCGCGTCGATCGGTCCGCCCCCGGTGAGCAGATAGATGATCTCGAAGCGGCGGATCGACCAGATCGTCATGAGGAGCGCGACGACGCGGATCGTCGGGATGACATGCGGCACGACGGCCGACTTGAAGACGTTGAAGGAGTCGGCGCCGTCGACCCGCGCCGCCTCGCGCAGTTCCGCGGGAACCCCCTGCAGGGCGGCGAGCACCACGAGCATGACGAACGGGAAGACCTTCCACACGCTCGCGATCGACACCGACAGCAGGCCGAGGGAGGGGTCGATGAGCCAGCCCTGCTCGCCGATGCCCAGCACGCGCAGTCCCGCGTTGGCGACGCCGCTCTCGACGTTGTAGATCCAGATGAAGACGAGCACGACCGAGACCGACGGCACGGCCCACGGGATCGTGAGGATCGCGCGGAAGAAGGCGCGCCCGCGGATCCCCTCGTTGATGGCGACCGCCGCCACCGTGCCGAGCACGATCGATCCGACGACTGTCGCGGCCGTGTAGAGCAAGGTCGTGCCGACCGAGCCCCAGAAGCGCGCCTCGGTGACGAGTTCGCCGTAGTTCTCGGGTCCGACGAAGGATCCCCCGTTGGGGTTGAGGAGCGTCGCATCGGTGAAGCTGAACCAGAGCCCGCGCACGACGGGTACGGCGGTGAAGAGCAGCAGGTAGAGAGCCGCCGCACCCACGAAGAGGTAGGGCGCGAGATTGGCGGGGCGCCGGCGGGGCCGGGCGCGGGGTCCGTCGGTGGCGACCGTGGTCACGCGGATCCCTTCGGGTCGTGGGTGGGAGGAGGAGGGCCGAGGGCCGCCCGCACGGCCCTCCTCCGATGGATCAGCGCAGTTCGTTCGCGGCGTTGGTCAGCGCCTCTTGAGGATCGAGGTCCTCCAGAAGCACCTTCTCGATCCAGCTGAGCACCACGTTGCGGATCTGCGGCGTCACCGACTCGAACCCGGGGATGACCGCCGAGGACGTGTACGCGCCGTTCTCCCGGTAGGCGGCCGCCCACGGGTTGGCTTCGAGGAAGCCGTCCGGCAGGGCGGTCTCCGTCGCGACGGTCGACGTGTTGCCGATGACCTCGGAGACCTTCTGCTGGGTGTCCTCCGAGAGGAACCAGTTCATGAAGTCTCCGGCGAGCGCGGCGTTCTCCGTGCTGGAGTTGATGCCGAAGTAGATGCCCACCTGGCTCGTCGCGAGCTCGGGGAACGGCAGCGGCGAGGCCATCATGGAGGTCGACGGTACCGTCTCGCTGACCATTGCGGGAGGGGCGCCGGTGGCGTCGATCATCATCGCGAGGCGACCCTCGCTGAACTTCGTGCGGAAGGTCGAGGCGTCGTCGCCGACCGCGAACGCGCCGGAGTCGTACATCTCCTTGTAGAACTCGACGGCGGCGACGTTCTCGGGGCTGTCGATCGTGAGCTGGCCGTCCTCCGCCCAGGCTCCGCCGAATCCGACGATCCAGTTGTTGAAGTCGATCCACCACGGCGTCTCCTCGGCGAGCCGGTGGCGCACCGCGAAGCCCGTGATGCCGGTGGTCTCCTTGATCGCCTTCGCGGCCTCGAGCAGCTCCTCGGGCGTGGTGGGCGGCTCGACGCCGGCCTGCTCGAGGATGTCGGTGTTCCACAGGAACGCGTACGGCGCGACCTGCCACGTGACCGCGAGCCGCTCGCCGTCGCGCACCACGGCGTCGTTCGTCGAGTTCAGCCGTTCGACGACCTCGTCGGTGAGGACATCGTCGAGCGGGAGCAGCTTGCCGGCGGCGGCGAGCTCGGGGTAGAACGTGTCGGCCATCGTGAAGACGTCCGGCCCTCCGCCCGACGAGAACTGGATCTTCAGCTTGGTCTCGTAGTCGGCGCGCACGATGCCGACGGTCTCGATCGTCGCGTTCGGGTTGAAGTCCTCGTAGGCCTTGATGATCGCCTGCATCTCCTCGCCGTAGGCGGGGGCGAGGAAATCCCAGTGGGCGACGGTGAGCGTGCCGCTCGGCTGTCCGTCGTCGTCCGGGGTGCTGTCGGGTGAAGCGGTGCATGCTGCCAGCACGCCGACGGCGGTGACTGCGGCGAGTGCCGCAGTGAGTGATCTCCTGCTGAACACCT
>CAMLMQ010000126.1 GCA_946481135.1 uncultured Microbacteriaceae bacterium
CAGGGCAGGGCGGTGGGTAACACCCACCCGGAGTGATCCGCGAGAAAGTGCAACAGAGAGCAGACCGCCTCCCGACTTCGGTCGGGCGGTAAGGGTGAAACGGTGGTGTAAGAGACCACCAGGGGCCCGAGTGATCGGGCTCGCTGGGTAAACCTCGCCCGGTGCAAGGTCAGACAGGGAACGTCGACGGGGCCCCCCGAGTTCCCGGGTAGACCGCTAGAGGGCTGCGGCAACGCAGTCCCGAGAGAGATGGCCGTCACCCTGCGGTTGTGGCGACACAGCGGCAGGGGACAGAACCCGGCGTATCGGCCGACCCGTTTGCACCCCCGGCCGACCGCGGGCATGTGCCGATCACGCGGCGCCGCAGACGACGAACGCGCCGCCCCGGCGGGGACGGCGCGTTCGCGGATGCGTGGGGGATCAGGCGATCTTGATGCTCGCGGCCTGCGGACCCTTGGGGCCCTGGGCGACCTCGAACGTGACCTTCTGGCCCTCTTCGAGGGAACGGTAGCCGCTCGCCTCGATCGCGGAGTAGTGGGCGAACAGATCCTGAGAGCCGTCGTCCGGGACGATGAAGCCGAAACCCTTTTCGGCGTTGAACCACTTCACGGTTCCACTGGGCATTACGTACTGCTTTCTTGCGCTCGACTCCGTCGATCGGAGCAACTGAGCCTCGACAGTAGCGGACCCTCGCGTCGATGTCAGCACCTCGTTGCGGAACTTCACGCAACCGAAATATGACGGTTATCGACGATTTCGCGTCAGACGGCGTCGAATTGCGCGGCCGTCGGGTGGCCCCGATGCGCGGCGAGCCACGCCGCCCCGAGGATGCCCGCATTGTTGCGCAGCGCGGCCGGCACGATCGGCGTGCGGAGGTTCAGCAGCGGCAGGAACTCCGACGCCTGCTTCGACACCCCGCCGCCGACGACGAAGAGCGCGGGCGAGAAGAGCATCTCGAGGGTGTCGTAGTAGCGCTGCAGCCGCTTCGCCCACGACTTCCAACTCAGGCGGTACCGCTCCTTCGCCGCGAACGACGCCCGCGACTCGGCGTCGCGCCCGCCGATCTCGAGGTGCCCGAGCTCGGAGTTCGGCACGAGCACGCCGTCGTAGAGCAGCGCGCTGCCGATGCCGGTGCCGAGGGTCGTCATGATGACGAGGCCCTTCACGTCCTTCGCCGCGCCGAAGTGCAGTTCCGCGACGCCCGCCGCGTCGGCGTCGTTGACGAAGACGATGTCGCGTTCGAGGGTCTGCTCGAAGAGCGTCTCGGCCTGCAGTCCGATCCACAGCTTCGAGACGTTGGCGGCCGACATCGTGCGTCCGCCGCGCACGACGGCGGGGAAGCAGACCCCCATCGGCAGACGCCGCGTGCCGTCCCCGAAGCGTTCCACCATCCGCTCGACCTCGTCGAGGATGGCGGCGGGTTCGCCGCCGCGCGGGGTCGCGACCTTGAGCCGCTCGCCGACGAGCTCCCCGGACCGGACGTCGACGAGCGCGCCTTTGATGCCGGTGCCGCCGATGTCGATGCCGATCGCCACATCCTTGAGCTGAGGATCCGCCGTCATCGCCATGCCCAGCATCATGCCCTAGGGGAGCGTCAGGATCTCGGAGCCGCGCTCCGTCACGACGATCGTGTGCTCGAACTGGGCGGTGAGGCGGCGGTCGGCGGTGACGATCGTCCAGCCGTCGTCCCACTCCTCCCACGCGACCGTGCCGGGGTCGTCGAGCGTGCCGATCGTGAGCATCGGTTCGATCGTGAACACCATCCCGGGCTCCATGAGCGTCGCGTGGTCGGGAGCGGAGTCGTAGTGCGGGATGACGAGACCCGAGTGGAACGCGGCGCCCACCCCGTGCCCGGTGTAGTCGCGCACCACCCCGTAGCCGAACCGACGGGCGTAGCTCTCGATCGTGCGGCCGATGACGTTGATCTCACGACCCGGCGCGACCGAGCGGATGCCGCGGGCGAGGGCCTCGCGCGTGCGGTCGATGAGGTCCGCCACCTCGGGAGCGACCTCGCCGACGGGGAACGCGGCGCACAGGTCGCCGTGCATGCCGTCGCGGTAGGCCGTGATGTCGACCTTGACGACGTCGCCCTCGCGCAGCTCGGTGTCGTCGGGGATGCCGTGGCAGATCACCTCGTTGACCGACGTGCAGATCGACTTGGGGAATCCGCGGTAGCCGAGTGCGGACGGGTAGGCGTCGTGGGCGACGAGGAAGTCGTGACCGATCGCGTCGAGTTCGTCGGTCGTGACGCCCGGACGGATCGCCGCCGCGACCTCCTCGACCGCACGCGCCGCGATGCGTCCGGCGGCCCGGATGCGCTCCACCTCGTCGGGCCGGTACCGGTCGTCACCGTCGTACGGACGCGGGCCCGGTCGGCCGACGTACTCGGGGCGCGGGATGCGGTCGGGCACCCGCCGCAGTCCGCTGACCCGACCCGGGGTGAGCAGTCCGGCGGCGTCGCGAGGCATACCCCCGAGCTTAGGAGCAGAGCTAGGCTCGGTCGCATGAGCGAGTGGTGGTACAACCACGTCACCGGCGAGGTGGAGGAGGGGCCGCAGTCCCTCGGCACCGACCGGGACGGCCCGTACGCGACGCGCGAGGAGGCGCAGCGCGCCCCCGAGATCGCGCGGGAGCGCGCCCGCGCCTGGGCCGCGGAGGAATCCGCCGACGAGCGCTAGACCGGTGGTCGAGCCGCCGCCGCGGGCGGCGTGCCGAGGCTCCGGATGAGCGCCTCCGCGTCCCGCGGGGAGTGCACCTTGTTCTCGGTGACGCAGTACGCGTAGACGTCGCGTCCTTCGGCGAGGCGCGCCCGCATCCAGTCGGCCCACGGCGCCACCCCGTCCGCTCCGTAGCCGTCGGGATGACGGTCGAGGTCGCCGTGCAGGCGCAGGTAGGCGAAGTCGGCGGTCGGCCAGTCGAGCACCGGCCAGCCGCTCGCCGTGTCGCCGAGCACGACGGCGACGCCGTGCCGGTCGGCCTGGGCGCGGAAGCGGTCGTCGGCGAACGACGGATGCCGCACCTCGAGGGCGTGGCGGAGCCCGGTGCCGTCGAGGGTCGCGAGGAAGCCCTCGAGCGTGTGCTCGTCGTAGGCGAGATCGGGTGGCAGTTGCCAGAGCACGGGCCCCAGCTTGGGCCCGAGCTCCCGCACGCCCGACCCGAGGAACCGGGCGACCGACTCGGCGGGGTCGCGCAGACGCTTCACGAGGGCCGTGTAGCGGTGGGCCTTCACGGCGAAGACGAACCCGTCGGGCGTCGCATCCCGCCAGGCCGACCAGGTCGCGGGCTTCGGCGCGGCGTAGAACGACGAGTTGACCTCGATCGAGGTGACGCGGGTGGCCGCGTGCGCGAGTTCGTCGGCCTGCCGCAGCCCCGCGGGGTAGAACGTGCCGCGCCAGGGCGGGAACACCCATCCCGCCATCCCGACGTAGGCGGTGCTCATGCGTCGAGCCTCGCGCGCAACGCCATCGCATCGTGGGGCGCGTGACCGCGGGCGTCGTTGTCGAAGTAGACGTAGGCGTCGCGGCCCGCGTCGAGGTGCCGCCGCACCCACGTCGCCCACCGGGCGAGCGCCTCGTCCGCGTAGCCGCTCGCGTACAGCTCGGTGTCGCCGTGGAGGCGGGCGTACCCGAAGCCGTCGGTGACCCGGTCGATCGTCGGCCAGGTGCCGGCGCTGTCGGCGACCACGATCGTGACGTCGCGCGCGGCGCATGCCTCCGCGAACCGCGCCGAGTCGAACGACGGATGCCGGGGCTCGAACGCGTGGCGCAGCGGCCGGTCCTCATCGATCTCCCGCACCTCGCGTCCCTCCATGCGGGCGTGCCGCTCGCGGGCGAGCTCGAGCGCTGCGGCGGTCGAGCGGGGGAGCAGGTCGAGGAACGCGTCGACGAGGGCGGGCTCGTAGGGCAGGTCGGCCGGTGTCTGCCACACGATCGGCCCGAGCTTCGGGCCGAGGGCGAGCAGCCCGGACGCGAGGAAGTTGGCGAGCGCCTCCCGGGGCTCGCGGAGGCGTTTGAGGTGCGTGAGGTAGCGCGGGCCCTTCACGGCGAAGACGAAGTCGTCGGGCGTCGCCTCGCGCCACCGCCGCCACGACGTCGGGCGCTGCAGGGAGTAGAACGAGCCGTTCAGTTCGACCGAGTCGAGCCGGTCGGCGGCATACGCGAGTTCGTCCGCCTGCCGCAGCCCCGCCGGGTAGAAGTCGCCCCGCCAGCTCGCATACCGCCACCCCGAGATGCCGATCCGGGCCCGGGGTGAGGTGCTCACTCGTCGTAGGAGTGCTCGGCCGTCGGGTACGCGCCCGACGCGACGTCGGCCGCCCAGGCCTGTGCGGCATCCGTCAGCACCTGGGCGACGTTCGCGTACTGCTTCACGAACTTCGGGATGCGCCCCGTCGTGAGGCCGGCCCAGTCGGTCCACACGTTGAGCTGCCCGTCGCAATGCGGACCCGCGCCGACGCTGATCGTCGGGATGCCGAGCTCGTCGGTCACGCGCTTGGCGGCGTCGCTCGGCACCATCTCGAGCACGACCGCGAACGCCCCCGCATCCTCGACCGCGCGTGCATCGGTGAGCAGCGCCTCGACGCCCGTCTCGCCGCGGCCCTGGATGACGTGCCCGCCGAGCTGGTGCTCGCTCTGCGGCGTGAAGCCGATGTGCGCCATCACGGGGATCCCCGCGGAGACGATGCGGCGGATCTGCTCGGCGCTGCGCACGCCGCCCTCCAGCTTCACCGCGTGCGCGCCGGTCTCCTTCATGAACCGGAAGGCGGTGTGCAGCGCCTCGTCGGAACTCGTCTCGTACGACCCGAAGGGCATGTCGGCGACCACGAACGCGCGTTTGACGGCGCTCGCGACACCGCGGGTGATCGGGATGAGGTCGTCGAGCGTCACCGGCACGGTCGTGTCGTAGCCGAACACGTTGTTGCCCGCCGAGTCGCCGACGAGCAGGAAGTCGATGCCCGCCTTGTCGAAGATCGCGGCGGTGAGCATGTCGTACGACGTCAGCCCCGTGATCTTGATGCCCTGCTGCTTCGCGTTCGCGAAGTGCCGGGTGCGTACGCGCTTGACGACCTCGTCTGCCATGGGTCCAGGCTAGCCCGCGGGCCGGTCGGCCCGCCGTTCGGCCCACTCGCGGTCGAGGATCGCGTAGTCGAGCTCGGTCGAGAGCTCTCCCTTGAAGAGTTCGTTCTCGACGAGACGCGCCTCCCGACGCATCCCGAGACGGTCGCAGAGGCGCGCCGACGCGGTGTTGCGCTCGTCGAGCCGGGCGACGACGCGCCGCAGCCCGACCGGGCCGAACGCCCAGTCGAGGAGCGCCGCGGCGGCCTCCGTCGCGTACCCCCGCCCCGAGACGGCGGGATGGAAGACCCAGCCGATCTCGCCGTTCCCGTGCTCGCGGGACTTCAGGAAGAGGATGACGTCGCCGACCAGCTGTCCGGTGTCCCGCAACTCGACGCCGAGGGTGACGTGCTCGCCGTCCTCGACCAGTTCGGTGCGGAACCACTGGGTCTGCAGCCGTCGCGCGATCTCGGCCGCATCCATCGGCGGGAAGGGAAGGTACCGGCACACGTCCGGGTCGCCCCGGTAGGCGAGCAGCGCCTCGGTGTGCGCGGTCGTGAGCGGGCGCAGCGACAGGCGCGCCGTCCCGAGCACGAGCGACACGGCCTACCCCGCGGCGCGCGACGTGATCGGCAGTCGCCGGTCCCGTCCGAACGCCATGCCCGACACCTTGGGGCCGATCGCACCCTGCCGCCGTTTCCATTCGGCCCGGTCGACGAGCGTCGCGACGAAGTCGACCGTCGCGCGCTCGTAGCCGGCGGCGACGATGTCTTCGCGACCGAAGCGCTGCGTGACGTAGAGCTCCAGGATGGCATCGAGCAGGGGGTAGGGCGGTAGCGTGTCCTGGTCGGTCTGGTCGGGCCGCAGCTCGGCGCTCGGAGGCTTCTCGATCGACGCGACGGGGATCGGCGGCGTCTCGCCGCGCGACTCGGCGAACGCGTTGCGCCAGCGCGCGAGCTCCCACACGAGCGTCTTCGGCACGTCCTTGATCGGCGCGAAGCCGCCGGCGGTGTCGCCGTAGATCGTCGAATACCCCACCGACACCTCGGTCTTGTTGCCGTTGGTCAACGCGAGGTGGCCGGCGCGGTTCGACTCCGCCATCCAGAGCATCCCGCGCACACGCGCCTGCACGTTCTCGGCGGGCACGCCCTCGAGCCCGAGCTGCTTCTCGATGACCGCGACGATGTCGCCGATCGGCTCGACCGAGTAGTGGATGCCGAGGCGCTCGGCGAGTTCGCGCGCGTCGTCGACCGACCCTTCCGACGAGTAGCGCGACGGCATCGAGATGCCGTACACGCGGTCGGCGCCGATCGCGTCGGCCGCGATCGCCGCGCACACACTCGAGTCGATGCCGCCCGAGACACCGAGCACGACCGACGGGAAGCCGTTCTTCTCGACGTAGTCGCGCAAGCCCAGCACGAGGGCGTTCCAGAGCTGCTCCCGGTCGTCGGGCAGCTCGGCGATGTCGGGGGAGAGCCGCGGCTTGCCGTGCGGGGCGCTCTGCTCGGCGCGGGCGTCGAGCTCGACGCGTCGCACGGCGTCGGGCACGTCCTGCGCGCCCGCGGGTGCGGGGTCGACGTCGACGACGAGCAGGTGCTCACGGAACTGCGGCGCCCGGGCGAGGATCGTGCCCGACCCGTCGACGACGACCGAGTCGCCGTCGAACACGAGGTCGTCCTGGCCGCCCACGATGTTGACGTAGGCGACGATCGTGTCGGTCTCGACGGCCCGGCGTGTGACGAGCGGCAGGCGCACCTCGTCCTTGTCGCGCTCGTAGGGGCTCGCGTTGAGCACGAGCAGCAGGCCCGCGTCGGCGTCGAGCACCCGGCCGACGGGTCCGCCGTCGCGCCACAGGTCCTCGCAGACGATGATCGCGACATCCACGCCCTTGATGCGGGCGACGAGGAGCTCGTCGCCCGGGATGAAGACGCGGTACTCGTCGAAGACCGAGTAGTTGGGCAGGTGGTGCTTCGCGTAGCGGGCGTGGATGCCGCCGCCCTGGATGACCGAGACGCAGTTCTGCGCGATCGCGGTGGGGGCGTTGCTCGTACCGAGCACGCGCGGCTCGAACGGGCCGTCGGGGTGCCCGACCACGACGACGAGGTCGCCGAGGCCCTCCGCCTCGAGGCGCGCGGGGAGGGCGTCGACCGCGGCGCGGGCGGCCCGCAGGAACGACGGTTGCGCCGCGAGATCCTCGATCGGATAGCCGGAGAGCGCCATCTCGCCGGTGAGCAGGATGTCGGCACCCTGCTCCCACGCCGCGCGGGCGGCGGAGACGATCTTCTCGGTGTTGCCGGCGAAGTCCCCGACGAGAGGATTGGACTGGGCGAGCGCCAATCGCAGACGAGGCATGTTGCTAGCCTAATGACGGCGCCGGAGCGGCTCCTTCCCCTTGACTCTGAGCCCGCCTCACGAGAGGACACCGTGGACAAGCAACGCGACTTCGTTCTGCGCACGATCGAGGAGCGCGGCGTCAAGTTCGTGCGGCTGTGGTTCACCGATGTCGTGGGCCAGCTGAAGTCGGTGGCGCTCGCGCCCGCGGAGGTCGAGGGAGCGTTCAACGAGGGCGTCGGCTTCGACGGGTCGGCGATCGAGGGACTCAGCCGCGCCTCCGAAGCCGACATGCTCGCGCTGCCGGACCCGTCGACGTTCCAGATCCTGCCGTGGCGCGGCGAGGTCGACCCGACGGCCCGCATGTTCTGCGACATCACGACGCCCGACGGGCAGCCCGCCGTCTCCGACCCGCGCAACGTGCTCAAGCGCGCGCTCGCGTCGGCCGCCGACCGGGGCTTCACGTTCTACACGCACCCCGAGATCGAGTTCTACCTGCTCAAGTCGAGCAAGCCCGAGAACGGGGTGCCGGTTCCCGTCGACTCGGCCGGCTTCTTCGACAACGTGCCCGGCGGCACGGCCAACGACTTCCGCCGACGCTCCGTGCGGATGCTCGAAGACCTCGGCATCTCGGTCGAGTTCTCCCACCACGAGGCCGGACCCGGCCAGAACGAGATCGACCTCCGGTACGCGGACGCGCTCACGACGGCCGACAACATCATGACCTTCCGCACCGTCGTGAAGGAGGTGGCGATCGAGCAGGGCGTCTACGCGACGTTCATGCCGAAGCCCTTCTCCGAGCACCCGGGTTCGGGGATGCACACGCACATGTCGCTCTTCGAGGGCGACACCAACGCGTTCTACGACGCGGGCGGGCAGTACCAGCTCTCGACGATCGGTCGGCAGTTCGTCGCGGGTCTGCTTCGTCATGCGCCCGAGATCACCGCCGTGACCAACCAGTTCGTCAACTCGTACAAGCGCCTCTGGGGCGGCGACGAGGCGCCGAGCTACATCACGTGGGGGCACAACAACCGCTCGGCGCTCGTGCGTGTGCCGCTCTACAAGCCCGGCAAGGGGCAGAGCGCCCGCATCGAGTACCGCGCGCTCGACTCCGCGGCGAACCCGTACCTCGCCTTCGCCCTCATGCTCGCCGCCGGACTCAAGGGCATCGAGAACGGCTACGAACTGCCGCCCGAGGCGGAGGGCGACGTCTGGGGCATGACGAAGGCGGAGCGCCGCGCGCTCGGCTACGGCAGCCTGCCGGCCTCGCTCGACCACGCGCTGTCGATCATGGAGGACAGCGAGCTCGTCGCCGAGACCCTCG
>CAMLMQ010000127.1 GCA_946481135.1 uncultured Microbacteriaceae bacterium
CTCCCGGATGGTCGGTGTGAGAACTCCCCCTCTGTCATGGTGCCTGAGAGTTTCGCGACGCGTAGTCGCTTTCACCTACGGCGGCTCCGCGTGGAGCAACTTTCCAGAGCGGCCTGAGGATGCGGTACGGATACCTGAGAGATTGGCGGGGAGGCTTGCTCCTTCGGTGCCCACCGGATTCGTGGGCTCTCCCGCATCCCGTGCGGCCCGATCTTCGATTGTGCGGCCAGCCTAGCCCCCGCTGTGCGGTGACAGAAGCAGCGGCCCGCCGGATCTAGTCGTCGTCGCGCGAGTCACGGAAGTAGCGCACCGCCTGCCAGACGAGCACGACGAACACGGCGGTCGCGCCGACGGCGAGGAGCACACCGACCCAGGCGGGCGTGCCCTCGGGCACCGGGATGGGGAAAGCCACCATGCGGGCATGCTACGCGGGCGTAGTGTGCCCGACATGACCGCCCTTTCCACGCCGCGCGAATCGGATGTCACCGGCGTCGCCGCCGAGCTCTATGCCCACGATCGGGAGACGCTCGGCTATGTCGCCACCCACACCCGCGTGACCGCGCTCAACCCCGACGCCGTGCGGGCGTTCGAGGCCGTCATCCGTGCGGTCGTGCCCTCGCTCGGCATGCGCCGGTACGAACTCGTGACCCTCGCGGCCGCGGGCGCGCTCCGGTCGACGGCGTGCCGCGCGCACCACGGACTCAAGTCGCTCAACTACCTCGACGCCGACGAGATCGAGCGCGTCGCGCGCGACTTCCGCAACGCCGGCCTGCCGCCGGCCGAGGTCGCGATGATGGAGTTCGCCGAGAAGCTCAGCGGTGACTCGTCGGCGATGACCGACGAGGATGCGCGCATCCTGCAGCAGCACGGATTCAGCGACCGCGAGATCGTCGACATCGCCTTCGCGGCGGGCGCACGGAACATGTACAGCCGCTCCCTGCACGCGCTCGGCGTCGTGCCCGACATCCCGCCGACCCTTCCGCCGGCGCTGCGCGACGCCCTGCTCGACGGGATGCCCGCCGCCCCTCAGTAGGTGACGATGCCCGGGGTGCCGCCTCCGACATCCACGGCGCCGCCGGTGATCGCGACGCTGCGCGGCGACGCGAGGAAGGCGATCACGGCGGCGACCTCCTCGGGCGTGACGATGCGGCCGATGATGTTGTTCGCCATCGCGTGCTCCGCCTCCTCGACGCTCGCCCCCTCGTCGACCCGCTTCTGCACCATCGCGGCGACGTTCTCGGTGCGGGTCATGCCGGGGTGCACGACGGTGACGTTGACGCCGTGCGGACCGAGCTCGTCGGCGAGGTTCTTCGTGATCGCGGCGACGCTGATGTTGCGCACCGTCTGGGCGACCGACCCCGAGCGGCGGGCGCCGAGGCCGCTCACGTTGACGATGCGACCCCACCCGTTCGCGACGAGGTGCGGCGCGACGGCGCGGGCGGCGCGCAGGTAGCCGAGCACCTTCTCCTCGAACTCCTCGCGCATCGCGTCGTCGCTCGTGCGGGAGGCGACCGTGTTCTTCGAGGCGTTCCAGGGCGCGGCAGCGGTGTTCACGAGGATGTCGACTCCCCCCATCGCGGCGACCGCCTCCGCGACGCCCGCCTGCACCGACGCGTCGTCGCGGGAGTCGATCGCGACCCCGTGCACCGTGCCGCCGGTCTCACCCGCGAGGGTCGCCGCGATGTCGACGACGTCGTGGCGGGCGGCGACCGTCACGACCGTCCCCTCCGTGGCGAGGGCGACCGCGACGGCGCGGCCGATGCCCTTCGTGCCGCCGAGGACGATCGCGCGCTTACCGGTGAGGTGAAGATCCATTCCGCCAGGCTACGCGCGCCCTACAGTGTGATCCGTGAGCGACGACGCCCTCCCCGACACCACGCGCGCCCTCGTGATCGGCGCCGGACCCGGCGGCCTCGCCGCCGCGGCGGAACTCACCCGCGCCGGGGTCGACACGATCGTGATCGACCGCGCCGACCGGGTCGGGGCGAGCTGGGTCACCCACTACGACCGACTGCACCTGCACACCTCGCGCGGCCTGTCGCAGCTGCCCGGCTACCCCATCCCCCGACGCTACGGACGCTGGGTGGCCCGCGACGACCTGTTGCGCTACCTCGACGACTACGCCCACCACTTCGCCCTCGACGTGCGGCTCGGGGTGACGGCGACCGCGGTCGAACGCGCCGAAGGCGGATGGAGCATCGCCTGGCGGCGCGGCGACCTCGAGGGGCGAATCGCGGCCGACATCGTCGTCGTCGCGACGGGCTACAACCACGACCCGCGCATCCCCGACTGGCCGGGCCTCGACCGGTACCGCGGACGCGTCGTGCACTCCAGCGCGTACCGCAATCCGGCTGCTCTGGATGCTCGCGATGTGCTCGTCGTCGGACCCGGCAACAGCGGCGCCGAGATCGCCGCCGACCTCGCCGAGGCCGGGGTCTCCGTCGCGATCGCGATGCGCACCCCGCCGAACGTCGTGCGGCGGTCGGTGGCGGGCATCCCGAGTCAGGCCCTCATCCTGTCGATGTCGATGCTGCCCGTGCGCGTTCAAGATGCACTCGCCGGCGGTCTGCAGCGCGTCGTCGTCGGCGACCTCTCCCGCTACGGCTTGCCCCGGGCGCCGCGCGGCATCGCCACCCAGCAGCTGCGCGACGACGTCACCCCGACGATCGACGTCGGCATGCTGCGCGCGCTCAAAGCGGGGAAGATCGCGATCGTGCCCGCGGTCGCCTCGTTCACCGAGGATGCCGTGGTGCTCGCCGACGGCAGCACCCGAACGCCCGACGCCGTCGTCGTCGCGACCGGGTTCCGGCGCGGGCTGGAGGAGCTCGTCGGCGACCTCGGCGTGCTGCAGCCCTCGGGGCGCCCGCGCATCAACGCGGACGCGCAACTCGCCGCGTATCCCGGGCTGTTCTTCCTCGGCTACTCGAATCCGCTCACCGGCAACCTCCGGCAGCTCGGGATCGACGCTCGGAAGATCGCCCGACGCGTGACGGCGGGGTAGCGCGGCGTCATCCTCGCAGCGGAGGGTCGATCCGCCTCCCGGGCGAGGGCGATCCGGCTTCCGCCCGACGCGGGCGGCTCGGGCCTCGCGCGAGGGTGGGGTCATGAGCAGGTTCGACTCCGCCACGTCCGCCGCCGTCGCCTTCGGCGCCGGCATCCTCCTCGTCGGCACCCTCGCCGGCTGCACCCAGATCGGCGACGCGCTGAGCCGTCAGCACCGGGAGGACTTCGCCACCTATTCGGAGGCGCGCGACGGGTGGGTCGGCGTCGACATCCCCGCCTGGATCCCGCGCGACGCGACCGATCTGCGCAACCTCGCCACCGCCGACGAGACCGTCGCGGTCGTGCGCATCGACAGCACGTCGGATCTCGCGGGCGACTGCATGACGACGGAGCGTCGCGGCATCCCTGCCCTCACCGCCGACTGGACCGACCTCGGGTGGGAGGTCGACGGCTTCCCCGCCGAGGTGTGGACCTGCGGCGACTACGAGGTGGTGCCCGCGCCGGACGGCTGGCTCGGGTGGTTCAACGCGACCGAGCCGGGGCAGACGCCCGACTGATCCCGCGCCTCCCGACGCCCGCTCCGCGCGTCGGCGGAGCGCCGATATAGTGTCGCCCAGCCAACACTCAGGAGGGGTCTCATGGCCGAAGGCAAGCGCGGCACCAACAAGAAGGTCGTTCAGGTCGAGGTCGCCGGACCCACCGCCGAGGAGCAGAAGGCGAACAAGGCCGAGGTGCGCGCCGAAGCCGACAAGCGCGTGCGCGAAGGCTCCGGCTGGACGGCGAGCGCCGAGGCGAAGGCCGGCGCGAAGACAAAGCGCATCATCGCGGCGATCCTCTGGGCCGTCGCGATCATCATCGAAGCCGTGGGGATCTGGTACATCCTCACGCAGCTCGAGGGCGGCCAGCCGGACTGGCTGATCTGGGCGCTCATCGGCCTCTTCGTCGTGCTGGGCATCCTCACGATCGTCGGCTCGCAGCTGTGGAAGGCGGCCAATCAGGCCGACCCGGCTTCGCGCCAGGAGCCCGTGAAGTTCTTCGTGCAGAACCAGCTCGGCGCGATCATCCCGATCATCGCGTTCGTGCCGATCATCGTCGTGCTGTTGCTCAGCAAGAACATCGACGGCAAGACCAAGGGCATCGCGGGCGCCGTCGGCGCGGTCGTGCTCGTCGCCGCCGTGCTGCTCGGCATCGAGTACAACCCGAACTCGATCGAAGACGAGACCGAGGGCCAGATCGAGCAGGAGCAAGAAGTCGAGGCCGCCAACGAGGGGCAGGCCGACGAGTACTCCGCGATCGTGTCGCAGATCACGGGCACCGACACCGTCTACTGGACCCCACAGGGCAGCGTCTACCACCTGTGCGAGAGCGTTCCCGAACTGCAGCGCGAGTCGCAGGACGAGGAGAACAACGTCATCAAGAGCGGCACCGTCGAGACGGCGCACGCCGACGGCAAGGTCGGCCTCACGAAGGAGGTCACCGAGGAGATCACCTCGTGCGGCTTCGACCTCCCGGCCAACATCGACGAGCTCGAGACCGAGGTCGACAACCTCCGCGACGACCCCGCCTACGGCACCACCAACTGAGCGCACACCCGGCGCCCGTCTCCTCCGGGAGGCGGGCGCCGTCGCGTCGGTGGGGCGACAATGGAGGCGGTCGGCGACGCCGTCGTCGCGACCGGAGGAGGAGCACGCCATGGACGTCTGGATCGAGGTCTTCGGATGGATCGGCTCGGGGCTGCTCATCGTGTCGCTGCTGCAGAGCCGCATGCTCACGCTGCGCATCATCAACTCGGTCGCGTCGGCGATGCTCGTGTTCTACAACGTGCTCGTCGAGACCTGGCCGATGGTCGGCATGAACGCCGCCGTCATCCTCATCAACGCGTGGCACATCCGCAAGATCCTGCGGGAGCGCCGGGCCGAGTCCGCCGTGGAGGCACCGCGGCCGTGAGGTACGTCGACCACGAGCCGGGCGCGTGGTTCCTCGTCGAGGATGCCGGCATCCTCTACCTCGACGCGCGCTACAGCTACAGCGCCATCATCGACGACTCCGCCCTCGTACGGCTCGACGCGTCGGAGCTGCGGGCGTACGAGGCCGGCGGCCACACGTATCTGTCGGAGTTGGCGCAGGGCATCCACCACAGCGCGCCCTACCGCGAGGAGTCCCACTACCACGCCCGCGACCTCTACCGGGGCGCCGACGGCACAGCCCTGCGCGACGCGGTGAGCGCGGCGATCGCCCACCACACGTGGGCGGCCGAGCAGCGTCGGCGGGGCGACCAGCCCTAGGCGCGGAAGCCGGCGACCGTCGCGCGCATCACGGTCTTGTTCTTGCCGATGCGCCGCTCGAACGTGAAGCCGGCCTGCTCGAAGATGCCGGGCGTCACGTTGTGGAGGAACGACGACGAGACCCGCTTGCCCGGCTCGACGATGTTGGGGAACGACACCACCTCGCCGCCGCCGGCACGGGCGATGAGGTCGAGCGCGCCCCTCAGCGCGAGAAGCGCGACGCCCTGGCGACGGTAGTCGCGATCGACGAAGAAGCACGTGATGCGCCACGGTGCCTCGTGGGTCTCCCCGGCGTCGAACTGCTTGCGGTGGTAGATGTTCGGCAACTCGCTCGGCGACCCGAACTTGCACCACGCGATCGCCTGATCGCCGTCGAACACGAGCGCCGCGTGCGCGACCCCCTCGTCGACGAGTCGGCGCTGGAACGTCGCGCCGTCGCCGCGGTGGTCGGCCTTGCGTGTCGTGTCGGTGTCGCCGTGGAAGTAGCTGCAGTAGCAGCCACCCCACACGCCGTTGTGCTTCTCGGCGAGCGCGAGCCAAGCGGGGAACGTCTCCGGCGACAGCGCCTTCACGACGTAGTCGGTCACGAGGTCATGATGCGCCCTCGCGCCGACATCCCGCTAGCGCTTCATCTCGCGCGCCCGGAGGCGATCCACCTCCACCTGGAGTGTCAGCACGGAGCAGTGCGACACCATGAGTCCCGTGCGCGGTGCCGCCATCCACTCCCCCGCCGCCCCGAGCACCTGCAGCTGCGCGCGACGGTCCTGGGGGTCGCCCGGCATCCAGCGCTCGCTCGCCACGAGCAGCAGCACGTCGGGCAGCGCCTCGAAGGAGATCGAGCGGGCCGCCGGGTCGGGCGTGTCGAACTGCAGCTCAAGCGCGATCAGTTCGCGCTCAGCATCCGTCGCGATGCGCTCCCACTCGGCCTCGACACACTGCCTCACCCGTCGGCCGACGGCGAGGATGCGGTCGCGGCGCCGGCCCGTCCGGGCGGCCGCATAGGCGCTCAGCCAGGGGTCGAAGACGTCGGCGATGCTGGGGGTGCGAAGGTCCATGCGCGCAGGATGGGGCGCACGTCCGACATCCACCCGCGGACCGTCGGTCAGACGTTGAAGCGGAACTCCACCACGTCGCCGTCCTGCATGACGTAGTCCTTGCCCTCCATGCGGGCCTTGCCCTTCGCGCGCGCTTCCGCGACGGACCCCGTCGCGACGAGATCGTCGAAGGAGATCACCTCGGCCTTGATGAAGCCCTTCTCGAAGTCGGTGTGGATGACACCCGCCGCCTGCGGCGCCTTCCAGCCCTTGCCGATCGTCCAGGCGCGCGACTCCTTGGGGCCGGCGGTGAGGTAGGTCTGCAGGCCGAGGGTGTCGAAGCCGATGCGGGCGAGCTGGTTGAGACCCGACTCGGTCTGGCCCGTCGAGGCGAGCAGTTCGGCGGCGTCCTCGGGGTCGAGGTCGATGAGCTCCGACTCGACCTTCGCGTCGAGGAACACGGCCTGCGCCGGGGCGACGAGTGCGGAGAGTGCCGCCTTCTTCTCGTCGGAGGTGAGCACCGACTCGTCGACGTTGAAGACGTAGATGATCGGCTTCGCGGTGAGGAGGCCGAGTTCGCGCAGCAGCGCGACCTCGACGCCCGTCGCGCGGGAGAGCGGCGTGCCGGCCTCGAGCGCCTTCTGGGCGGCGAGCGCGGCATCCAGCACGGCGGGGTCGAGCTTCTTGCCGCGCACCTCCTTCTCGTAGCGCGCGATCGCCTTCTCGAGTGTCTGCAGGTCGGCGAGGGCGAGCTCGGCGGTGATGACCTCGAGGTCGTCCTTCGCGTCGACGACGCCCGAGACGTGCACGACGTCGGAGTCCTCGAAGCCGCGCACGACCTGGGCGATCGCATCCGCCTCCCGGATGTTGGCGAGGAACTGGTTGCCGAGACCCTCGCCCTCGCTCGCGCCCTTCACGATGCCGGCGATGTCGACGAACGCGACAGTCGCGGGCAGGATGCGCTCGCTGTGGAAGATCTCGGCGAGCACCTTCAGCCGCGGGTCGGGCAGTTCGACGACGCCGACGTTCGGCTCGATCGTCGCGAACGGGTAATTCGCCGCGAGGACGTCGTTCTTGGTGAGCGCGTTGAAGAGCGTGCTCTTGCCGACGTTGGGGAGTCCGACGATGCCGATGGTGAGTGCCACGGGGGTTCAGCCTATCCGGGCGCCGGGGCGGCCTCCGCGGTTCCGCCTCGGGCCCCACCTATCCGAACGAAGGGTCCGGGCCGAGGTCGAGGGCTTCCTTGTAGGCCCCGATCACCGTGTCGGCGAGGTCGAGAACCAACTGAACGCGGTCAGGCGTGAGCCACCCCGCCGGTGAGTAGCCGCTCGTGAGAC
This sequence comes from uncultured Microbacteriaceae bacterium, assembly GCA_946481135.1. Next base: position 7,660 of record CAMLMQ010000127.1, read on the forward strand.
TGAACCTCTCGACTGTCGTTCGAACGAACTCCTCTGACGTCAGCGCCGGGATCGCGATACCGGAGTTCTTCCCCGAGTACGCGCTGAACGAGATGTAGATCCGGCCATCGCTGTACGAGGTGAGAACAGATCGGAACCCGCCGGCCGACGGCCCGGGAGCAAAGAACGCCAACAGGTGCTTTCCGCCTCGGACGGTGGGGTAGAGCTTCAAGCCCCGCTCGACCAGCTGGGCAGCCAGTGCGGATGCCGCGCCGCGTAGCGTTTCACTCGAGTACGCGGCGAGCACCTCCTCCAAGCCTGCGCTTCGCTCGTAACCGCTGACATTACCGGCGACTTCTTCGGTGAACGCGCTCGGCTCCGCGACGACATCGAATATTGGCGCCCACGCGGAGCCGTCGACGCGGACGGCTTTGGCTTCGACAAGCCAGACCTTGATGCCCTTCCCGGCGCGGGCGGCCACGTCGTTCAAGTAGTGGGCCACCTCTCGGAACTCGTCTCGGTGCTCCTCCGCCACGACGATGAGACCGGCCGCATCCGCGGAGACGGCGTACGCGAGCCCTCGGGTGAGGTGGTCATGGTCCGCACGCCCGTACTGGTTCTCGATGACATAGTGAGCGCCCTCGGATCCGCTCGCCAGGATGTCGATGCGCCGACCGCCGGCAGCGGGCACCTCCGTGCTCGCGTCCGCGAGGCCAAGCCCCAGGTCTCGGTCGAGGAGATCAAGGTGCTGCGCAAGCTCCGGAGTGAAGTCCCTGGCCTCGCCCGACCAGGCTTCCGTGAGGCGACCCCATTCCGCTTTGCCCATGACCACGCGGCGACTCTATCGGCAGCACGTGCCCAACTCTCGGCGTCACCTCGGGTGATCCATCAGACGTCGATGAGAGCTCGGTACCCCGAGAGTTAGGGACAGCCTCGGCGCGGCACGAGGGCGGTGTCGGGCGCCCGTGTCAGAGTCGGCATGTGCCGCTCGACTTCACCGCCATCGACTTCGAGACGGCGAACTCGTCGATGGCGAG
>CAMLMQ010000128.1 GCA_946481135.1 uncultured Microbacteriaceae bacterium
AGACGGTCGGCACGAGCAGCAGGAGCCCGACGGTGAGGAACTCGATCGACGCCGACCCGTCCTCCCCGCGCCAGCTCAACTCACTCGAGCGTCTCGCGCGCCGCATGCCCCGTCACCTCCAGTCCGCCGGGCACGCCGAACAGCCCGACCACCGGCAGCGTCGTACGCACCGACACGATCACCGACGGGTGCCCCTGCCACGCCCCCGTGCCGACTGCGACGTCGGTCGCGTAGTCGGCGCCGATCGCCTCGGTGATGAGCTCCCGCGTGCGGGTCAGTCCGTCGGCCGGACGGTTGTCGGCGAGCGCCCCGAAGCGCGCGCCCTCCGCCGCCGCATCGAGCACCGTGTTGCGCACGTGCAGGGCGAGCCCGAGCTGGATGACCGCGAGGGTGAGCACCGTGAGCAGTACGCCGACGAGGGTGAACTCGACGACCGCCGACCCCGAGTCGTCGCGCACGTCGCTAGAAGCCGGTGACGCGCGCGAGCGCGCTCTCGAAGATCGCCCCGAGCGCCGGGCCCGCGATCGCCCAGATCGCGATCACCAACCCGGCGGTCATGAGCGAGATGAGCACCCAGCCGGGTACATCCCCGGTGTCGTCGGCGGCACGCGCCGCGAGGTTTCGCCTGATCGCCTTCATGCCCAGCATGGTGCACCGGCCGGACGACGCGCGGCGGCACCCATCCACAGCCCGCGGCACCGGCCCACCGTCAAGACCCAGCGGATTCGGAGCGTGCGGCGCAAAATAGAGGAATGATCGAGAGCACGACTGCGGTCACATCCGACCTCGAATCGGCCGAGGCCGAGACACAGCGCATCATTCACTCCGCGACGATCTGGCTCGCCGCACTCGCCGTCACCGCCGCACTCCTCCTGGGTCCGGCGGTCGCCGCGGGCTGGCGCCCGGCCGACCTTCCCTTCGAGGATCAGCCCGTGTGGTGGGGCGGCGTCGTCATCGCGGCCGTGGGCCTCGCGTCGCTCGTCTGGGCCGGATGCCCGACGCTCGGCTACCCCGTGCAGCAAGCGTGGGTGCAGAAACGGATCTGCGTGCGGATCGGCATCGTCGCGAGTCTCGTCGGGATGGCGCTGGCCGGCCTCGTCGTACTGCTCACGCCCGTCGCCTGACGGCGCGGCACCCGCCGCCCTCCGTCGGGAGGCGTCGGCGAAGCTGAGGGCTAGGGGTCCGTCACCCGGGGACCGTCCAGCTCGAAGGAGATGCCGCGCACGTGCATCTGTCGCACGGTGCGCTCGGCATTCCACGAGTGGAAGGCGATCAGATCGCCGGACGGTCCGGCGACGAGGGAGTTGTGACCCGGGCCGACGAGGCCCGCGCCACCGCGGAGAAGGGGAGGCGCCTCGGGCGACGCGGGAGTCCAGGGGCCGAGCGGGGAGTCGGCGACCGCCCACGACACCGCGTAGCCGTCGCCGGTCCAGGCCCCGCCGGAGTAGGTCATCCAGTAGCGACCGTGCCGCCTCACGACGGCGGAACCTTCGAGGGTGTGCCAGTCGTACACCCCGCCGTACATCGCGCGGCGTCGCTCGTAGAGCTGCCAGTCGGCGAAGGGCTGCAACACGGTCACCGGTGCACCGGCGGCACGGTCGGGGGCCGCGAGCGGCAGCACCGCGAGCTGCGTTCCGGGCCGCTCGGCGTCGAGCACGTCGCGGGCGAAGTAGAGGTACCAGCGCCCGTCGTCGTCGCGGAACGGGTGGGCGTCGATCGCGAACGTCTCGTCGGGCGTGAGGTTCGTGCCGGTGTCGCGATACGGCCCGGCGGGCGCGTCGGCGACGGCGACTCGCAGGTGATGGCCGTGGATGCCGTGACCCACCGAGTAGTAGAGCCACCAGCGTCCGTCGATCGCGGCGATCTCCGGTGCCCAGAAGTCGCCGCCGAGCGCGGGATCGGGGCGCTCGAGGACGCGTCCGGCGAAGTGCCAGGTCACGGCGTCCGTCGAGGTCAGCATCGGGAAGAGCGGTCCCGACGCGGGGGCCGGATCCTCGGTGCCGACCGCCAGGAATCCGCCGTCGGTGACGGTGACGAACGGGTCGGCGAAGGGCCGCACATCGACGGGAGAGCTCATCCGTCGGCTCCGGTCACGATCGCGAAGTCGTCGGCGGCCCCCGTCGGGCGCCGCTCCAGCCCGTCGGGCGTCTCCTCCAACCGCACGAGCCCCATCCGGCGCAGGAACGGCGTCTTGCCGTCGGCGGGGTCGCCGAGCGGAGGCGCCGGCGCGATCACGGTCGAGCCGTCGGCCCGAGCCTGGGCCACCGCGAACTCCTCGACGTTCGCGCCGCCCGCCGCCCACGACCAGTCGACGAAGTCGAGCAGCGGCCACCACGTGTAGCCGCGCACATCCATCCCCTCGCTGGCGAGCGCCCGCACCTCGGCGACCGACTCGGCGAGCCAGCGCCGACGCACCGCATCCTCACCTTCGATGCTCGTCTCGGTGACGGCGACCGGCAGCCGGTAGCGCTCGACGAACCGCTGCAGCACGGTGCGCAGACCCGCCGCTCCCCCGTCGTGTGCGACCTGCGTGACGCGCTCCTCCACCGTGACGAGGCGCCGCGGCGTGAGGTCCGGGTAGTAGTTGACGCCGAGGATGTCGGGTGCCGCCGGTGCGTCGAGCAGCCGATCGAGGTCGGCGGCCGCGGCCCCGTGCCGTTCGAGCCACGGACGCATCGGATGCTCGGCGTCGACGCGCCCCAGCAGCAGGTCGGTCGGCAGCCATCCGATCGCGCGCAGGAAGGCCGCCTCCTCGCGCTCGGCGTCGGTGGACGCGGTGACGAGCGTCGCCGCTTCGACGTGCACGATGCTCGTCTCCGGCGCGGCGGCGCGGATCGCCCGGGTGGCGTCGGCCATGCCGAGGGCGATCGGTACGACGACGCGCGTCCAGCCCTCCCACCCGTGGAGGGCGGGCGGCCACACGCCCCGCAGGCCGCAGAACGACGCGGTCGTGAGCGGTTCGTTGAGCGGGGTGATGTGCCGCACGCGTCCGGCGTAGCGCGCGGCGAACGCCCCCGCGAACTCGGCGATCGCGGCCGGGTACCCGGGGTCGGCGAACGAGTCGGCGAGCCAGGTCGGCGTGCCGTAGTGCACGAGGTCGGCGACGAGTTCCAGGCCGAGCCGCTCGGCCTCGTCGACGGCACGGTCGAACTCGGACCACTCGAATCGCCCCGGGGCGCGATGCACGAGGGGCCAGCTCACCCCGTAGCGCAGGCCCCGCGCACCGAGCCGCGCGGCCAGGGCCAGGTCATGCGGCATCCGCTCGTCGTGTTCGGTGAGGACGTGCTCGTCGAGGGGGTCCCGCGACGGGTCGGCCGGGTAGACGCACGTGTCCTCGATGCCGAGCAGCCAGGAGAGCCGCCCCGGCTCGAACAGGGCCGTCACTTCAACCCCGTCGCGGCGACGCCCTGCACGAAGAACCGTTGTGCCAGGAAGAACGCGAGGGCGAGCGGGAGGAGCGAGATGACCGCACCCGCCAGCAGCACCGCGTGGTCGTTGACGTGCTGCCCGCCGAACAGGGTCAGCGCCGCTGGGAGGGTGCGCATTTCGGTCGACGAGGTGACGACGAGCGGCCAGAGCAGGTCGTTCCAGAGGTTCATGAAGTGCAGCACCGCGAGCGTCGCGAGCGCGGGCTTCGCGAGCGGCAGGATGATGCGCCAGTAGATGCGGAAGTGTCCCGCGCCGTCGAGCCGCGCCGCCTCGTCGAGTTCGGCGGGGATCGTGAGGAAGAACTGCCGCAGCATGAAGATGCCGAACGCACTCGTCGCGCGCGGCACGATGAGGCCCTGATAGGTGTTCAGCCAGCCGAGGTGGAAGAGCTCCACGAACACCGGGATGAGCGTCACCTGCGACGGGATCATGAGCGTCGCGATGACGAGCCAGAAGGCGATGCGTCGCCCGCGGAACCGCAGCCGGGCCAGCGCGTACGCGCACATCGAGTCGAACAGCAGGCAGAGCACGGTCGTGACCCCGGCGAAGATGAAGCTGTTCGCGATGACCCGTAGGAACGGCAGCTCCGACCAGATGCGCTCGTATCCGCCGAGCGTCCACTCGGTCGGCAGCAGGCTCTCGGGGGCGGAGTAGAGGTCGGCTTCGGTACGGAACGAGCCCGACACCATCCAGACGAACGGCACGATCGCGACGACCACGCCGATGCCCAGCAGCACCCAGGCGAGCACGCGGGCCGGCGTGATCGCGGCGCGGCGCTCAGTCGACGTCGTCATAGCGGAAGATCCGGAGCTGGATGGCGGACAGCAGCATGATGACGAGGAAGAGCACCCAGGCGATCGCGGAGGCGTAGCCGAGGTCGAAGTTCTCGAAGCCCTCGCGGAACATCATCGTGACGAGGGTGTCGGTCGAGAAGAGCGGGCCGCCCTTCGTCATCACGTAGACGAGGTCGAAGACCTGGAACGAGTTGATGGTGAGGATCATGGTTGCGAAGAGCAGGGTCGGGCGCATGCTCGGCAGGGTGACCGACCACGTGATGCGCGCGTTCGAGGCGCCGTCGAGTCGCGCCGCCTCGTAGAGCTGGGTGGGCACGCCCTTGAGTCCGGCGAGCAGGATGACCATCGTGAAGCCGACGTTCTTCCACACGCTCACGAAGATGACGGTGGGCAGGGCGAGGGCGGGATCCTGCAGCCAGCCGACCGCGGGGAGCCCGAAGGATGTCGTGAGGCCTGCGACGAGCCCGATGTTGGGGTCGAGCAGGAAGCGCCACACCATCCCGATCGTCGCGAGGGCCACGATCGTCGGGAAGAAGAAGACCGAGCGGACGGCGCGGGTCAGCAGCCCCTCGCGCTGCAGAGCCGACGCCGACGCGAACCCGAGCACGAGCTGGGCGACGACACTCACGACGGCGAAGATCAGGGTGATCCGCAGCGCGTTCCAGAACCGCTCGTCGCCGAGCAGCCGCTCGTAGTTCGCGAAGCCGAGCCACTCCTGCACGTCGGCGCCGATCCGCCAGTCGTGGAGGCTGAACCAGAACGACTGCACGATCGGGAAGACGATGAACACCAGGATGATCGCGAGGCTCGGTCCGGCGAAGAGCCAGGCCTGCCATCCGCGCACCCGGAGCCGGCGCGGGGTCGCCCCCCGGGCGCCGGGGCGGTCGGCCCCGACGCCCGGAAGGGCGGGTGATGCTCTCAACTGCAGCCGGTCGCCGCATCGATGGTGGCGCTCGCGGCGGCGGCGGCCTCCGCGACATCCGCACCACGCGTGATCTCACCGATCAGCGGCACGTAGCCCTCGGAGTCGACGCGCGTCGCGTTCGGCACCCCGGGCAGGTAGAGGCGAGCGCTCGGGAGCGCCGCCGCGAAGGCCGCGACCACCTCGTTCGCCGCGAGCTCGGGGTCGTCGGCGAGGTCGGTGCGCACGGGCGGGAAGCCGGAGGCGAGGGCGAACTGCTTCTGCGCCTCGACGCCGGTCCACCAGGCGAGGAACTGCTGCGCCTCCTCCGGGTGGTCGGTGCCGGACGAGATCGCGAGCGGCACCGTCGAGCCGAGCGTCACGTCACCGTCGACGCCCGTCGGCACGGGGGCGACACCGAGGTCGATGCCCGCATCGAGGTAACCCGCGGCGGCCCACGGGCCGTTCAGCTGCATCGCCGCCTGACCGGCGCTGAACAGCGAGTCCGACTCGGCGCCCGTCAGACCGACGGGGGCGCCGCCCTGCAGCACGATGTCGGTCCAGATCTGCAGGCTCTCGATGCCCTCGGGGGTGTCGAGCACCGAGCAGCCCTCGGCGTCGACGATGTCGCCGCCTTCGAGCCACTGCAGGATCGGCCACATCTGGATGGTCTCGCGCTCGGCGAGCGACAGCCCGTAGACCCCGTCGCCGGTGAGCGTCATGACCGCGTCGCGGAACTCCTCGACGGTGGCCGGCGGCTCGGCGATGCCCGCGGCGTCGAAGAGCGACTTGTTGTAGTACAGCTGCAGGGTCGCGACATTCGCCGGCACGGCGTAGAGCTCGCCGTCGGCCGTGAACGCCTCGATGGCCGCCGGGAACAGGTTGTCCGCGTCGATCTGACCGTCGCCGCTGCCGAGCTGGTCGAGCGCGAGCAGCGAGTCGGTCTCGAGGTACTCGGCGACGATGTTGGGGTCGAAGTTCGGCGTCGCGAGGTCGGGGCCCTGACCGGTCGCCCAGGCGGCCGGAAGGGTCTGGGCGATCGAGTCCCAGGGCTGGATCTCGAGGGTGACCTGGATGTCGTCGTGCGACTCGTTGAACGCCGCGACGAGGTCCTCGTAGGCACCGCGGTCGCCCCCGGTGAAACCTGCGAGCATGGTCAGTTCGACCGGGCCGTCGGACTCGGGGGCGGCGGTGCATCCGCTCAGTGCGATGGCGGCGACGGCCAGCGAGGCCGCGCCGAGGGTGACTCTCTTCATGTACTGCTCTCCTTTGGGCAATGTGATCGAGGGGCGAGAGGGGTCTCTCAGGGAGTGCGAACCGCGCAGCCGCACGACTCGCGGGGAACGAACTCGACGGGCAGGACGAGGTGCTCCTCGCCGCCCGCCGGACGCGTTCCGCCGACGAGGTCGAACAGCCGCTCGGTCGCGAGACGTGCCATGTGTTCCGCCGGCACGTGCATCGTGGCGATCCCCGGAGTCGTGACCCGGCTGAGGCCGAAGTCGTCGAATCCGACGATCGAGAGGTCGGAGGGAACCCGCCGTCCGGCGGCGATGAGCTCGCTCATCGCGCCGAGGGCGAGCTCGTCGTTCGCCGCGACGAGGCCGTCGAAGTCCGCGTCGGCGAGCAGCTCCCGCGCGATGCGACGCCCGTCCTCCTCGCTGAAGTCACCTTCGATGACCCGTCCGTCGACGCCCGCGTCGCGCACGGCGTCGAGGAAGCCTCCTCGGCGGTCGATGGCCGACTGGTGGTCGAGCGGACCGCTCAGGTGGATCAGCCGTCGGCGACCGTGATCCCAGATGAGGTGCTCGGTGGCGCGGCGCTCGGCGTCGCGGTCGTCGACGCCGACGCTGATGGCGTCGGGGAGGTCGGGGAACCGTCCGAGAAGCACGACGGGCAGGCCGGTCTCGACGAGGCGCGCGATCCCGGGGTCGGTGGAGGCGGCGCTTGTCACGATCGCCCCGTCGACGGAGCCCGAACGCATGACCCGCTCGTAGGCGGCGACGCCGTGCGACTCGGCGACCGTCGTCGCGGGGTTCGTGGAGATGACGAGCTGCGCGTCGCGCTCGGTCGTCACCTCGGTCACCCCCATGAGCACGTGCATGAAGTAGGGGTGCCCGAAGACGTGCTGTCCGGTGTTCGGCACGATGACGGCGACGGCGTCGGCGCGTCGGGCGCGCAGGGCACGACCCGCGGAGTTGGCGACGTAGCCGAGTTCGTCGGCGATTCCGCGCACGCGCTCCTTGGTCTCGCGACCGATGCGCGGGTGGTCTTGCAGTGCCATCGACACGGCGCTGATCGACAGCTCGGCGCGGTCGGCGATCTCGCGCAGGGTCACACCTCGCGCGGCATCGGGTGCGGCCACGTGTCCTCCTCGACAGTCGGATGCTGGAACGTTTGAGCAGCTCGTCCCGAAACGAGAACCGGTTCGATGCTTTAACGTTTGAGCAGAACGTAGCGGGTTCGCGCTGCCGGTGTCAAGCAGCGCGTCGCGCCTCGAGCAACGGGGTTCCTCGGCCGCCACCGACCGCCTACCGTGGCCGGATGCCGCGACCGCCGCGGCGAGAGAGAGGAGCCAACGATGTGGTTCGACTCGTGGTCCGACCTGGGACGGGTGGCGCTGCTCGGAGCCGCGTCGTACGCGTTCCTCATCCTCGCGCTGCGGGTCGCGGGCAAGCGCTCCCTCGCCCAGCTCAGCGCCTTCGACTTCGTCGTCACCGTCGCGCTCGGCTCGGTGCTCGCGACGATCCTGCTCAGCAGCGACGTCTCGTTCGCCGAAGGCGCGCTCGCGTTGAGCCTGCTGATCGCGCTGCAGTTCGCGGTCGCGCTCGCCATCTCACGCCGGCGCGCCGCACGTCGCGTCGCGACATCGGGGGCGACTCTCCTCGCGGCCCACGGGGAACTGCTCGACGAGGCCCTCCGGCGTCATCGGCTGGGCCGTGACGACGTGCTCGGCGCGGCGCGCAGTCGGGGCCTCGGCGACCTGTCGCTCGTGGGCGCCGTGGTGCTGGAGGCCAACGGCGAGATCAGCGTCATCCCGCGCGATCGGCTGGGCGACGGCTCGACGCTGCCGTTCGAGGAGTTCGCACCGCGCTGACGATCAGTGCGCGGCGGGTTGCGCCTGCATCGCGTCGATGTACTCCTTGATGCTCGGCATCGCCGTGAGCTTGTCGCGGAAGAAAGTGTTCACGAGGTTGACGACGCGCGCCTGCGCCCCCGCGACTTCGGCCGTGCGCTGCTCCCCCGTCACCTGGGACTCCAGTGTGCGATTGAGCTGCTGCAGTGCCTCCACGATCTCCGACTCCTCGGGACCGTCGAGTGCCTTCACGACCTCGAGCACGAGGGCGTCGGCCTGCGCGCGCACGTCGTCGATCGGGATGCTCGACCCGGGTTGGGTGGCGTTGTCGAGCGTCACGATGAGCGACCACACCTGGTAGAGGATCGTCGTCGGCTCGTCGAAGAGCTCGCGCACGAAGGCCGCGTCGAGGTGCCGCCCGGAGAGCCGGAACACGTTGTACATGCGCTTCGCGGCCTTGCCGTAGTTGAGGT
>CAMLMQ010000129.1 GCA_946481135.1 uncultured Microbacteriaceae bacterium
TACCAGAAGGCGTCGAAGCTCAACTACGAGACGATCCCGGGCATCGAGACGCGGCTCAAGGCGGCCGAGGAGGCCGAGCAGACCGGCCCCCGCATGGTCAACGACCAGGTGACCGACGAGGACATCGCGGCGGTCGTCGCGGCCTGGACCGGCATCCCGGTCGACAGGCTCAAGCAGGGCGAGACCGAGAAGCTGCTCAACCTCGAGGCCGAACTCGGCAAGCGCCTCATCGGGCAGAAGGATGCGGTGCGCGCCGTCTCCGAAGCGGTGCGACGCACGCGGGCGGGCATCTCCGATCCCGACCGGCCGACGGGCTCGTTCCTGTTCCTCGGCCCGACCGGCGTCGGCAAGACGGAACTCGCGAAGGCGCTCGCCGAGTACCTGTTCGACGACGAGAAGGCGCTCGTGCGCATCGACATGTCGGAGTACGGCGAGAAGTTCGCCGTCTCGCGTCTCGTCGGCGCCCCTCCCGGGTACGTCGGCTATGAGCAGGGCGGTCAGCTCACCGAAGCCGTGCGGCGTCGACCGTATTCGGTGATCCTGCTCGACGAGGTCGAGAAGGCGCACCCGGAGGTCTTCGACGTGCTGCTGCAGGTGCTCGACGACGGACGCCTCACCGACGGTCAGGGTCGTACGGTCGACTTCCGCAACACGATCCTGATCCTCACGTCGAACCTCGGCTCGCAGGTGCTCATCGACACGGCACTGCCGTGGGAGCAGCGCGAGCAGGCCGTGCAGGACCTCGTGCGCCAGGCGTTCAAGCCCGAGTTCGTGAACCGGCTCGACGACATCGTCGTGTTCTCGCCGCTGTCGACCGACGACCTCGGGCAGATCGTGTCGCTCTACATCGATCGGCTCGAGCGTCGCCTCGGCGAGCGACGCCTGCAACTCGCGGTCACCCCCGACGCGCGGGCCTGGCTCGCCGAGCGCGGCTACGACCCGATCTACGGCGCCCGACCGCTGCGGCGGCTCATGCAGCACGAGATCGACGACAAGCTCGCGCGGGCGCTGCTCGGCGGCGACATCCGCGACGGCGACACCGTGAAGGTCGACCTCGCGGGCGACGCTCTCACCGTCGGGCGACTCGTGCCCACCACGGGCTAGCAGCGCGCGGCGTCCTGTCAAGCGGATGCCGTCTTCGTGCCGGGGGAGTACTCCGGTAGGAGACGAAAGGTGGCTTCCATGGACGACGCGCGCAGGGTCTCGAGCTCCCGGAACAACGGCCGAGTGGGGAGGCCCCGGTTCGCGAAAGCGTACGGCTTCGCGATCATCACCGGGGTGCTCTTCCTCCTGTCGTGGTCCGGGCAGTTCATCAGCCAGGCGGTCACCGTCGCGAACGAGGCTCGACAGCACGGCGAGACGTTCACATGGGCGGACTTCCTGCCGCAGTTCTTCGCATCGACCTTCGAGAACTGGCAGTCGGAGTTCCTGCAGCTCATCTGGCAGGCGATCGGCCTCGCGCTGTTGTTCCTCTGGGGTTCTTCTCAGTCGAGAGAGTCCGACGAGCGGATCGAGGCGAAGCTCGACGCCCTGCTCGCGAAGGAGGGCATCGACGCCACCGAGATCTCCCGCGAGGTCAACTCCTCCCTCTGAGCGGGCGCATCCTCGCGCGACAGACGGTGGCGGTCGATCCTCAGGAGAGGGCGGGGATGACCTCGCGCTCGAAGAGTTCGACGCCCGACCGGTCGTAGGCCGAGTCGGGGAAGTAGTGGATGCTGTAGCCGAGGCCCAGATCGCGGCGCTGCTGCAGCACCTCGACGACCTGCTCGGGCGTGCCCGCGAGTCCCTCCTTCGACGGGTCGCCGCGGTACTGGGCGACGACGTTCGCCGCGCCCGCCTCGCCGAGGTGCGGGCGCAGACGGGCTTCGTAGGCATCCACCCGCTCGGCCACCTCGGACTCGGTCGCGCCGATGATCGTGTTGAAGTTGCTCGACCGTGTGATCGCGTCGAAGGCGGTGCCGTGCTTCGCGCAGTGGCCGCGCAGGATCTCGCTCTTGCGTGCGAACTCCTCGGGTCCACCGTTGAAGTTGGTGTACTGCGCATGCTGTGCCGCGATGCGCAGCGTCACCTTCTCGCCGCCGCCGGCGACCCAGATCGGGATGCCGCCCTCCTGCCGCGGGAGGGGCCGCACGATCGCGCCGTTCACCTGGTAGTGCTCGCCGTCGAGGTCGGCGTGCCCCTGCGTCCACGCCTGCTTCATGATCTGCACACCCTGGTCGAGCATCCGCAGCCGCTCGGGCGCCTCCGGGAAGCCGTACCCGTACGCGCGCCACTCGTGCTCGTACCAGCCCGCGCCGATGCCCATCTCGAGGCGCCCGCCCGACACGTGGTCGACGGTCGCCGCGACCTTCGCGAGGTAGGCGGGGTTGCGGTACGCGATGCACGTGCACATCTGCCCGAGACGGATGCGGTCGGTCACCGCCGCGAACGCCGCCATGAGCGTCCACGCCTCGTGGGTCGCCTCCGCGCTCGGCACGGGCGTCGTGTGGAAGTGGTCGTAGACCCAGAGCGACTCCCACGGCCCGGCGTCGGCGGCGAGGGCGAGCCGCTTCATGGTCGGCCACTGCTCGGAGTCGGGGATGCCGACGAGGTCGAACCGCCAGCCCTGGGGGATGAAGAGACCGAAGCGCATGCTTCGACCCTACGGGGCCGCCCCGCTCACGAGCTCGCCCCCGCGGCGAGCCGCTCGAGCAGTTCGCGCGGCAGCGTCGCCGAGGGGCCCGTCGGGTTGACGATGATGCCGGCGTGCCCGTCCTCGAGCGCCACCCGCGCGACGTTGGCGAGACGGGTCTCGCGGGCTTCGAGCTGCGGAGTCCAGGCCCACACCTCGGCGGGCGACGTGAAGAGCGGCGAGAGGGCGACGCCGTCGGCGCCGGTCGCGAGCTGAACGCTCACGCTCTGCACCTCGCCCTCGGCGGAGCGTTCCACCGCGACCGCGATGTACACGGGCGCGGCCGCGAGGTCGTCGAGGAAGGCGTCGAATGGTCGCGTGCGCTCCGCGAGGTCGCGCGCGAGTCGGGATGCCGCACCGGGGTCACTGCCGATTCCGCGTCGCAGCTCGTCGGTATAGGCGATGAACATGCCGGGATGCCGGGCGTCGATCACGATCCCCTCGAAGTCGGTGATCGCCTGCTCGAGCACGGCGACGGCCGGCTGCGCGAGTGACCGGGGCGGTGTCGTTCCCGTCCCCGCGGCGAGGCGCTCGTTGTCGGTGTAGGCGAGCAGCAGCCGCTTGCCCGCGTTGTCGACCTGCGATGCGATCGCGAGGGTGTCGCCTTGCTGGAACCCCTTCTCGGCATCGGCGATCGTCGAGCCGCCGGCATCCAGGAGCAGCTCGCCGACCATCGCTCGGCTCAGCACCCGACCGAATCGCTGCACGTCTTTCGCCTCCGCCCACGCGTCGAGGGCGGTCTGGATGGGGAGGTTGCGCACGAGGTCGGCCATCCTGTCCAGGCTACGGGCCGACCTGGGATCAGACGTCGAGTGGCAGCTTCGCGGTCGTGAGGGCCGCGTCGAGCGCGATCCGTGCGAGCGCCGTGAGGTCGGCCCCGCTGGGCGCCGCGGCGACGACGAGGTCGCGCAGAGCGAAGCCGACCGCGATCGGCGCGTGACGCGGGTCGGGTGCGATGCCCGAGATGAGCCCGGATGCCGGGGCCCAGTAGGTGAGGGCGGCCGCGGGCGAGACGGCCGAGTTGGTGCCCTCGGCGTACCGGGGCACACCGAAGTCGGGGGATCCGAGGGTGGCGGCGCTGTGCCGGAACGCCTCCTCCAGATCGGGGAGCGGCGCGCCCTGCTGGTCGACGGCGCCGGCGAGGATCGCCCACACCGACGTCGGCGACTCCGCGAGCGGCCAGTTGATCGCGTCGCCGAGCGCGTAGACGCCGCCCTCTTCGGTCTCGACGACCGCGAGCGCACGTCCCGCGTCATCGTGCTCCGCGGCGAGTCGGCACGCCCGACCCGCGAGGGCGCCGAGCACGACCGTCGCGGTCTCCAGGTGGACGCCGCGCTCGTCCTGGAGGGTGTCGATCACGCGCTGGAAGAGGGCGGCGCCCGCCGTCGCGGGGCGGACGAGCGGATCGTCCGCCTCGCGCGCGGCGAGCTCCGCCTCGAGCCCGCTCACGTCGCGGGGCCGCCCGAGACCGGCTTGCGGGACAGCGTGACCTTGCCGTCGGTCTCGCCGATCGCTGCCTTGGCGGCGGCGGTGTCGTCGCCGTAGGAGTACGGGTGGTGCAGCTCGACGACCGCATCCTCGTCGCCCGCCTTCTTCTTCTGGCGAGCACGGTAGATGAGGTTGAGCACCTCCACCGCGACGGCGAAGGCCATCGGCACGTAGATGAGCGCCTTGTCGACCTTGATGCCGAAGCCGTCGACGATGAGGAAGACGCCGATCATGACGAGGAACGCGAGCGCGAGCAGCTTCACCGACGGGTGCTTGTTGACGAAGGCGAAGATGTGCTTCGCCGCGAACAGCATGATGCTGTACGAGATCAGCACCGCCGCGATGATGACGAGCAGGTTGTCGACCATGCCGACCGCCGTGATGACGGAGTCGAACGAGAACACGAGGTCGACGACGAAGATCTGCCCGAGCACGGCGGCGAGGGTCGAGCTCTTCGTCGAGCCGTGGCCGTGCGAGGCGCCCTCGAGCTTCTCGTGGATCTCGCGCACGGCCTTGTAGATGAGGAAGAGACCACCGCCGATGAGGATGAGGTCGCGACCCGAGAAGCCGTAGCCGGCGATCTCGAAGAGGTCGTCGGTGAGCGAGATGATCCACGAGGCCGCGAACAGCAGGCCGATGCGGCCGAGCATGCCGATCGTCAGACCGAGGTTGCGGGCGAGTGCCTGCTGGTGCACGGGCAGCTTGCTCGCGAGGATCGAGATGAAGATGACGTTGTCGACGCCGAGCACGAGCTCGAGCACGAAGAGGGTCAGGAACGCCACGAGCAGCTCGGGCGTGAAGTCGAGGGAGAATTCCACCCTTGAACGCTAGCGCGCGGGTAGCGTCGAAGGGTGCACGCGACCTCGATCTACGGTGACCACGACATCCGCTTCGAGGAGGTGCCCGACCCGGTGCTCCTCGCCGACGACGATGCGATCGTGCGGGTCGTCGCGTCGTGCGTGTGCGGCTCCGACCTGTGGCCGTACCGCGGGATCACCCGCTCGACGGGCAGAATCGGGCACGAGTTCGTCGGGATCGTCGACGCCGTCGGCTCGGCCGTCTCGAAGCTGAAGGTCGGCGACTTCGTGATCGCTCCGTTCTACGTATGCGACATGACCTGCGTGAACTGCCGCAACGGATTCTCGACGTCGTGTCTGCAGGGGTCGTGGTGGGGCGGCGACGATCGCCGCGGCCACCCCGCCGACGGCGGCCAGGGCGAGCGCGTTCGGGTTCCGCTCGCCGACGGCACCCTCGCGGTCGTGCCCGGCCCGGTCGACGACGCCCTCGTGCCGCACCTGCTGACGCTCTCGGACGTGATGGGCACGGGGCACCACGCCGTCGTCTCGGCCGGGGTCGGCCCGGGCGACACCGTCGTGGTGGTCGGCGACGGCGCGGTCGGCCTCTGCGCAGTGCTCGCGGCCGCCCGGCTCGGCGCGGCGCGCATCGTCGCGATGTCGCGGCACGAGTCGCGGGCCGCGCTCGCGCGCGAGTTCGGGGCGACCGATGTCGTCGCCGAGCGCGGCGAGGAGGGCATCGCCCGCATCCGGGAGCTCTTCGACGGCGTCGGCGCCGACCGCGTGCTGGAGTGCGTCGGCACCGAGGAGTCGATGCGGCAGGCGCTCGGCTCCGCGCGCCCCGGCGGCCAGGTGGGGTTCGTCGGCGTCCCCAACGGCGGCCCCGAGCTGCCGATGCGCAAGCTGTTCAGCTCCAACGTCGGCGTGCGCGGTGGGGTCGCACCCGTGCGCAACTACGTCGAGGAGCTGCTGCCCGAGGTGCTCTCCGGGGCGCTCCAGCCGGGCAAGGTGTTCGATCTCGAGCTGCCGCTCTCCGAGGTCGCCGAGGCGTACCGCGCGATGGACGAGCGCCGCGCGATCAAGGTGCTGCTGCGGCCGTAGGTCTCGACACGCCCGCTGCGCGGGCTCGTCGACCGCCGGGGAGGTCAGACTGTCGCACGGCCGAGATGCCGCAGATGCATCTCGGTCTGCGACAGCGCGGAGAGCCGCACGAAGCCGCGCAGGTTCTCCCATCCGCCGGTCCACACCACCCGGGACGCGATGTCCCAGACGCTCGCGTCGGGGTCGGCGTCGGCGAGGGCGGCGATCTCGGCGCTGCGTCGTCGGTGCCGGTCGGCGATCTGCCGTGCGCGGGCGGCGAGGCCGTGGAAGGCCGCGCCGTGCCCCGGCAGCACCTGGGCGTCGTCGAACGCCTCGACCTTCGCGTAGGAGTCGAGCGCGGCGCCGAGGGGGTCGTCCCCCGTGCCGAAACCGCCGAGTCCGAGGCCCGGGTTGACACGCGGCAGCACGTGGTCGCCGCTGAGGAACAGCGAGGCGACGCGATCGTGCAGACAGATCGACCCGGCCGTGTGCCCGGGCGTGTGCACGACGACGACGTCCCGACCGGGGATGTCGAGACGGTCGCCGTCGTCGACCGCGACGTCGCCGGCGAGACCGGTGAGCTGCGACCGCGGCTCGAGCATGCTCCGTACGTCGTCGGCGTGCTCGGCCGGCACGCGCCAGCGGGCGAGGGTCGACGCCGCGTCGGGGAACTGCGGGCGGCCGAGCGCGTCGAGTTCGGCCCGGTGCAGCACGACGGGGATGCCGTGCTCGCGGCGCAGGCGGCCCCCGAGCCCGAGGTGGTCGGGGTGCAGGTGCGTGGCGACGATCGAGCGCACGTCGTCGAGGGTGTACCCGGCATCCCGGAGCCCCGCGACGAGCCGGTCGAGAGAGTCGTCGGTGTCCCATCCGGGGTCGACGACGTGCACGCCGCCGGTCGCATCGGCGAGCACATAGCAGTTGGTCGCCTCGACGACGCCGCCGGCGTGCGGGAACGGCAGCTCGACGAGCCAGACCCCGTCGGCGAGGGCCGACGTCACGACAACTCGGCGCGGATGAGCTCCACGAAGGCGTCGACGTCCGCTTCGGTGGTGTCGAACGCGGTCATCCAGCGCACCTGGCCGGCGGCGCGGTCCCAGTCGTAGAACCGCACCTTCTCCCGCAGGCGGTCGGCGGCGGCGTTGTCGAGCACCGCGAACACCGCGTTCGCCTGCGTCGGCTGGCTGAACGCGAGTCCCGGCAGCGCGAGCTCCTCGAGGGCACCGCGCAGCCGCGCCGCCATCGCGTTCGCGTGGGAGGCCGACGCGATGCCGAGTCCGCCGTCGAACAGCGCGAGCAGCTGGGCCGACGCGAAGCGCATCTTGCTCGCGAGCTGCATCGTCGTCTTCCGCAGGTACACGAGGCCGTCGACGCGGGACGGGTCGAGCACGACGACCGCCTCCGCCCCGAGCAGCCCGTTCTTCGTGCCGCCGAAGCTGAGGATGTCGACGCCCGCGTCGGTCGTGAACTCGCGGAACGGCACGCCGAGCGCGGCCGCCGCGTTCCAGATGCGCGCCCCGTCGAGGTGCACCGCCATCCCGTGCTCGTGCGCCCAGTCGGCGATCGCGCGGATCTCACCCGGCGTGTAGAGCGTTCCCAGCTCGGTCGTCTGCGTGATGCTCACGGCGAGCGGCTGTGCGCGGTGCTCGTCGCCCCAGCCCCACGCCTCGGTCGCGATCAGCTCCGGGGTGAGCTTGCCGTCAGGGGTCGGCACGACGAAGAGCTTGAGCCCGGTGACCTTCTCGGGGGCACCGCCCTCGTCGGAGTGGATGTGCGCGGTCGTCGTCGCGACGACCGCGCCCCAGCGCGGCAGCAGCGAGGTGAGCGCGACGACGTTCGCCCCGGTGCCGTTGAACACCGGGAAGACCTCCGCGCGCTCGCCGAAGTGCTCCCGCATCACGTCGCCGAGACGCTCGGTGTAGGCATCCTCGCCGTACGACACCTGGTGGCCGCCGTTCGCCGCGGCGATCGCGGCGAGCACCTCGGGGTGCACCCCCGCGTAGTTGTCGGACGCGAAGCCGCGCCATTCCCGGTCGTGGAGGGTGGTCACGGCTCCATCGTGCCACCGGCGGGGAACGTGCCCCCGCCGCGACGCTGCGCGCGCCCCTTGAGGATGCGCCAGATCGCGATCCCCGCGGCGACGAGCACGAGGGCGTCGTCGCCGAATCCGAGCGGACCGGCGATGATCTCCGGGATGACGTCGATCGGCGACGCCCCGTAGAGCAGCGCGCCCGCGCCGATGAGCACCGACTGCAGCACCGACCAATCGCGCTTCACGGCATCCAGTCTCTACCGCGCGAGGGCTTCGCGCCAGGAGACCCGGGCGCCGAGCCGCAGCAGCGAGTTCTCGTAGATGCGCACCCCGACCGCGATGAGGGCGACCGTCGTGACGGCGAGGATGCCGAGCGACAGCAGCGGCTCCCACCATTCGGCGGTGCCGAGGAAGAGGCGCAGCGGCATCGCGACCGGGGCCGAGAACGGAACGTACGACATGATGCCGACGACGAGCGGGTTGTCGTTGAAGAAGATCACGAGGAAGTACGGCAGCATCACGAGCATCATCACCGGGGTCGTGGTCGCACCGATGTCCTCCTGACGCGACACCATCGCCCCCGTCGCCGCGAA
>CAMLMQ010000130.1 GCA_946481135.1 uncultured Microbacteriaceae bacterium
CGGCAACGACGTCTTCCTCAAGGACATCTGGCCGGCCCCCGACGAGGTGCAGGAGGTCATCGACTCCTCGATCTCCCGCGAGCAGTTCATCAAGCAGTACGCGACCGTGTTCGACGGCGACGAGCGTTGGAAGAACCTGCCCACGCCCGAAGGCCCCATCTTCGAGTGGGACGAGAACTCGACGTACGTGCGCAAGGCGCCGTACTTCGACGGGATGTCGATGGAGCTCACCCCCGTCGCCGACATCCACGGCGCGCGCGTGATGGCGACCCTCGGCGACTCGGTGACCACCGACCACATCAGCCCGGCCGGCAACATCAAGGTCGGCACCCCCGCGGCGCAGTACCTCACCGAGCACGGGGTCGACCGCCTCGACTTCAACTCCTACGGCTCGCGCCGCGGCAACCACGAGGTGATGATCCGCGGGACGTTCGCGAACATCCGTCTCAAGAACGCGCTCGTCGCGGCCGTCAACGACGGTCAGGTGGTCGAAGGCGGCTACACGCGCGACTTCACGCAGCCCGGCGGTCCGCAGTCGTACATCTACGACGCGTGCATGAACTACCAGGCGCAGGGCACGCCGCTCGTGATCTTCGGCGGCAAGGAGTACGGCTCGGGATCGTCGCGCGACTGGGCGGCGAAGGGCACCTCGCTGCTCGGCGTCAAGGCCGTCATCACGGAGAGCTTCGAGCGCATCCACCGCTCCAACCTCATCGGGATGGGCGTCGTGCCGCTGCAGTTCCCGGCGGGGGAGTCGTGGGAGTCGCTCGGACTCGACGGCACCGAGATCGTCTCGATCACGGGGCTCGAGGAGCTCAACTCGGGCCGCACGCCGAAGACCGTGAAGGTCACGGCGGCGCCGAGCGAGTTCTCGCCCGAGGGCAAGCAGACCGTCGAGTTCGACGCGGTCGTGCGCATCGACACCCCCGGTGAGGCGGACTACTACCGCAACGGCGGCATCCTCCAGTACGTGCTGCGCAGCCTCGTCTAGCGCGGCTCGAAGTCAACCTCCAGGTGGATGCGGAATCCCCTCGGTAGGCTCGCTGCATGAGTCTGCTCGAGGGGATCCACGGCCCCCGCGACCTCGACCGTCTGACCCGTGAAGAGCTCGCCGAGCTGGCCGACGAGATCCGCCGGTTCCTCGTCGCGGAGGTCTCCAAGACCGGCGGGCACCTCGGGCCGAATCTCGGCGTCGTCGAGCTCACGATGGCGATCCACCGCGTGTTCGACTCGCCGACCGACGCCGTGGTGTTCGACACCGGTCATCAGAGCTACGTGCACAAGCTGCTCACGGGGCGCCAGGACTTCAGCCGCCTGCGCATGAAGGGCGGCCTCGCCGGGTACCCGCAGCGCCGCGAGAGCGAGCACGACATCGTCGAGTCGTCGCACGCGTCGAGTTCGCTGTCGTGGGCCGACGGCATCTCGCGCGCATTCGGGATGACGGGTCAGGGTGAGCGGCATGTCGTCGCGGTCGTCGGTGACGGCGCCCTGACCGGCGGCATGACGTGGGAGGCGCTCAACAACATCTCCGACGACAACTCCCGTCGCCTCGTGATCGTCGTCAACGACAACGGGCGCTCCTACGCGCCGACGATCGGGGGCATGGCGCGCTTCCTCAACGACGTGCGCACGCGTCGCTCCTACCGCAGGCTCCACAGCACGAGCCGTGCCGTCTTCCAGCGGCTCGGACCGGTGGGCCGCGCCGTCTACCGCGGCACGCGCGGCGCCGTGCACGGCTTCCTCTCGCGCTTCACGAACAACGAGGCCCTCTACTCCAACCTCGACATCAAGTACCTCGGGCCGGTGCACGGGCACGACCTCGCCGCCCTGGAGGAGACCCTCACCCAGGCCCGCGACTACAACGCGCCCGTCATCGTCCACGTGATCACCGAGAAGGGGCACGGCTACGGCCCCGCCGTGGCCGATGTCGCCGACCAGTTCCACGCCGTTGGGCAGATCGATCCCGAGACCGGCGAGCCCGTCGAGGCCCCGTCGCGTCCGTCGTGGACGAGTGTCTTCGCCGACGAGATCGTCGAGATCGCCGACGAGAACCCCCGCATCATCGGCATCACCGCCGCGATGCTGCGTCCCACGGGTCTGCACCGCTTCGCCGACAAGCACCCCGACCGCGTGCTCGACGTCGGCATCGCCGAACAGCACGCCGTCACGAGTGCCGCGGGCCTCGCCTACGGCGGCCTGCATCCGGTCGTCGCCCTCTACGCGACGTTCGTCAACCGCGCCTTCGACCAGGTGCTCATGGATGTCGCCCTCCATCGCGCGGGCGTCACGTTCGTGCTCGACCGGGCGGGCGTCACCGGACCCGACGGGCCGAGCCACCACGGCATGTGGGACCTCGCGATCCTGCAGGCGGTGCCGCACATCCGCATCGCCGCCCCCCGTGACTCGACCCGACTGCGCGAGGAGCTTCGTGAGGCCGTCGCCGTCGAGGACGCGCCGACGGTCGTGCGCTTCTCGAAGGGGAGCGTCGGCGGCGAGATGGAGGCCGAGCGCCGCACCGAGGACGGCGTCGACGTGCTGCGCGAGGCCGCGCATCGCGACGTGCTCATCGTGACCGTCGGCCCCATGGCGAAACTGGGGCTGCAGGTCGCCGAGCGACTCGCCGCCCAGGGCATCGGCGCGACCGTGGTCGATCCGCGCTGGGTCGTCCCCGTGCCGGGGTCGATCATCGACCTCGCGCGCGACTACCGGCTGGTCGTCTCGATCGAGGACGGCATCCGAGTCGGCGGCATCGGCACGCGCATCCGTCAAGACCTGCGGGCGGCCGGCGTCGACACCGCCGTCGACGAGCTGGGGCTGCCGGACGAGTTCCTCGACCACGGTGACCGCGCGGAGATCCTCGACGAGGTCGGTCTCTCCGACCAGCGCATCGCCCGGGACATCGTCGCCCAGGTGCTCGGCACGCGCATCCCCGTCGCGCGGCCGTTGCCGGACGAGGCTCCCGCGTCCGATCCAGCGCGAGTGCGGGAATAACGCACGCCGCGTCGAGGGTTGTTCACTCTCGGCGCAACGCGCCCGGCGAGTCGCGTCGGGGGTGCGCGCTAGCGTGACTAGGCGGCACTCGCCGCGACCACTTCTTGGAGGATCCGTGACGGACACCACTGCGCCCTCGAACCCGTCGACGGCGTCGACCCCCGTCCTCGCCACGCGACTCGACGCCCGCTCGCGGCAGGCGCTCGTGCTGCTGCTCGCGGCCGTCTTCGTCGTCTTCCTCAACGAGACGACGATGAGCGTCGCCATCCCGACGATCATCGCCGACCTCGGCATCACCGCCGCGAACGGGCAGTGGCTCACGACCGCGTTCGCGCTCACCCTCGCCGTCGTCATCCCGGTGACGGGATGGCTGCTGCAGCGGCTCAGCACGCGTCAGGTGTTCACGATCGCGATGAGCCTCTTCGTGGCCGGCACGCTCGTCGCCGCCACCGCGCCGGTCTTCGGCGTGCTCGTGATCGGGCGAGTCGTCCAGGCCTCCGGCACCGCGCTCATGATGCCGCTCATGATGACGACGGTGCTCACGATCGTGCCGATCCACATGCGCGGCCGCATCATGGGCCGCATCTCGATCGTCATGTCGGTCGCGCCCGCCGTCGGTCCCGCGATCTCGGGCATCCTGCTGCAGGCGTTCGGTCAGGAGTGGCGCGCCCTGTTCTGGGTGATGCTGCCGATCGCCGTCGCGATGCTCGTGATCGGCGTCGTGCGCGTGCCCAACGTCTCCGAGCTGCGGCGCGTCCCGCTCGACGTGCTCTCGGTCGTGCTCTCGGCGCTCGGCTTCAGCGGCGTCGTCTTCGGCCTCGCGAGCATCGGCGAGGCCGCGGAGTCGGGCACCCTGCTGCCGCCGTGGCTGCCGCTCGGGGCGGGCGTCGTCTTCCTCGGTCTGTTCGCGCTGCGTCAGTTCGCGCTCCAGCGCCGGGATGCCGCCTTCCTCGATCTGCGCACGTTCCGGTCGCGCACGTTCTCGGTCGCGGTGATCATGCTCGCGATCGGCATGCTGTCGCTCTTCGGCATGGTCATCCTGCTGCCGATCTACCTGCAGAACGCGCTCGGGTTGGAGACGACCGTCATCGGGCTCATGCTCCTGCCGGGGCCGCTGCTCTCCGGTCTCCTCGGGCCGCTCGTCGGCCGCGTCTACGACCGGGTCGGCCCGCGTCCGCTCGTGATCCCCGGGGCGGTCGTGCTGAGCGCCTCGTTCTGGATGTTCGCGCTCGCGCTCGACGTCGGA
This sequence comes from uncultured Microbacteriaceae bacterium, assembly GCA_946481135.1. The sequence continues at coordinate 4,238 of CAMLMQ010000130.1, forward strand.
ACCCCGATCTGGGTCATCGTGCTCGCCAACATCCTGCTCGGCCTGGGTCTCGGCCTGCTGTTCACGCCGCTGTTCTCGAGCGGGCTGGGTTCGCTCCCGCCGCACCTGTACACGCACGGCTCGGCCCTGGTCTCGACGCTGCAGCAGGTGGCCGGCGCCGCGGGAACGGCGATCTTCGTCGCGCTCCTCGCCGTCGGCATGGCGGCGGCGGGCGAGACCGACGTCACGGTCGCGACCCCCGAGCAGATCGTCGCCGGCGTGCAGCTCGCCTTCCTCGTCGGAGCGATCATCTCGCTCGCCCTGATCGCGGTGTCGTTCCTCGTGCGCCGCCCGGCCGTGCCCGCGGGAGCCCCCGCGCCCTCCGCGCACTGACCCGCTGAGCGCCCGACTTCCGGGCACTGCTCCAGCAATGACGTGAGGTGTACCCGCGCGCGGGTACACCTCACGTCATAAGGGGGTCGCTCGCGTCGGGACGACGCGCGCGGCGTGGCTTCAGGCGACTCCGCGGATCGGCGGCGTGTGGAAGGTCGAGCCGAAGACACGCTCGCTCGCCCCGACACGGTCGAGGTAGGGGGTCGCGCCGCCCATCTGGAACGGCCACCCCGCCCCGAGCAGCATGCAGAGGTCGATGTCCTCGGCCGCATGCACGACGTCGCCCTCGAGCATCCGGTGGATCTCGTCGGCGAGCCCGTCCTCGACCCGCGTGCGCAGCTCCTCGGCGCTCAACGGCGTCGCGTCGGCGGGGCGGTGCTTCGCGACGATCGCGATCGCCTTCTTGTCGAGCTTGCCGGTCGGCTTGCCCTTGCCGTCCTTCTCCAGCAGCACGTTCGCCTCGGCGAGCTCGTGCAGCGCCCGGGACTCGAAGAACCGGTCGGGGAACGCCGTGTGATGCGTGTCGAGCACGTGGGCGCCGACCTTGAGCCCGACGAGGTCGAGCAGCACGAACGGGTCCATCGGCAGTCCGAGCGGACGCACCGCCTCGACGACCGCCTCGGGGGGCGTGCCGAGTTCGAGCGCGTGCATCGCCTCACCGAGCAGCTTCGCGAGGATGCGGTTGACGACGAAGCCGGGGGTGTCGGCCGTGATGACGGCGTTCTTGCGCAGCTTCGCCGCCGTGACCATCGCGGTCGAGAGTGCCTCGTCGGTGGTCTGCGGCGTCTTCACGACCTCGATGAGCGGCATCACCGCGACGGGGTTGAAGAAGTGGAAGCCGACGACGCGCTCGGGATGCTTCAGCTTCGCCCCGATCTGTTCGACCGAGAGCGACGAGGTGTTCGTCGCGAGGATCGCGTCGGGCGAGATGTGCTGTTCGACGTCGGCGAAGACCTGCTGCTTGACGCCGAGCTCCTCGAAGACAGCCTCGATCACCCAGTCGCAGTCGGCGAAGTCGGCCTTGTCGGTCGTGCCGGTGACGAGTGCCTTGAGGCGGTTCGCCTCGTCGCCGTCGATGCGGCCCTTGCCGAGCAGCTCGTCGATCTCGCCATGGATGGTGGCCACGCCCTTGTCGACGCGTGCCTGGTCAAGGTCGGTGATAACGACGGGCACCTGGAGCCGACGCACGAAAAGCAGGGCGAACTGGGTCGCCATGAGCCCCGCGCCGATGACGCCGACCTTCGTGATCGGACGCGCGAGCGCCTTGTCGGGCGCACCGGCCGGCTTCTTCGCGCGCTTCTGCACGAGGTTGAACGCGTAGATCGAGGCGCGGAACTGGTCGCCCGAGATGAGGTCGGCGAGCGCCTCGTCCTCGGCCGCGAACCCGGTCTTCTTGTCGGTGTTCTTCGCCGCCTTGAGCAGCTCGAGCGCCGCGTAGGGGCTCTTCGCGACCCGGCCGATGCGGGAGGCGAGCATCTTCTCGGCGATGCCGATCGCGACATCCCACTTCACGGCGCGCTCGATCTTGCCGGGCTCGTTCTTGCGCTTGACCTTGATCTTGCCGGAGAGCACGCCGTCTGCCCACCTGAGGGAGTCCTCGAGGAAGTTGGCCGGGCCGAACATCGCGTCGGCGATGCCGAGCTCGTACGCCTGCGGCCCCTTGAGCATGCGGTTGTTCTTGAGCGGGTTCGAGATGATCACCTCGAGGGCGTTCTCGATGCCGATGAGGTTCGGCAGCAGCCACGCGCCGCCCCACCCGGGGATGATCCCGAGGAAGACCTCGGGCAGCGCGAACGCCGGCACCGACGAGTCGATCGTGCGGTACGTGGCGTTGAGTCCGATCTCGACGCCCCCGCCGAGGGCGAGGCCGTTGTAGAAGACGAACGACGGAACGCCGAGTTCCGACAGCTTGCCGAGCGTCTCGTGTCCGAGCTTCGCCATGAGCAGCCCGGTCTCGCGATCGGGGATGTCGCCCACCTTCGACAGGTCGGCACCGGCGGCGAAGATGAACTGCTTGCCGATGACGGCGACGCCGTCGATCTCCTTCGCGGCGGCGCGTGCCTTCAGTTCGTCGAGCCGCTCCGAGAGCTCCAGCAGGGTCGCCGGGCCGAGGGTCGACGGGCGCGTGTGGTCCCGACCGTTGTCGAGCGTGATGAGGGCGAGCGTCCTGCCGCTCAGCAGCGCGATGTCGCGCACGTAGGAGTGCGTGATCACCTCGTCGGGGTCGAGGCCGACGAGTTTGCTGAAGTCGGTCACTTCTTCGTCCCCTTGTAGTGCGGGTTCTCCCAGATGACGCTGCCGCCCTGGCCGAGGCCGACGCACATCGCGGTCAGGCCGTAGCGCACATCCGGTCGCTCCTCGAACTGCCGCGCGAGCTGGATCATGAGACGCACGCCCGAGGAGGCGAGGGGGTGGCCGATCGCGATCGCGCCGCCCCACGGGTTGACCCGCGGGTCCTCGTCGTCGATGCCGAAGTGGTCGAGGAACGACAGCACCTGCACCGCGAAGGCCTCGTTGAGCTCGAACAGCCCGATGTCGTCGATCGTGAGACCGGCCTTGCGCAGCGCCTTCTCGGTCGACGGGATCGGGCCGATGCCCATCACCTCGGGGGCGACACCCGCGAAGGCGAACGACACCATGCGCATCTTGGCGGTGAGCCCGAGGTCTTTCGCGGCGTCGCCGCTCGCGAGCAGCGAGACGGTCGCGCCGTCGGTGAGCGGCGAGGCGTTGCCCGCGGTGACCCGACCGTGCGGACGGAACGGCGTCTTGAGCGTCGCCAGCCCCTCCATCGTGGTCTCGGGGCGCATGCCCTCGTCCTGGGTCGCGAGACCCCACCCTTCGCCGCTCTTGATGGCGACCGGGATGAGGTCGGGCTGGATCTTGCCCGCGGCGTACGCGGCGGCGACCTTCTGCTGGCTCAGCATCCCGAAGCGGTCGCTGCGCTCCTTCGTGAGCTGCGGGAAGCGGTCGTGCAGCCGCTCCGCCGTGTTCCCCATGTTGAGCGCGGCCGGGTCGACGAGCTTCTCGGCGAGGAACCGGGGGTTCGGGTCGGCGCCCTCGCCCATCGGGTGCCGGCCCATGTGCTCGACACCGCCCGCGATGCCGACGTCGTACATGCCGACGCCGATCATCGATCCGATCGTCGCGACGCTCGTCATCGCACCCGCGCACATGCGGTCGATGGCGAACCCGGGAACGCTGAGCGGCAGCCCGGCGAGAATGGATGCGGTGCGCCCGATGGTCAGACCCTGGTCGCCCGTCTGGGTCGTGGCCGCGATCGCGACGTCGTCGACGCGCTCCTTCGGCAGGTTGGGGTTGCGCTCCAGCAACCCGATGAGGGCCTTCACGATCAGGTCGTCAGCCCGAGTGTTCCAGTACTGACCCTTCTCGCCGGCCCGTCCGAACGGGGTCCTCACCCCGTCGACGAAGACGACGTCCTTCACCTCGGCCACAGTGCCCTCCGTAGAACAGATTTCGGCGTACTCGTCGATCCTAGGCAGCGGCTTTTCGGCCCCGGAATCCTTTGACTATTCCGACGAAGGCGCCGCTTCGGGCGTTTCCGGCGTTTGTGGGGGTTCCACGAAGGCTTGCGCGATCAACTGTGCGGTTGCCTCAACCTGCCAGGGCCGCGCCCCGAGCTCCCGCAGCGCCGCCCCGACGCTCTCGGCGTCGATCTCCGCCGGTGGCGCCCACGCGACGCGGCGCAGCGTGTCGGGCGTGAGCACGTTCTCGACCGGGATGTCGAGCTCCTCCGCGCGGGCGATCACGGCCGCCCGGGCGCGCTTGAGCCGACCGTCGGCGTCGGGGTTCTTGTCGGCCCAGACGCGCGGGGGCGGCATCCCGTCGCCCGGTGGGCGCCCGACCGGCAGGTCGTCGGTCGTGAGGCCGCGCTCGATCGCTCCCCACCAGCGGTCGAGCTGCGAGCGGCTCGCGCGCCCCGAGAAGTCCTTCATCGCCGCGAGCTCGCGCTTGCTCGCCGGCAGCTTGCGCGCGGCGGCGAGCAGCGACGCGTCGGGCACGAGCCGGCCGGGCG
>CAMLMQ010000131.1 GCA_946481135.1 uncultured Microbacteriaceae bacterium
GGCGGGGCGGGAGGTGCCGGGGTAGGTCTTGGTGACGCCGTCGAACCGGATCATGGCGGGTCCAGGCTAGGTCGGCATTCCCCCGTTGGCGGTTACGACACCCCCGCCGAGCGGTTTCCCAGCCGAGACGAGCGCACCTCGTGGATCGCGACGGTGAGCGCGGGAGCGGCCGCGACGAGGAGGAGGCACCATCCGAGCCCCACGCCCGATGCCGCGAGGACGACCGCCGCGGCGAGCACGAGCGTGCTGACGACGAGCGCGGTGACGCTGCCCGGGGCGGGGCGTCCGGTGAGCACGACGACGAGAAGGTCGAAGACGACCATGAAGACGAACACGGGCACCGCGGTGGCGAGCACGGCGCCGAGCACCCCGATCGTCGCCTCCCCCTCCACGACGTAGGCCGCGACGTGCAGTCCGGAGCCGACGGCGGCGACCGAGGCGAAGACGACGATGTGCAGATAGCCCCACGCCCACGAGCGGCCGCGGTGCCGGCGCAGCAGTTCGCCCGACCGCAGGCGGAAGTACGACCACCACAGCCCGAACGCGAGCAGGATGCCGGCGGCGACGACGAGCACCGCCTCGGTGCTCCAACCGACGTGATCGACGAGCGCGGCGACCGCGGTCGTCGTGCCGAGCACGACCTCACCGAGCGTGATGATGACGAGCAGGCCGTAGCGCTCGGCGATGTGGTGGGGGTGCCACGGCGTGTCCCCGGTGCGGCGCTCGACGATCAGCGGCCCGCCGATCTCGACCGCGTAGAGCGCGACGAGCGTCGGCAGCAGTGCTGCCCAGGGGAGATCGAGGATGGCGACGACCACCCACCCGGCCTGGGCGACACCGATCGCGACCGCATAGCCGAGAGCCGTGCGCCGATGCTCCGGCACCTGCGAGGCGACCCGCAGCCACTGCACGAGCATCGCGACACGCATGACGACGTACCCGGCGACGAGCACCCGATTGTCGAGGTGCTCCCCCGCGTCGATCGAGTGGAACACCGGCGCGATGCCCAGGGCGAGGATGAGCACGCCCGCCATCTGCAGCATCGTGGTCAGCCGGAAGACCCAGTCGTCGGTGTCGAACGCCGAGGCGAACCAGCTGAAGTTGATCCACACCCAGCTCACCGCGAACATCACGAAGGCGAACCCGAGCAGGGCGCTCGCGACGTGGCCCTCGGCGATCAGATGGGCGACCTCGGAGCCCGCGAGAGCGAACGCGACGACGAACGTGAGGTCGAAGAGCAGCTCCAGCGGGGTGGCACCTCGATGCGTCTCGCCGGGGTCGCGGGCGCGCAGCCGGGGCAGAGACCGCTGGATCACCGCCCCAGACTAAACGCGGTCACCGCTCGAGGCGATCGAGGTGCAGCATCCGTGCGAGGTTCTTGTCGAGCTCGTCGTCGCGGAAAACCTTCTTCCAGTCGTCGCGGATGATCGACTCGCGCCCGTAGTCCATGGCGATGCGGCAGGCGTCGCTGAACGGGTTGTCGCCCCGCAGGGTGTTGGCGAGGGCGACCTGCGTGTGCCCGAGCAGGATGCTGCGGGCGGCGTCGTAGGGAATGCCCATCGTGTTCACGGCTTCGTCGAGCGACTCCTTGAGCAGCTCGCCCACCATGCAGGCGATCGTCTCGACGAGGGTCGGCTCCAGCTGCGCGAGCTGCTTGACGGTCACCCAGTGCACGTCGACGACGGGCGCGAAGATGATGCGCACGGTCTCTTCGAGCTGAGCCTTCTTGACCGGGTCGTCCGACTCGATCGCGGCGATCGCATCCTGCGGCGCGGCGATGCCGCCGAAGGTGTCGGCGTACTCCTCGGGCGTCGTGCGCTCGAGGAACACCGATGGGTGGCACGGATGCGTCACCCCGGTGATGACGTCGTCACGCGTTGTGAGCAGCCCCGCGTACGCGGCAGCCGGGTCGAGCGTGAGCGCGATCGACCCCGACTTCATCGCGGGCACGAGGTCGGCGGTGACCGCCTTGAGCGCGAGGTCGGGCACGGCGAACACGACGACGTCGGCATCGGCGACCGCCTCCGACGCGTCGCTGAGCGTGCGCCCGGCCGCCTCGACGCGCTCGCGTCCCGCGGGCGAGTTCTCGACGTAGAACACCGTGTGGGCGGTCTTCACGAGGTTGTTGGAGACGCGCATCCCCATCTTTCCGCCGGCGCCGATCACGGCGATGGTCAGGGTGTCGTTCATCGGTTCTCCTTCAGGATGGCGAGGTTGCGGGTGGTCCAGTCGCGCTCGGTCGCGATCGCCTCGTCGAGGTCACCGCGCCACGGCACCCAGTGCTCGAGCACACGGCTGATGCCGCGCGTGTCGGGATCGACGGTGCGGACGAGGTGGTCGTAGTCGAGCAGCCCCTCGCCGAGGGGGGCGCCCGAGAGCTCGAAGCCGACCCAGCCGTGCAGCCGCACGTACCGGAAGTCCTTGACATGGATGTTGCGCACGTAGGGCGCGCACCGCTCGACGACGTCGCGGGGGTTCTCCAGGCCGGCGACGTTGTTCGCCGGGTCGAGGCAGATGCCCAGCGAGTCGCTGCCAAGTTGCTCGACGACGCCGACGAGCTCGCCCGACGAGACCTGCTCGTAGGTCTCCAGGGCGAGCGTCACTCCGGCCGCCTCGAACGCGGGCAGCGCGACGCGCAGCATCCGCTCCGCCTCGGCGAGGGTGGGTCGCGAGTCGGGCGCGTAGAGCATCGACCGGACGAGGGATGCCCCGAGTGTGTCGGCGAGACCGAGGAACGAAGCAAGGTGGTCGGGCACGACGCCGCGCGTACCGAGTTCGAGCGGAAGCGCGAGGTCGGCGGCGAGTGCGCGGAGGTCGCGGAGTTCACCGGCGCTCAGGGAGAGCAGCGGAGCGTAGTCGCAGATCTGGAAGACCTCAGCGCCGAGCTCGGCGCTGAGGCGCAGCATGTCGGGAAGGCCGAGCGGCGACGCCGTCGCGCCGTCGGGCAGCACGGCCTGGTGTTGCCAGAAGAAGCAGTAGGTGCCGAGCCCTACCCGCCCGCGTGTCACGCGGTCCTCCGGCTCACGGCCAGCGCCTCGGCCTCGTCGAGCACGAGCGCGAGCGCGGCGGGGTCGTGCGCGAAGCGGCCCAGGAAGAGGCCGTCGACCCCGTCGCCGAGACGGGTGAGCAAACCGGGACCGGCGCTGCCTCCGTAGACGACGGCACTTCCCGCGCGGCGCGGGTCGGCGTCGAGTGCCGCGCGCACGGCGGCGGTCACCGCGAGGATGTGGTCCACCTCCGCCGGCTCCGCGGCGCCGATCGCCCACACCGGCTCGTAGGCGACGACGAGTCGGCCCGCCGGAGCGTCGGAGAGGACCGACCGCAGTTGGGCGACCACGTCCACCGCCGCCGCCTCGGGGTCGGTGCGCGCGAGCTCACCGAGGCACAGCACGGGGACGATTCCATGGCGCAGCGCGGCGGCGGTCTTCGCGGCGACGACCGCATCCGTCTCGCCGTAGAGCCGCCGCCGTTCGGCGTGGCCGATCTCGGCGACGGCGACGCCCACCTCCGTGGCCTCCGCCGCCGTGACCTCCCCCGTGTAGGCACCCGGCTCCTCGGCGGCGATGTCTTGCACGCCGACGAGAACGCCCGTGTCGACGAAGGCCTCGAGCGCCGGAAGCACCGCGAGGTAGCTCGGGGCGACGAACACCGTGACGTCTCCCGTCGCCGCGGCGGCCCGAGCGCGCATGAGCTCGGCCACGGTCGAGAACCAGGCGCGCGCCTGCGCGTGCCCCAAGTAGGCCTTGAGACTCACGCCGATGACGACGGGTCGGGTCATCAGCAGGATCCGGTGGCCTCGTAGCGACCGATCACGGCGACCTTCTCGGCGGATGCCGTCGACGGGTCGAACTCATAGGTCAGCCACTCGCGGGCGAGCCGGCGGGCGAGCTCGATGCCGACGACCCGCTGCCCCATGCAGAGCACCTGGGCGTCGTTCGAGAGCACGGCCCGCTCGACCGAGAAGGAGTCATGGGCGGTCACCGCACGGATACCGGGCACCTTGTTCGCCGCGATCGCGACGCCGAGGCCGGTTCCGCAGATGAGCAGCGCGCGATCCGCCTCCCCCCGCGCGACCAGTTCGGCCGCGGCGATCGCGACCGTCGGATACGGGGTGTGGCCGTCGGCGTCGACCCCCACGTCGACGACCGAGGCCACGAGGTCGCTGGCCTCGAGGTCGCGCGCGAGGATCTCCTTGTACTGGTGTCCCGCGTCGTCGCAGCCGATGACGAGTCGCCAGGGTGCGCTCACAGGGTCTCCTCCGAGTCCAGGGTCGACGCGATCGCCGACACGATGAGGGCGAACGAGTGCGCGCCCGCGTCGGGTGTGCCGAGGCTGCGTTCCGCGTGCGGGCGGGCGCGGCCCATCCGCGGGAGCAGATCGGCGGTCGCGGCGGCCGCCGCGGTCGCGGCGTCGGCGGCGGCACGCCACGCGACCGGCAGCGCCTCACCCGAGTGGATGCGCACCGCGAGCGTCGAGGCGAACGGCACGAGCGCATCCACCATTGTCTTGTCGCCGACCTGAGCGCCGCCTCGGCGACGGACCCCCGCGACCGCCGCCGCGACGGCATCGGAGACCGTCGCTACGGTCGGGCTCGCCGAATCGCCGAACGCACCCGCCATCTCGCGCAGCATGACCCCCCACAGGGCACCCGAGGTGCCGCCGGCCCGGTCGGCCCACGCGTCGGCGGCCCGGGCCAGCACGGTGCCGGCCCCCGCGCCCTGCGCGGCGGTCGCCTCCGCGTGGGCGAGCGCGGCCGCGGACCCGCGGCGCATCCCGATGCCGTGATCGCCGTCGCCCGCGACCGCGTCGATACGGCCTAGTTCGTCCGCTTCGCGGTCGACGACCGCCGCCGTCGCCCGCAGGGCGGCGAGCACCGCCGACGCGGCGACGCGCGACTCGTCGGTCGCCGGGGGGATGTCGTCGATCGCCACCCCGGCGGTCTCGCCGCCGACATGGTCGACGGGGGCGACGGCGCCTCCGGTACGGAAGGCAGGCGATTCGCACGGCGCGAGCCAGAGTTCTTCGAGCTCGTCGTCGAGCCAGAACAGCGTGAGTGAGGCCCCCGCCATGTCGAACGATGTGCAGAACTCCCCGACCTGCGGATCGACGATGGTCGCGCCGGCAGCTTCGAGATACCGCCGCACGGATCCGTAGACCACGAACAGTTCCTCGTACTTGACCGAGCCGAGCCCGTTGAGGATGGGCACGACGCGACGGCCGGCGGGGTCGGCGACATCGTCGGGCAGGTCGGCGAGGAGGGTGTCGACGAGCCGTCGCGCGAGCTCGTCGGCGGTGGGCACATCGGTCTCGTCGATGCCGGGCTCGCCGTGGATGCCGAGGCCGACCGCCATGCGACCCGGCGGAACCTCGAAGAGCGGCGCGTCGGCTCCGGGAAGCGTGCATCCGGAGAAGGCGACGCCGAAGCTGCGGGTACGGTCGTTGGCGCGGCGCGCGATGCGCTCGACGGCGTCGAGGGGGGACCCCGCCGCCGCGGCGGCACCCGCGACCTTGAACACGGCGAGGTCGCCGGCGATGCCCCGTCGACGGTGTCGTTCGTCGCGCGACGCACTCGCGACGTCGTCGGTGACGACCACCGTGCGACACTCGATCCCGCGGGAGCGCAGGCGCTCCTGCGCGTCGTCGAAGTTGAGCACGTCGCCGGCGTAGTTGCCGTAGCACAGCAGCACACCCCCACCGGCGTGGGCCGCGGCGGCCACGGCTTCGACGGCCTGCGCCGACGGCGAGGCGAAGAGGTCGCCCATCGCGGCACCGGCAGCGAGTCCCGGGCCGACGAGGCCGCCGAATGCCGGGTAGTGCCCCGAGCCGCCGCCGATCACGACGGCGACCGATCCCGCAGCGGTTCCGCTCGTGCGCACGACGCCCGCGCGCGGGACGGCGCGCACGAGGCGACCGTTGGCGGCGACGAATCCGTCGACCATCTCCGCCGCGAAGGCGCTGGGGTCGTTGTAGAGGCGCGTCATCGTCCCTCAAAATTGGTCAACCGGTTGATCGAATATGTAGCCTACCCCACGACACTCGCTACGGTGAAGTCATGCCCACCTTCACCGAGAGCGCGGACCACCTGGCGGGCCGCCTCTCGAGGGTGCCGACGGGAAGTGCCGCCGCCGTCGTCGCAGGACGACTTCTTGACCTCGTGACGAGCGGCGACCTGGCGCCGGGCACCCGCCTGCCCCCCGAACGGCAGCTCGCGGCGACCCTCGAGGTCGGACGATCCGCCGTTCGGGAGGCCATCGCCGCCCTCGAAGTGCTCGGCGTGGTCGACGTGCGGCCCGGGTCGGGCACCTACGTGCGCGGCAGCGTCAGCGAGCTGCTGCCGCAGACGTTGTCGTGGGCGATGCTCATCGACCGGCGCCGCACCGACGAACTGCTCGAAGTCCGCGGGGCCCTCGAGGTCTACTCGGCGCGACTCGCGGCCGAGCGCATGCCCGCCGAAGCCGTCACCCGGCTCGGCGAGCATGTCGATCGGATGCGCGCCGCGGGCGACCGTCGCTCCTTCTTGACCGCCGACCTGGCGTTCCATCAGGAGATCGCGGCGAGCGTCGACAACTCCGTTCTGCTCGATCTGCTGGAGATCATCCGCTCGCTGCTCCGGGTGTGGAGCGACCGCGCCGTCGACGACCCCGACGAGATCGCCCTCGCGGTGGATGAGCACGCGAGCGTTCATGCCGCGATCGTCGAGCGCGACCCGGACGCGGCAGCATCCGCGATGGCGCGGCACATGCAGAGCGCGAGTCGCCGGCTCAGGGAACGGATCGACCGGGCGGAACCCGCACGCTGACGACGCCCCATGCCGGCACGTCGACGGTGACAGTAGTCTCGGCGTCGTCGACCTCGGCGACGACGCGCACGGGGGTGCCCTCGAGATTCGCCGCGACGACGCACAGAACATCGTCGTCGCGCACGCCCACCGCCCAGACGTGGTCGGGCCAGTCCTGCGCAATCAGCATCGGAAGGCCCGCGAGCGGGGTGAGAGCGCGCACCGCGGCGAGCACCGGCGCGGCGGGATGCGACGCGCGGGCGACCCCGCGGTCCCCCCACGACTCGGCCACGGCGACGCTCTCCACGCCCGGCACGGCGGCGGCGAGAACCGCGGCGGCGAACCAGGCCCCAGCCGCCGTCGAGAACTGGCGCGGGTCGCTCGTGCCCGGCACACGCTCGGCACCGTAGCCGGCCGCGACATCCGCCGACCCGTCGGGCACGGGTGCCGTCGTCGCCACGGCGTTGAAGCGTGGGCGGAGCGTGATCGGGCCGACGTGGAGCGGTCGCCCGCCCGACTTGCTCCGCGCGTCCTCGACGACCACACGGATCATCGGCACCGACTCCACGAGCTGCGCCCGTTCGGTCGCGTGCATCTGCGGCGTCAGGCTGAAGGTGAGGGCCGGAATGTCCTGCGGCAGTCGCGAACGCTGCCGATTGAGCTCCGTGTAGTGGCTGCGCGCGCCGCCGACGAGCCGGATCGACCCGCCGTCCCGCCCGAGCGCATCGACGAGCGCCGACCAGAGACCCGGCTCGGTGACGTGCGATGTGGCCGAGAAGACGCCGAGACGCTCGACGGGCAGGTCACGGAGAGCCGCCAGCGCCGGCCCCACGTCCGCCGGCCCTTCGGCGACGAGCCGCACGTCGAGCACCCCCGTGGGCACCTCCCCGGCGGCGCGGTTCAGAGCGGCACGCCAGTTCGCGTCGCGGAGGTCAAGCTCGACGAGACGCCGAGGAGGCAGTCCGGCGACGACCTCGGCCTCTGGCCCGGTCGCCGCTCCGAGCACCAGCTCCGGGAACGATGCGCCGGTCGCCACGAGGCGCGGTCGTCGCGGCGCCGGCGCGGGATGCGGGCTGCCCTGGGCGTGCACGACGACCTTCTGCCGCACGGTCTCGCCGGCGCCGAGCAGCACCGGAAACGGGCGGTCGAGCGGCGTGCCGTAGGTCTTGAAGGAGGCGTCCGTCCAGTTGCGCTGGTCCTCCATCTCGAAGACCTCGCCCTCGAAGGCGGCACCGACCCCGATCCCGGCAGTCGACCAGTCCAGTCGGGCGATGTCGAACGCCGGTTGATGCGGACTCACCGCCACCGGGAACCGCGTCGGCGTCGTCGTGCCATCGGGATGAGTGACCGTCATTGGGGACCCGGCCACCTGCGGAGGATGCAGCACGACGAGTCCGACGCGGCACCGCAGGAAGTCGACCCGGTTCTCGGCGAGGAACTCCACCGAGAACACATCACCGTCCGCGCGTACCCGGAGGACCGCGTCGAGCTCGGCGCCGAGACCGCGGAACTCCAGTCGCAGGTCGATCCCGTCCGCGCCGTGCTCACGCGCGGTGACGCTCACGGGGACGGTGCCCCAGTCGCGGTCGCGCAGCACGGCCCGCACGGACCGCAGCACGACGACGCCCCGGAACCGGAGGTCGGCGACCTCGTCGGCGCGCAGTTCCGCGCTCCACGGCCCGCGCGCCAAGGGGAGGGGCCTCGGCTCGACGTCGCCCCACGCGGCGTCGGCGTCGGCATGCCGATCGGTCATCTCAGAGCGTCGTCATCCCGCCGTCGACGCGGAACTCCGCGCCGGTCGCGAAGGCGGCGTCGTCGCTCGCGAGGAACGTCGCGATGCCCG
>CAMLMQ010000132.1 GCA_946481135.1 uncultured Microbacteriaceae bacterium
GCGCGGCGTGGAACGCGGGGTCGACACCGCGGGGCTGGGGGAGTGGCCGGGCGTCGTCGACGAGCTGCCGGCCGACGTGCTGCCCCACATGGGATGGAACACCGTCGACGCGCCGCAGGACTCGGTGCTCTTCGAGGGCCTGCGCGACGAGCGCTTCTACTTCGTGCACTCGTACGCGGCGCGCACGTGGGAGCTCGACGTGTACGGCGCATTCTCGCGGCCCCGGGTGACGTGGGCCGATCACGGGGGTCGCTTCGTCGCCGCGGCCGAGAACGGGCCCCTCTCGGCGACCCAGTTCCACCCCGAGAAGTCGGGGGAGGCGGGCATCCGTCTGCTGCGCAACTGGCTCGGCGCGCTGTAGCGGTGCCGGGGCCCGCCGCCAGGCGGGGTACGATCACATGCTCGTGACCGAATTCAACAAGGGCCCCCGCCTCACCCTGCTCCCGGCCGTCGACGTGGCCGACGGGAAGGCGGTGCGTCTCACCCAGGGTGCCGCCGGCACCGAGACGAGCTACGGCGACCCGGTGGAGGCCGCGGAGACGTGGGCCGAGCAGGGCGCGGAGTGGATCCACCTCGTCGACCTGGACGCCGCCTTCGGGCGCGGCAGCAACCACGGGGTCATCAAGAAGGTCATCAAGAACACCCCGCGTCGGGTCAACGTCGAGCTCTCGGGCGGCATCCGCGACGACGCGACCCTCGAGGCTGCGCTCGCGACCGGGGCGAAGCGCATCAACCTCGGAACCGCGGCTCTGGAGAACCCCGAGTGGGCCGCCCACGTCATCGCCGAATTCGGCGAGGCGATCGCGGTCGGGCTCGACGTGCGCGGCACGACGCTCGCCGCGCGCGGCTGGACGCAGGAGGGCGGCGACCTGTGGGCCGTGTTCGACCGCCTCGAGCAGGCCGGCTGCGCGCGCTACGTCGTCACCGACGTCACGAAGGACGGCACGCTGAAGGGCCCGAACCTCGAGCTGCTCGCCGAGGTGTGCTCGCGCACCGTCAAGCCCGTCATCGCGTCGGGCGGGGTCGCGACCCTCGACGACATCGCGGCGCTGCGCGAACTCGTGCCGCAGGGGCTGGAGGGCGCGATCGTCGGCAAGGCGCTCTACGCGGGGGCGTTCACGCTCCCCGAGGCGCTCGACGTCGCCGGCGACTGAGTCGCCCGTGCACGCCGACTCCGCCGGCATCCCGTTCGAGGGTCGCGAGTTCCACGCGAACCCGGCCGCGGGCGACGACGGGGCGGCCGACCCGCGCCTCGTCGAGGCGGTGCACCGATTCCGGGCCCGCGAGGTCGGGATGTCGCAGGTGGTCGACGCCCTCGGCGCGGCCCGCCTGCTCGTTCCCCTCGTCACCGACCGAGGCGACGAAGGCGTCGGGGCGCACGGTCAGCTCGTCGACAAGACGCAGGAGCTCGCCCTCGTGACGGTCGAAGGACCGGACGGGCGCACGGTGCTGCCGGTGTTCTCGTCGGTCGAGGCGATGGGCCGCTGGAACGCCGCGGCGCGGCCGATCCCGGTGTCGGCGCCGCGCGCCGCACTCGCGGCGGCGGCCGACGGTGCGGGAGCGGTCGTGCTCGACCCGGGCTCCGACACGGAGTTCGCGCTGCGGCGCACGGGCTTCGAGGCTCTCGCGACCGGGTCGCCGTACACGCCGTGCTTCGCCGACGAGCGCGTGCTGGAGGCGTTTCTCGACGCGACCGCGGGGGAGCGGCCCGTGCGCGCCGTCCAACTCGCGCCGGGCGACCCCGACGCCCGGCTGGCCGGCCCGGAACTCGTCGTGCAGTTGACGCTCGACGCCGGGCTCGGGCGCGCCGACCTCGATGCCCTGCTCGCCCGCCTCGGCGTCGCGTGGTCGGCATCCGCGGTCATCGCCGAGCGCGTGGACTCGATCGCCGTGCGGTTGGAGAGCCTGCCCGCCTGAGCGGACGTCGCGTCCGGTCAGGTGACCGGGCCGGTGTACTTCTCGCCGGGGCCCTGGCCGATCGGGTCGGGCACGGGCGACGCCTCGCGGAACGCGAGCTGCACCGAGCGCAGGCCGTCCCGCAGCGCGCGTGCGTGGTGGTCGCCGAGGTGGGGGGCGGATGCCGTCACGAGTCCGGCGAGGGCGTCGATGAGCTTGCGCGCCTCGTCGAGGTCGGGCTTCGCGTCGGGGTCGTCGGCGAGTCCGCACTGCACGGCGGCCGCCGACAGCAGGTGCACGGCGACGGTGTTGATGACCTCGACGGCCGGAACCTCGGCGATGTCGCGGATCTCGGGGCTGACGGAGTCCTGGCTCACGCGCACATCCTCTGTTACTCTTATGCGGGCTCCGGGGCCATCTCCCCGGTAACGAAGCGGAGAAACCTCCCACCCGTCGACTGCTCAGGTTACCGGGTCGAATTCCACTCCGCCGGACGGCGCCTTCTCACGAAGGGGCCCGACGGTAGTCAGGGTGGGTCGCGATGTGTTGCATCGCGGTGGGCGTCTTCCTTCGTGTTCTGTCAGCGAAAGGAACCCACATCAGCGATCCCAGAACGAACGACCGGATCCGCGTGCCCCAGGTCCGCCTGGTGGGCCCGAACGGAGAGCAGGTCGGCGTCGTCCGCATCGAGGACGCCCTGCGCCTGGCGCAGGAAGCCGACCTGGACCTGGTCGAGGTTGCCCCGAACTCCGCCCCGCCCGTGGTGAAGATCATGGACTACGGCAAGTTCAAGTACGAGCAGGCCCAGAAGCTCAAGGAAGCTCGGCGCAACCAGGCGAACACGATCCTCAAGGAGGTTCGGTTCCGCCTCAAGATCGACAAGCACGACTACGAGACCAAGCGCAAGCGGGCCGAGGGCTTCCTCCAGGCCGGCGACAAGGTGAAGGCCATGATCCTCTTCCGCGGCCGGGAGCAGTCCCGTCCGGAGCAGGGTGTCCGCCTCCTCCAGCGCTTCGCCGAGGATGTCGCAGAGTTCGGCACCGTCGAGTCCACCCCGACGATCGACGGTCGCAACATGGTCATGGTGATCGGCCCGCTCAAGAGCAAGGTCGACGCGAAGGCCGAAGCCAACGCCAAGAAGGCGGAGAACCGGGCGAGGAACACCCCTCAGCCCGACGACGCAGCAGAAGAGGAAAGCAGCAATGCCTAAGCAGAAGTCGCACTCCGGTGCGAAGAAGCGCTTCCGGGTCACCGGCAGCGGCAAGGTCGTCAAGCAGGGCGCCGGCATGCGTCACAACTTCGAGGGCAAGTCCTCGCGGGTGACCCGCCGCCTCAACATGGATGTCGTGCTCAAGCCGCAGGACGCCAAGGTCATCAAGAAGCTTCTGGGCAAGTAAGCCCGGACCCGGAAAAGGACTACTGAAATGGCACGTGTCAAGAGAGCGGTCAACGCCGCCAAGAAGCGCCGCACCACGCTCGAGCGGGCCGAGGGCTACCGCGGCCAGCGGTCGCGCCTCTACCGCAAGGCGAAGGAGCAGGTCACCCACTCCCTCGTCTACGCCTACCGCGACCGTCGCGCGAAGAAGGGCGAGTTCCGTCGCCTGTGGATCCAGCGCATCAACGCTGCGGCCCGCGCGAACGGCCTCACCTACAACCGCCTCATCCAGGGCCTCGGCCTCGCGGGTGTCGAGGTCGACCGTCGCATCCTCGCGGAGCTCGCCGTGAACGAGCCCGCGACGTTCGCGGCCCTCGTCGAGACCGCCAAGAAGGCGCTTCCGACCGACGTCAACGCGAAGGTCGACGCGGCCTGACCCCGCACTGCTCCAGCAGCGACGCGAGTGACCCAGAAACGTCTGGGTCACTCGCGTCGTTAAGGGGTCGCTCGCGTGCCCTCACCGGGAATTCACCCGGCGTCTCTAGGCTGGGGCCATGATCGACAACCCGCGATCGCCGCGGGTACGCGCGGTGGCGAAACTCGCGAAGCGCAGCGCCCGCGAGGAGACGGGTCTGTTCCTCGTCGAGGGCCCCCAGTCCGTCTCGGAGGCGCTGGCCTTCCACCCCGAGAACGTCGTCGAGCTCTTCGTCGCCGCACCGGTCGCCGAACGCTACACGCACCTCTCCCGGGCGGCGGCCGAGGCCGGCATCCCGGTCGAGACCGTGACCGACGCGGTGCTCGAGGCGATGGCCGACACCGTGACCCCGCAGGGCGTCATCGCGACCGCGCGTCAGCTCTCGACGACGGTCGCCGACCTGCTGGCCCGCGCCCCGCGCCTCGTCGCCGTGCTCGAGGAGATCCGCGACCCCGGCAACGCCGGCACGATCATCCGGGCCGCGGATGCCGCGGGCGCCGACGGCGTGATCTTCACCGGCAACAGCGTCGATGCCTACAACCCGAAGGTCGTGCGCTCGACGACCGGGTCGATCTTCCACGTGCCGGTCGCGCAGAACGGCACGCTGGATGCCGCGCTCGACGCCGTGCGGGCGGCCGGCCTGCAGGTGCTCGCCGCCGACGTGAAGGGCGCTGACCTGCCGCGCGTGCGCGACATCCTGCCCCGCCCCACCGCATGGGTCTTCGGCAACGAGGCCCACGGCCTGCCCGACGAGCAGCTGCGGCTCGCCGACCGCGTCGTGAAGGTGCCGATCTACGGGCACGCCGAGTCGCTCAACCTCGCGACCGCGGCATCCGTGTGTCTCTACGAGTCGGCGTTCGCCCAACGCGCCTGAGGCCGCGGTCGGGGCGTTACAACCCGGTTACGTCTGGCGTCAACGGTTGACCCCCTCTCGGGGTACATGGTGTGCTGAGCGGATGGATCCGCTGCTCGTCCTCGAGGATGTCGACAAGCACTTCGGCGACCTGCACGTGCTCAAGAGCATCTCGACGTCGGTCGCGCCGGGCGAGGTCGTCGTCGTGATCGGCCCGTCGGGCTCGGGGAAGTCGACCCTGTGCCGGGCGATCAACCGCCTGGAGACGATCGACTCGGGCCGCATTCTCGTCGACGGGGTGCCGCTGCCCGAGGAGGGGCGCGCACTCGCGCGGCTGCGGGCGGATGTCGGCATGGTGTTCCAGTCGTTCAACCTGTTCGCGCACAAGACGGTGCTCGAGAACGTGACGCTCGGGCCGATGCGGGTGCGCGGGGTCAAGCCCGACGCGGCGAAGAAGCGCGGGATGGAGCTGCTCGACCGGGTGGGGGTCGCCAACCAGGCCGACAAGCTGCCCGCGCAACTCTCCGGCGGTCAGCAGCAGCGCGTCGCGATCGCGCGAGCTCTCGCGATGGACCCCAAGCTCATGCTCTTCGACGAGCCGACGAGCGCGCTCGACCCCGAGATGATCAACGAGGTGCTCGACGTCATGGTCGGCCTCGCGAAAGACGGCATGACGATGATCGTCGTCACGCACGAGATGGGGTTCGCCCGGAAGGCCGCCGACCGCGTGCTCTTCATGGCGGACGGCGCCCTCGTCGAGGAGGCCGCACCCGAGAACTTCTTCACGAATCCGAGCTCCGACCGAGCGAAGGACTTCCTGTCGAAGATCCTCACCCACTGACCGGTGGAGGGGGGAACCGCATGGCAATGGAGGGAACCATGAGAGTCCGCAGAAACCGCACAGCAGTCGCGTTCGGGGCACTGGCCGTCGCCGGGGCGCTCGCCCTGACCGGATGCGTCGATTCCGACGCCCCCGTCGGCGAACCGAGCGACGACACGACCGAGGAGTTCGAGGCGGTTCCGTTCGACGAGGGCACGACGATGGCGGAACTCGCCGACGCCGGGTCGATCACGATCGGCACCAAGTTCACGCAGCCGCTCTTCGGCCTGGAGGGTCCCGACGGCACGCCGGAGGGCTTCGACGTCGAGATCGGCAAGATCATCGCCCAGCACCTCGGCATCGACGAGGGCGCGATCGAGTGGGTCAACACCGTCTCCGCGAACCGCGAGCCGTTCATCCAGTCGGGTGAGGTCGACATCGTCATCGCGACGTACACGATCAACGACACCCGCAAGGAGGTCGTCTCCTTCGCCGGCCCGTATTACGAGGCCGGGCAGGACATCCTCGTCGCGGCGGGCAACCCCGAGGGGATCACGGGGGCGGAGTGGTTCGAGGAGAACCCCGACGCGACCGTCTGCACGGTGAGCGGTTCGACCTCGCTCGTGAACATCCAGGAGTACACGTCGAACGTGCTCGAAGCGGCCGACTACGCCGACTGCCTCGAGCCGCTGCGTACGGGAGCGGCTGTCGCCGTGACGACCGACAACGTCATCCTCGCCGGCCTCGCCGCCCAGAACGAGGGCGAGTTCGAGGTACTCGGTGAGACGTTCACCGCGGAGCCGTACGGCATCGGGCTCGCGCTCGACGACACCGAGTTCCGCATGTGGATCAACGACGTGCTCGAGCGTTCGTACGAGGACGGCTCGTGGGCTGCGGCGTGGGAGGCGACGGCGGGCACCGTGCTCGACCTGCCCGACCCGCCCGCGGTCGACCGCTACTGATCCGTCGTTCCTGACGAGGGCGGGCGTCACGCCCGCCCTCGTCCCCCGAGCCCGAAGGGAGTCGCGCCGTGGATGCTGTCATCCAGTTCTTCGACGTGCTGGTCAGCGGCTTCCTGCGCACGCTCTCGCTTCTCGCGGTCGGCGGCCTCGGGGCCCTCGTCCTCGGCACGATCGTGGCGGGATTCCGCATCTCCCCGATCCCGCCTCTGCGGCTCGCGGCGGCGGTCTACACGGAACTGCTCCGGAACACGCCTCTGACGCTCGTGCTCTTCGGCTGTGCGTTCGTGCTCCCGTATCTCGGAGTTCGATTCCCCGGGCTCGACTCGCAGACCCAGTACTTCGTGCTGGCGTGCATCGGCCTCGTCGCCTACACGAGCCCCTTCATCGCCGAGGCGGTCCGATCCGGCGTCAACAGCATCCCTGTCGGGCAGGCGGAAGCCGCTCGCAGCATCGGGCTGGACTTCGGCCAGACTCTGCGTCTCGTCGTGCTGCCCCAGGCGGTGCGGACCGTGATCCCGCCGATCATCAACGTGCTCATCGCGCTGACGAAGAACACGTCCGTCGCCGGCGGCTTCTTCGTCGTGGAGCTGTTCGCCTCGTCGCGCACCGTGATCAACGAGCGCGGCGACGAGGTCGTGCCCATCCTGTTGTCGGTGGCGGCCTTCTACCTCGTGGTCACCGTCACACTCGGGCGGATCGCCGACGTCGTCGAGAAGCGCGTGGCGGTGCTGCGATGAGCGTCCTGTTCGACGCGCCCGGCCCCCGCGCGAAGCGCCGGTCGCTCATCATCTCGATCATCGTCGGGGCGCTCCTCCTCGCGGGGGTCGCGTGGCTCGTCCTCACGCTGGCCCTGCCCCGCACGACGGCGGGGGGCGCGACACAACCGGGTCTGTTCGATCCGACACGCTGGGATGTCTTCCTCGACGCCGCCGTGTGGCGCCGACTCGGCACCTCGCTGCTGAACACCCTCTCCATGGCGGGTGTCGCGGCGATCCTCGCGATCGTCATCGGCGTGCTGTTCTCGTTCGTGCGCGCTGCGCGAGCGCGGTGGATCAGCGTCCCCGCCGCGATCGTACTGGAGTTCTTCCGCGGCATGCCGGTGCTGCTGATGATGCTCTTCATCCTGCTGGTCTTCGCGACCGGCGCCTACTGGGCGGGCGTTCTCGCGCTCGGGCTGTACAACGGCGCGATCATCGGCGAGATCCTGCGCTCGGGGCTCGCGGCTCTCCCGCGCGGTCAGCGCGAGGCGGGGCTGACCATCGGACTGACGCCTCTGGAGACCCGGTTCCGGATCGAGTTCCCGCAGGCCGTGCGCAACATGCTGCCGATCATCATCGCGCAGCTCGTCGTGCTGCTGAAGGACACGGCGCTCGCCTACGTGATCGCCTACCCGGAGCTGCTCCAGGCGGTGCGCAACCTGTCGAACTTCTTCGGCAACCGCTACTTCTTCTCCTTCTTCCTCGTCGTGCTGGCGATGTATGTCTCGCTCAACCTGCTGCTGTCCTGGGTGGCTCGCATCGTGGCGCGTCGCACCGGACCGGGCGGCCGGGCCGCGCGCCCCCGCATCCCGCGCCGCGGCGTGCACCCCGAGGGCGACGTCGACATGTCGCGGGTGCCGGATGCCGGGATGGGCGGCGGGGCCGGCCCCGTCGGGGGCAGCACCTAGGCGTCGCTAGACTCGGACCTCGTGTCCGAGATCACCGAGTCCGCCGTTCGTACCGCTGTCGACGCGGCCGTCGCGGCGTTCGCGGAGGCCCGCGACTCGGCTCAGCTGAAGGCCGCGCGGGCCGCCCACACCGCCGACGGCAGCCCGCTGGCCCGGCTCAACGCCCTCATCCGCGACCTGCCCGGCGACCAGAAGGCGGCCGCGGGCAAGCTCGTCGGCGGCGCGCGCGGGCAGGTGAACCAGGCGCTCGCCGCGGCGGAGGAGCGCATTCTCGTCGCGGAGGAGGAGGCGCGGCTCGCGGCGGAGGCGATCGACGTGACCGCCGTGCCGTCCCGCCGACGGACCGGCGCCCGGCATCCGCTCTCGCTGCTCATGGAGCAGATGGGCGACATCTTCATCGGCATGGGGTGGGAGGTCGCCGACGGCCCCGAGCTCGAGCACGCGTGGTTCAACTTCGACGCGCTCAACATCGAC
>CAMLMQ010000133.1 GCA_946481135.1 uncultured Microbacteriaceae bacterium
CAGCACGACGTTGTTGCGGTTCTTGTCGAGCTCGAGGATCTTCGCCTCGATCTCCTGCTCCAGGTAGGGGGTCAGGTCGCGCACGCGGCGCAGCTCGATGAGCGACGCGGGGAGGAAGCCGCGCAGGCCGATGTCGACGATCAGGCCGCCCTTGACGACCTCGATGACCTTGCCGGTGACGACACCGTCGGTCTCCTTGATCTTCTCGACGTCGCCCCAGGCGCGCTCGTACTGGGCGCGCTTCTTCGACAGGATGAGGCGACCCTCCTTGTCCTCCTTCTGGAGAACGAGCGCCTCGACGCTGTCGCCGACGTTGACGACCTCGGAGGGGTCGACGTCGTGCTTGATGGAGAGTTCGCGGGAGGGGATGACGCCCTCGGTCTTGTAGCCGACGTCGAGGAGCACCTCGTCGCGGTCGATCTTCACGACGGTGCCCTCGATGAGGTCTCCATCGTTGAAGAACTTCAGAGTCTTCTCGACCGCGGCCAGGAAGTCGTCAGCGGATCCGATGTCGTTGATCGCGATCTGCTTGGGGCCAGAAGCGGTCGTTGCGGTGGTCATGTAGTGGGTTCTCCGGATGTGGGCATACGTAGGGCCTCGAACGAGGTGATGCAGGATGTGTTCGCCGAGGCAGGCGGATAGGTCTCGCGTCAAACGCGACTCTCTAGCCTAGCGTCTCCGGGCACCCGACGCCACGTGTCGCGGAGCGCGTCGCACCCGCAGCAGGATGATCCCGGCCGCGAGGGCGGCGAGCGCCGGGGCGGATGCGAGCGTCGCCGCGCCCGTCGCCGGCAGCATCGGGGCCGCCGCGGAGGCCGTCACCGTGAGGGTGATGATCGTCGAGGCGTCGGGCGCGACGCCGTTGCCCGCCGTCACGGCGAAGGTCGGCGCGGGCGTGCCCGTCGCCGACACCGTGAAGGCGTACGACTCGCCGACGGTCGCGTCGACCGGCGAACCCGACGTGAACACGGGGCCCCCGTTCGTGCCGACCGTGCCGGCGGCGGCGCAGCCGGTCGGAACCGTGACGTCCGTGGTGTCGAGCGTCACGGCGGCACCGGCGGCGAGCAGCCGACCGACGACATCCGTGCCTGTCGTCGCGGTGATCGACTGCTCGGCCATCACCGTGCCGACGAAGTCGCTGTCGGTGCCGAGCGTGGCCGACGAGCCGACCCGCCAGAAGACGTTGCACGCGCTCGCGCCGCCGGTGAGGACGATCGCGCTCGCCGAGCCCGTGACGAGAGTCGTCGACGCGGTGAACACCCACACCGAGGTCGCCGAACCGGCGAGGGTGAGGATGCCCCCGCCGTCCAGGCTGAGTTCGCCCCCCGAGTAGACCCCGGGTACGAGCGACAATCCGGTGAGGTTGCCGAGGCCCGAGACGGTCGGGGTGAGGCTCGCCGCCGTCGACATCGCGGCGTCGAGGTCGAGCTGGGCCTGGTCGGTGACGGCGTCGGTCGGGTGGAAGGTGCTTCCCCCGAGATGGTGCCCGGCGGGAAGCCGCCGAGCGACGTGCCCGGGCTGAGTCCGACGTCGCCGTCGATCACCGAGGGTCCCGTGTTGGTGACGTCGCTCGCCCCGAGCACGCCGAACGGTTCGGCGGTCCCGAGGTCGATCGGCCCGTCGATGGTCGTCGCCCCCCAGGCGCCACCGACGGGCGTCAGCGCGAGACCGAGCGCGGCCAGAAGCGCGACGGTCGCGATCGCCCCCCGGCGATCCGACCTGAGACTGCGTACTTCGGCCACGAGGGCCCCCACCGCTGTCCGGGTCGCCTCCGTCCACTGGACGGATCGGTCTACCCCGGTTGAGTCAGGCTTACCAGGTTCTCGTCCCGTGAAACGAGACTCCCAGGTACGGAGCGCGACGACACCCGGTTTCGCGGGCCCCCTCCCCGGAGTGGGGGTGCCGCCTAGTGCCCGCGGCGCGCGGCCGCGACCGCGTCCACGGCGCCCTGGATCTCGGGATGCCGGAAGGCGTACCCGGCGGCGACGAGTCGCTCCGGCACGACCCAGCGGCTCTTCAGCACGAGTTCGGTCTCGGTGCGGATCAGCCAGGAACCCGGCTCGAGCAGCCATCGGTGCAGGGGAAGGCCGAACGGCATCCCGATCGCGCGGCGGATCGCCCGCATGACCCCGACGCTGTCGGTCGGGTTCGGGGACGAGAGGTTGACGACGCCCTCCACCTCGGGATGTGTGATGAGGAAGCGGATGACGCCGAGTACGTCGTCGAGGTGCACCCACGAGAACCGCTGACGCCCGCCGCGCGCGCCGTACTCGTGGAGCGTGCCGGCGGCGACCCGGCGACGCGCACGGAACCAGGGTCCGTCGAGCTGCGGACCGCCGAAGCCGATTCGGGCGAGTCCGATGAGCGGCTCGAGCGCGCCGCCGTCGCCGAGGACGATCGCCGTGCGCAGCGCCACTCGCCGCGTCCGCGGCAGCTCCCCTGCGAAGAACGCCTCCTCCCACGCGCGGGCGACGTCGACAGAGAAGCCGGCGCCGAGCTCGCCGGTCGACTCGGTCATCGCGCGGTCTTCGGCGTGCCGGTAGATCGTCGCGGTCGAGGAGTTGAGCCACAGCGGGGGTGGCCGGTCGGCCGACGCGATCGCCGCGCCGAGCTCCCGCGTGGTGTCGATGCGCGACCGCAGGATCTCCCGACGGTTCGCCTCGTCGTACCGGCAGTTGACGCTCTTCCCCGCGAGGTTGAGCACGACATCGGCGCCGTCGACGAGCGAACGGATGCCGTCGGCGTCGCCCCAGCGCGCGTCCGCCGTTCCGCGCCCGATCGTCGCGACCTCGTCGCCGTCGGCCCGGAACGCGTCGGCGAGATGCCGGCCCATGAAGCCCGACGCACCGGCGATGACGACCCTCACCCGCGGGTCCCCGCGCTCCCCCGCACGCGCACTACTTCAGCAGCGCCGCTCGCAGGGTGTCGAGCCCGACGCCCCCGAGGTCGAGCGCCTTCTTGTGGAAGTCCTTGAACGAGAACGCCGCACCGTCACGCTCCTGCGCGGCATCCCGGATCTGCTCCCAGATGCGCTGACCCACCTTGTAGGAGGGAGCCTGCCCCGGCCACCCGAGGTAGCGGTTGACTTCGAAGCGGATGAAGGAGTCGTTCATGTTGACGTTGTCGCGCATGAACGCGAGCGCGTAGTCGGCGTCCCACGTACCCTGGCCGTCGAGCCGCGGCTTGCCGAGGTGCACACCGATGTCGAGGACGACACGGGCCGCGCGCATGCGCTGGCCGTCGAGCATCCCGAGTCGGTCGGCGGGGTCGTCCAGGTAGCCGAGTTCTTCCATGAGACGTTCGGCGTAGAGGGCCCAGCCCTCCGCGTGACCGCTCGTACCGCCGAGCTGCCGCCGCCAGAGGTTGAGGGTCGCGCGGTTGTAGACGGCTTGGCCGATCTGCAGGTGATGACCCGGCACGCCCTCGTGGTAGACCGTCGTGAGCTCACGCCACGTGTCGAACTCGGTGACGCCCTCGGGGACGCTCCACCACATCCGCCCCGGACGCGAGAAGTCGTCGGCCGGACCCGTGTAGTAGATGCCGCCCTCCTGGGTGGGCGCGATCATGCACTCCAACTGCTTGATGGGGTCGGCGATCTCGAAGTGGTCGCGCGAGAGCTCGGCGACGGCGCGGTCGCTCGTCTCCTGCATCCAACGCTGCAGCGCCTCGGTGCCGTGGAGCTTCCGCGCCGGGTCCTTCTCGAGCGCCTCGATGGCGTCGTGCACCGACCCGCCGGGCACGATCTCACCGGCGATGCGCGTCTGCTCGTCGACCATGCGCGCGAGCTCCTCGATGCCCCACTCGTACGTCTCGTCGAGGTCGATCTTCGCGCCGAGGAAATGGCGGGACCGCAGGGCGTAGAGCTCACGCCCGACGGCGTCCGTCTCCCCCGCCTTCGGCGCCAGCTCGGTCTCGAGGAACTTCGCGAGGCGCCCGTAGGCGGACGCCGAGGCCTCGGCGCCCTTCCGCAGGTCGTTCCGCAGCGACTCGGGCAGCTCGCCGCCGTCGCCGAGCTTCGCCGCGCCCGTGAAGTCGAAGAAGAAACCGAGCGGATCGCCGTGCTTGCGGGCCTGCTCGGCGACCTCGGCCACCTGACGGCGTGCGGGCACGGATCCCTCGGCGATGCCCTTCCGCAGCGTCTCGATGTAGCCGTCGATCGCGCCCGGCAGGTTGCCGAGGCGCGTCGAGATGACCGACCAGTCCCCCTCGGTGCCGGTGGGCATGAGGTCGAAGATGTCACGAATGCCCTGCGCGGGCGACGCGATGACGTTGAGGTCGCGCAGATAGTAGCCCGCGTCGGCGGAGGCGATCTCGAGTTCGAGCTCGGCGGAGAGGTCGGCCTTCGTGACCTCGTCGACGTCGTCGACCGGCGCCTCGGCCCCGAGCGCGGCGAGCACCTTGTTCGCCTCGGCGAGGTAGCGTGCGTGCCCCGCGGGCGAGTAGTCGCCGATCTCGCCGACCCGTCCCTCGACGCCCATCCAGATCGCCGTGTCGGGATCGAGGTCCACCATCGTGGCGACCCAGTCCTCGGCGATCCGGTCGATCTTCGTGGCGGGACGGTTCGGCTGTTCGCTCATGGAGCCAGCCTAGAACGGCGCTCCGACGGTCGTCACTCCTCGGCGAGGTCGCGTTCGAGGAGGGCGATGAGGGTGTCGACCGCCGCGGGATCGTCGGCGCGGACCGTGACCTCGTCGCCGTGGTTCACGTCGAGCGAGAGGATGCCGAGGATGCTGGCCGCATCGACGGAGCGACCGTGCGCCGTCAACGTCATCGGCACACCGGTGCCGGCCGCCGCGAGGCTGACGAGCGACGCGGGTCGCGCGTGCAAGCCGATACGCGACGCGACGACGGTGGTGCGTTCCGGCATGAGGTCCCCCCGGGGTCGGTGCGCGGCGGGCCTGCGTCAGTGGGCCGCCGCATCCCAGTTTGCCCCGGCCCCGACCTGCACGTCGAGGGGCACGCTCAGCTCGGCGGCGTGCGACATGCGGTCGATGAGGATCGCGGAGACCTCCTCCAACTCGAAGGACGTCGTCTCCAGCACGAGTTCGTCGTGCACCTGCAGCAGCATCCGCGACGAGAGCCCGCGTTCCCGCAGGTCGGCGTCGACCCCGAGCATCGCGATCTTGATGATGTCGGCCGCGGTGCCCTGGATCGAGGAGTTGAGCGCCTGGCGCTCCGCGTTCTCGCGCAGCGTGCGGTTGGTCGACGCGAGGTCGCCGAACGGGCGGCGGCGCCCGAAGAGGGTCGTCGTGAAGCCGTCCACGCGGGCCTGCTCGACCACCCCGCGGAGGTAGTCGCGTACGCCGCCGAAACGCGCGAGGTAGTCGGCGATGAGCTCGCGCGCCTCCGACACCTCGATGCGCAGCTGCTTGCTGAGGCCGAACGGCGAGAGCCCGTATGCGAGGCCGTACGACATCGCCTTGACCTTCGTGCGCATCGTCGGGGTGACGTCGGCCGGGTCGACGGCGAACACGCGCGCGCCGACGAAGCGGTGCAGGTCCTCGCCGGAGTTGAACGCCTCGATGAGCCCGGCGTCTTCGGAGAGGTGCGCCATGATGCGCATCTCGATCTGCGAGTAGTCGGCCGTGAGCAGCGTGTCGTAGCCCTCGCCCGGGATGAACGCGGTGCGCACTTCGCGTCCGACCTCGGTCTTGATCGGGATGTTCTGCAGGTTCGGGTCGTTCGACGCGAGCCGCCCGGTCGCCGAGCCGGTCTGCTCGTAGTTGGTGTGCACGCGTCCGTCGGCCGCGATGCCCTTCTGCAGCGTCTCGACGATCTGCCGGATCTTGGTGGCATCACGATGCTGCAGGAGAAGGTCGAGGAACGGGTGCGGGTTGAGGTCCTGGAGGTCTTGCAACGACTGCGCGTCGGTCGAGAAACCCGTCTTGTTCGACCGGGTCTTCGGCATGCCGAGCTGGTCGAACAGCACCTCCTGCAGCTGCTTCGGCGAGCCGAGGTTGATCTCCCGGCCGATCTCGGCGTACGCCCGCGCGGCGATGTCGGCGACCTGGGTGCCGAGCCGTTCGTTGAGTTCCGTGAGCACGGGCGCGCTGACCGTCACGCCCGCGGTCTCCATGCGCGCGAGCACCGGACCGAGGGGCACCTCGATGTCGTGGAGCACCCGCAGCGACCCGGCGTCGAGGCGTCCGGCGAGCTCGATCGCGAGGCGGCGCACGAACCAGGCCTCGCTCGCCGGGCTCAGCGCCTCGGTCTCGGGCACGAGCTGGTTCGGGTCGGGCTGCGGCAGGTGCTCGCCGAGGTAGTAGTAGACGAGCGATGCGAGCGTCTCGGAGCGCTGCGACGGACGCAGCAGCCACGCCTGCAGGGCGGGATCGAGATCGACGCCCGCGAGTTCGACCCCGGCCGCCGCGAGCGTCTTGCCCTGACGCTTCGCGTCGTAGACGTGCTTGGGCGACGGGCCGGCGAGCCACGCGGCGAGCACCGGCTCGCCCCACGGCACCCAGGCCGAGTCGGACTCCCCCGCGATCCCGACGCCCTCGATCGCGCCGCCCGCGATCGCGACCCGCACGCCGAGCGGCGCCGTGCCGTCGGCGGACTGCCGATCGAGCCACGACTCCAGCTCGACCCCCGTGGGGGTCTGCACGGGGGGGAGGTCGCTCGCGGCGGCCCCGCCATCCGTCAGCTGCGCCTCGTCGGTGACGCCCTCGATCTTCAGCAGCCGCTCCAGCAGCGCCTTGAACTGGAGGCGGCCGAAGATCTCGCGCACGGCCTCGACGTCCATCGGGCGACGCGCGACGTCGGCCGGGGCGATCGGCAGCTCGACATCCGTCACGAGCCGATTGAGCTTGCGGTTGCGGATCGCCCGGTCACGCTGCTCGCGCAGGTTGTTGCCGACCACGCCGCCGATCTCGTCGGCGTGGGCGAGCAGGTTCTCGACCGTGCCGTACTGCTGGATCCACTTGACGGCCGTCTTCTCGCCGACCTTGTCGATGCCGATGAGGTTGTCGCTCGTCTCGCCCACGAGGGCCGCGATCTCGGGGTACTGCTCGGGCTCGATGCCGTACTTCTCGACCACCGCGTCCCGGTCGTAGCGCTTGAGCTCGGACACGCCGCGCGCGTTCGGATAAAGCAGGGTGATGTCGGGGCCGACGAGTTGGATCGTGTCGCGGTCGCCCGACGTGACGAGCACGTCGAAGCCCTGGGCCGCGCCCTGCGTCGCGAGCGTCGCGATGATGTCGTCGGCCTCGAAGCCCTCGACCTCGAGGGTCGGGATGCTCATCGCCTTCAGCGCATCCTGCAGCAGAGGGATCTGCCCCTTGAACTCCGACGGCGTCTCGCCGCGCGTGCCCTTGTACTCGGGGTACTCGGCGGTGCGGAACGAGACGCGCGACTTGTCGAACGCGACGGCGAGGTGGGTCGGCTTCTCGTTCTGCAGCAGCAGGTTGAGCATCGAGAGGAAGCCGTGGATGGCGTTCGTGTGCTGGCCGTCGCGCGTCACGAAGGAGTCGATCGGCAGCGCGTAGAACGCGCGGAACGCGAGGGAGTGGCCGTCGATGAGCAGGAGCGTAGGCTTTTTCGAGTCCGGCACGGCCCCCAGCCTAGCCATCGCTCCCGACACCCCTGGAGGACCCCCGGTGACCCAGTACCCCGCCGACCTGCACCCCGATCTGCTCGCCCGATTCGCCAACGGAGGGGGCGCGCTGTCGAACAAGATGGGCATCGAGTTCGACATCCTCGGCGCCGACTACTCGGTCGCGCGGATGCCGGTCGAGGGCAACACGCAGGTCGTCGGCATCCTGCACGGCGGCGCCCACGTCGTGCTCGGCGAGTCGCTCGGGTCGCTCTCGTCGGCGATCCACGGCGGGCCCGACCACGTGGCCGTCGGCATCGAGATCAACGCGTCGCACACGCGCTCCGTCGACTCGGGCTGGGTGACCGGCACGTGCCGCGCGATCTCGCTGGGACGCACCCTGTGCACCCACGAGATCGTGATCACCGACGAGGGCGGCAACCGCCTCTCGACGGTGCGGATGACGAACTACCTCAAGAGGATCCGCTGACCCTCGGGCCGAGATCTCGAGACGCGACGCGCTGCGCGCGGCGCGGCGACCTCGGCCTCGAGGGTCACGATCTGCTGGTATTGGCTGAGCGCGATCTCGACTCGTCGTCGTCGTCGGGACGTCGCTATCCGATGTCGCGGCACGGACACGCCGGCGACACGCCGGCCGCGGTGCGACCCGTCCTCGGAGGACGCCACTGACGGCCGGCAGATCCCCGACCTCATGCGCTCCGGGCTCAAGCGCCCCGCGCTGTGAGCCTTACGCTCTCACTTCTTCGGCGCGAGCTGCTCGATGATCGCCTGGGCGACGTCGTGCATCGTCAGGCGGCGGTCCATCGACGCCTTCTGGATCCAGCGGAAGGCCTCGGGCTCCGAGAGCCCCATCTTCTCGTTGAGCAGACCCTTCGCCCGGTCGACGAGCTTGCGGGTCTCGAAGCGCTCGACCATGTCGGCGACCTCGGCCTCGAG
>CAMLMQ010000134.1 GCA_946481135.1 uncultured Microbacteriaceae bacterium
GTGGTCGAGTAGCGCGCGACGCGCGCGTGTCGAGACCTCGCATCCTCACCTCCTGCGCCGAGCACCACGCGACCCTCGACTCGGTGGAGTGGCTCGCCCGCCACGAGGGCGCGGTGATCGACTGGGTCGACGTGGATGCCGTGGGCCGGCTCTCGCTCGACTCGCTGCGGTCGGCGCTCGCCCGCGACCCCGAGGGCATCTCGCTCGCGTCGTTCCTGTGGGCGAACAACGAGGTCGGCACGATCCAGCCGGTGCGCGAGCTCGTCGAACTCTGCCACGCGGCCGGCGTGCCCGTACACCTCGACGCGGTCGCCGCCTACGGCGCGATCCCGGTCGAGCCGCACGCGGTCGGCGCCGACCTCGTGTCGGTCTCGGCGCACAAGATCGGCGGACCCGTCGGTGTCGGGGCCCTCGTCGTCGCCCGCACGGCGACCGTCGAGCCGCTGCTGCACGGCGGCGACCAGCAGCGCGCGCGTTCCGGCACGCAGGACGCCGCGGGAGTCGCCGCGTTCGGCGAGGCCGCGTCGCGCATCCCGGGCGATGTCGCGGCGCTCGCCGGGCGACGCGACCGGCTCATCGCGGGGCTCGCCGGCATCCCGGGCGCGGTCGTGCGCGGCGACCACGACCCGGCCGGCCGCCTGCCGGGCAATGCCCACGCGACCTTCGCCGGTGCCGACGGCGACGCGCTGCTCTACCTGCTCGACCGCGAGGGCTTCTCGGTGTCGACCGGCTCGGCGTGCCAGGCGGGCGTCGCCGAGGTGTCGCACGTGCTGCGGGCGATGGGCGTGCCCGACCACGAAGCCCGTGGCGCCCTGCGCTTCACACTCGGCGCCGACACGACCGACGACGACATCGACGCGCTGCTCGCCGCCCTGCCCGGCGTGCTCGCGACCGCGCGGGGGGCTACTCCGGCGCGGGAGGCTAGTCCAGGTCGAACTGGATGATCTCGGGGCTCGCGTGGATGCACACCATCCTCAGCGGGCCGTCGCCGGTCGCCGTGAAGCCGTGGTGGCGGCGCGCGGGAACCGTGAACAGATGCCCGGCCTCGGCATCCAGCTCCTCGACGTGCGTGTCGACGGCGTCGCCCTCCGCGTCGCCCAGCCGGAACCGCACCGTGCCGGCGATCACGAGCCACGTCTCGGAGTACGGATGCCAGTGCAGGCCCGGGCCCGTTCCGGGATCGTTGTCGACCGCGAAGAGCGAGACGCCCGCGTCGTAGGGGGCGCCCTCGAACCGGGCGGTGCGGCCGGGCCCGGCGGGGATGAAGTCGTCGATGCGCAGCAGCTCCGGCATGCTCCGACGCTAGCTCCGGTCGGGGACGCCCGGAAAGCGTCCCCCACCGGTCACCGCCTACCCTGGAACCCATGAGGGTTCTCGCGGCGATGAGCGGCGGCGTCGACAGCGCCGTCGCGGCCGCGCGCGCCGTCGAGGCCGGGCACGACGTCGTCGGGGTGCACCTCGCGCTCTCCCGGCAGCGCGGCACGCTGCGCACCGGGTCGCGGGGCTGCTGCACGATCGAGGACGCGATGGATGCCCGCCGCGCCGCGAACCTCCTCGGCATCCCGTTCTACGTGTGGGACTTCAGCGAGCGCTTCGCGGAGGACGTCGTCGACGACTTCGTCGCCGAGTACACCGCCGGACGCACCCCGAACCCGTGCCTGCGCTGCAACGAGAAGATCAAGTTCGCGGCGCTCATGGAGAAGGCCCTCGCGCTCGGCTTCGACGCCGTCGCGACCGGCCACTACGCCGACATCCGTGTGCGGCCCGACGGCTCGCGCGAGCTGCACCGCGCCGCGACGTGGGCGAAGGACCAGTCGTACGTGCTCGGGGTGCTCACGGCCGACCAGCTCGCGCACGCGATGTTCCCGCTCGGCGCGACGCCCTCGAAGGACGAGGTGCGCGCCGAGGCCGCCGCCCGGGGGCTCACGGTCGCGCAGAAGCCCGACTCCCACGACATCTGCTTCATCCCCGACGGCGACACGCGCGGCTGGCTCGCCGAACGCGTGGGCCTCGAGCCCGGCGCCATTCTCGACCGCGCCGGGGAGCGCATCGGCACCCACCGCGGCGCGGCGGCGTTCACGGTCGGGCAGCGCAAGGGACTCGACATCGGCTACCCCGCGCCCGACGGCAAGCCGCGCTACGTGCTGGAGGTGCGACCCGTCTCGAACGAGGTCGTCGTGGGCCCCCGCGAGGCGCTCGCCGTGGGGGAGCTCGCGGGGTCGCGCATCTCGTGGGCGGGGGCACCGCCGGAGGATGCCGCCATCCCGTTCGACTGCGACGTGCAGGTGCGCGCGCACGGCGACCCCGTGCCCGCGACCGCCCGCGTCGCCGACGGCGAGCTCGTCGTCACCCTGCGCGAACCGCTCGACGGAGTCGCGCCGGGCCAGAGCGCCGTGCTCTACGTCGGCACGCGCGTGCTCGGCCAGTGCACGATCGACCGCACCGTCTCCGCCCTCGCCCCCGTGCCCGCCCCGGTGGTCGAGTAGCGGCTGAAGGCCGCGTGTCGAGACCCCACCCGACACAGGACATTCTCGTGTCGCTGTCGAGCGCTGGCGGGTTGTCTACACCCGCCGACGAGTGTCAGCTGCCCAACCTAAACTCGGCACATGCTCCCGAGTTCGTCCTTTGAGGAACCGGACGACGCATACGGCGCAAGTCTCGACTTGCTTGCCGCTCGTTCGGAGGCCGAAGACCTCGCCAGGCGGATCAACGAACTGCGAACTGCCTACTATGAGCAGAACGCTCAGGTTGCGAGCGATGCCGAGTACGACCGCTTAGTTCTGCGCCTAGAGCAGCTCGAGTTGGAGTACGAAGACTTGCGTGACGGGCCGACCCACTCGGTGGGCGGTTCTGTGTCGGCGCTCTTCGCGCCAGTGCGCCATGCGGAACGCATGCTGTCTCTCGACAACGTCTTCTCCCGAGACGAATTTCTTGCGTGGACTCGGAGGGTCGAGCGCGAATCCGGTCGCCGCGTCGATTACTTGTGTGAGCTCAAAATCGATGGCCTTGCCATCAACCTGCGCTACGAGAACGGGATCCTCGTGAGTGCGGCTACTCGTGGCGACGGCGTCGTGGGTGAGGACGTCACCGAGAACGTCAATCGCATCGTCTCGATCCCAAAACGACTAGCAGGGTCTGGTCATCCCGCTTTGGTCGAGGTGCGCGGTGAGATCTTCTTGCCAGTAGAGGGTTTCGAGCAATTGAACCGGCTCCAAGCGCGGCTTCGAGAGCGGGCCGAGGAGGAGGCGAAGCGACGCGGCACAGGTGATGATCGCGCGAGCTTGAGCGCACTACGCCGGTTCCCCGCCTTTGCCAACCCTCGTAATGCTGCGAGCGGCGGTCTGAGGCAGCAACTCGATAGGAAGGCGGGGCTAGAGCTCGAGAGCGCGGTCGCGCGCCTCGATGCCCTTCGGATGTACGTGCACGGCATCGGCGCTTGGCTCGATGCGCCGGTCGCGAGCCAATCGCACGTATACGGTCTGCTCGCAGAATGGGGCCTCCCGACCTCGCCGTACTTCGAGGTCGCCGAGGATGCCGAAGCGGCCGCCGCCTTCATCGAGCGGTACGGGGCGAACCGCCACTCGGTCGAGCACGAGATCGACGGCGTCGTCATCAAGGTCGACGAGCTCGCGCTGCACGACGAACTCGGCGCGACGTCGCGGGCCCCGCGGTGGGCGATCGCGTACAAGTACCCGCCCGAGCAGGTGAACACGAAGCTGCTCGACATCGTCGTGTCGATCGGGCGCACCGGCCGGGCCACCCCCTTCGCCGTCATGGAGCCCGTGCGGGTCGCCGGGTCGACGGTGCGGCAGGCGACCCTCCACAACCAGGACGTCGTCAAGCTCAAGGGCGTGCTCATCGGCGACACGGTCGTGCTGCGCAAGGCGGGTGACGTCATCCCCGAGGTGCTCGGGCCGGTCGTCGAGCTGCGCACGGGCGACGAGCGCGAGTTCGTCATGCCGAGCGACTGCCCCGTGTGCGGCACCCCGCTCAGGCCCGCGAAGGAGGCCGACGTCGATCTGCGTTGCCCGAACGCGCGGTCGTGCCCCGCCCAGGTGCGGGGGCGTGTCGAGCACATCGGGTCGCGGGGTGCCCTCGACATCGAGGGGCTCGGCGAGATCGGGGCCGCCGCCCTCACCCAACCGCTCACGCCCGAGATCCCGCCGCTCGTGACCGAGGCGGGGCTGTTCGCCCTCACGATCGACGACCTGCTGCCGATCGAGGTGATCGTGCGCGACGCCGAGACCGGGCTCGTCAAGCTCGACGACGACGGCGAGGCGAAGGTGCGCCAGCCGTTCCGGCGCATCATCACGCAGGCCCGCAAAGACCAGCCCGCCGTCACCGGGCCGAGCGCCGTCGCCGAGAAGCTGCTCGACGAGCTCGAGAAGGCGAAGTCGAAGGAGCTGTGGCGGTTCCTCGTCGCCCTCTCGATCCGGCATGTCGGACCGGTGGCCGCGCGGGCCCTCGCGGGGTACTTCGGGTCGCTCGACGCGATCCGCGCCGCCACCCGCGACGAGCTCGCCGCCGTCGACGGCGTGGGCGGCATCATCGCCGACGCGGTGCTCGAATGGTTCGAGGTCGACTGGCACCGCGAGATCGTCGAATCCTGGGCGGCGGCGGGGGTGCCGTGGTCAGTGCCCGGGCATCCGGGACCGGGCCGGGCGGGGGACGCCGACGGGCCGCTCGCGGGCCTCACGGTCGTGGCCACCGGCTCGCTCGAGGGCTATTCGCGTGAGGAGGCGCAGGAGGCGATCATCCGCGCCGGCGGGAAGGCGGCGTCGAGCGTGTCGAAGAAGACCGACTTCGTCGCGGCGGGACCGGGGGCGGGATCGAAGCTCGCCAAAGCCGAGGAGCTCGGGCTGCGCATCATCGACGCGGCGCAGTTCAAGCTGCTCGTCGAGCAGGGGCCGCACGCGCTTCCCCCGGCGGAGTGACGTCGGCCGCCGACCCGGCACGACGGACTCCGTCGTGCCGTCGCGGCGGCCACCGCCCCCGAGGGGTAGGCCCGGCGGGCGATCGGGGTACACCGGCTCGAGATTGGTGACGCCGACCGCGTCATAGTCGCGGCCCGTGGCCGTCTCTTGTGTGAGACAACCGAGCGGATGCGGGTCCGCCCGGGGTCCGGCCGGCGGTGCGCCGGAGCGTGGTTCCTGATCCTCCACGCCCGGCGCGCCGCCTCTTCGCCGCCGACGCGCGGTCGCCACGTGCAGGTTCGGGCGGCGCGCGGCGGCCGAGCGCGGGGATCACGATTCGGGGGACAGAAGGGGGCAGACGGGCGGCGGGCGAGCGGCTTCGGAATCCGTTGCGGCGGGTTCCCGGATGCGGTCGCGGCATCCGCCTCCTACCCCCATACCGGGGGACAAAATCGACGAGATGCCCCCGAAAAGGGGGACAGAACCTGGCTTTCTGGGCGTTTTCCGAGCGTGAGCCGAAACCGCCCCCCTTTCGGGTGCCAACCTGACCCTAGAATGCGGGGTAGTACGGTGACGCCCGTTACCCCCGACGGAGCGCGCCGCACGCTGGGCGATGGGACAACCCGACGTGCTGGACGTCACGGCGTTTTTCCTCACCCCGGTGATCGCCGCGAGCCTCGCCGGGGCTCTCGGCATGTCCCCCCTTCCCGCCGTCTCGGCGGCCGCGATCGCGGAGGGTCTGTCCCGGCCCGCCGCCGTCGCGTCCGCCACGGTCGCCGCGGGTGGTCCGTCGGGAGTCGACGCCGGCATCCCGCAGCCGTTCATCGGACCCGACCCGGTCGGGGGCGGCTCGTCGCTGTCGACGATCGCCCGCCTCGACGGGGTCGCGCTGCTCGACCAGCTCGTACGGCTGCCGCGTGACGAGCGCAGCCGGTTCATCGCGAGCTACCCGGAGGCGATCGGTGAGCTCACCGCGACCCCGCCGTCGGCATCCGCCGTCGCCGCGTGGTGGGCGCGCACCGCGGCGGTCGCGCGTGCCGCGCTCGTCTCCGACCTGCCGGCCGTCGTCGGCAACCTCGAGGGGCTGCCGTACACGGTGCGCGACAGCGCCAACCGCGTCGCGCTCTCGTCGACCGTCGTCGACCTCCGTCGTCAGCTCGACGCCGGGGTCGGTCGGGCGATGGAGGACGAGCTGCGGGCTCGCCTGAAGATGCTCGCGTCGATCGAGGACGCGCTGCGCACGGGGGCGTCGGGGGAGCGACGCAGCCTCGTGTCGCTCGACGTCACCGGCCAGGGTCGGGCGGTCATCGCCGTCGGCGACCTCGCCGCCGCCGACTACGTCACGTTCTTCGTGCCCGGCATGTACGTCGGCGTGCGCGAGCAGCTCGTCGACTGGACCGGCAACGCCGAGACGTCGTTGCTCGAGCAGCGCGCGTGGCTCGACCGCCTCGACCTGCCCGGCGAGGTCGCGACCGTCGCGTGGATCGGCTACCACACGCCGACGATCGTCAACATCTCGTCGCTCGACCTCGCCTACCAGGGCCGGGATGCCCTCACCGGGTCGCTGCAGGGCCTCGACGCGCTGCGCGGCGACGCGGCGCCGTTCGTGTCGATCGTCGCCCACTCGTACGGCTCGACGGCTGCGATGCTCGCCCTGCAGGAGAACGACGTCACGGTCGATGCGCTCGTGCTCGTCGGCTCGCCGGGCAGCCCGGCGACGAGCGTCGACGACCTCAAGGTCACGGGCGGCAACGTGTGGGTGGCGGCGGCCGACTCCGACCCGATCCCGCACAGCGGCGTGTTCGGCTCGCAGCCGCTCGACCCCGAGTTCGGCGCGAACCGCTTCTCGGTGCGCGGCGGCACCGACCCGATCACGGGGCAGCGTCTCGCCGACATCAGCGGGCACGTCTACTACTTCTGGCCCGGAACCACGGCGGTGCGCAACACGGCGCTCATCGCGATCGGGCAGGGCTCGCTCGTGTCGACCGACGGCGGCACCGGGTCGATGCTCGCGAAGGCGTCGAGTCGTTAGCCTCGTAGACTCCTCTGGTGCCGGATATCACCCCCGACGTCGTCTCCCATCTCGCCCACCTCTCGCGCATCGCGCTGACCGACGACGAGATCACGCGTCTCACCGGTGAGCTCGGGCAGATCGTCGAGTCGGTGGCGAAGGTCACCGAGGTCGCGACGCCCGACGTGCCGGCGACGAGTCACCCGATCCCGCTCGGCACGGTGACCCGTGAGGATGTCGTCGGCGTGACGCTGACGAACGAGCAGGCCCTGTCGGGTGCTCCCGCGGCGGAGGCCGGCCAGTTCAAGGTCGCGAGCATCCTGGGGGAGGAGCAGTGAGCGCCGCCGAGCTGACCACCGCGACCGCCGCCGAGCTCGCCGAGCTGCTCGCGTCGGGCCAGGTGTCGAGCGTCGAGGCGACGCAGGCCCACCTCGACCGCATCGCCGCCGTCGACGGCGACGTGCACGCGTACCTGCATGTGAGCGAGGCGGCGCTCGACGCCGCTCGTGCGGTGGATGCGCAGCGCGCGGCGGGTGAGACTCTCGGTGCGCTCGCGGGTGTGCCGGTGGCGATCAAGGATGTGCTCTGCACCCTCGACATGCCGTCGACGGCGGGGTCGCGCATCCTCGAGGGCTGGGTGCCGCCGTATGACGCGACCGTCGTGGCGCGGATGCGGGCGGCGGGTCTCGTGCCGCTCGGCAAGACCAACATGGACGAGTTCGCAATGGGCTCGTCGACGGAGCACTCCGCCTACGGGCCGACGCGCAACCCGTGGGATCTGTCGCGCATCCCGGGCGGTTCGGGCGGCGGGTCGGCGGCGGCGGTGGCGGCGTTCGAGGCGCCGCTCGCGCTCGGCTCCGACACGGGCGGCTCGATCCGTCAGCCGGCGGCCGTGACGGGCTCGGTCGGCATGAAGCCGACGTACGGCGGGGTGTCGCGGTATGGCGCGATCGCGTTGGCGTCGTCGCTCGACCAGGTGGGTCCGGTGACGCGCACGGTGCTCGACGCCGGGCTGCTGCACGATGTGATCGGCGGGCACGACCCGCGGGATTCGACGTCGATCCCCGACGCGTGGCCGTCGTTCGCCGACGCCGCCCGGGCGGGCCTGCGCGGCGAGGGGCTGAAGGGCCTGCGCGTCGGAGTGGTGTCGGAGCTGTCGCAGGAGGGGCAGGGGTTCCAGCCGGGTGTGCTGCAGCGGTTCCGCGAGTCGCTCGCGCTGCTGCAGTCGCAGGGCGCGGAGATCGTGGAGGTGTCGGCGCCGTCGTTCGAGTACGCGATCGCCGCCTACTACCTGATCCTCCCCGCGGAGGCGTCGAGCAACCTCGCGAAGTTCGACTCGGTGCGTTTCGGTCTGCGGGTGGAGGTGCCGGGCGGAACCGTCGAGGATGTCATGGCCGCGTCGCGTGAGCAGGGCTTCGGTCCGGAGGTGAAGCGCCGCATCATCCTCGGCACGTATGCGCTGTCGGCGGGCTACTACGACGCCTACTACGGGTCGGCGCAGAAGGTGCGCACGCTCATCCAGCGCGACTTCGACGCCGCCT
>CAMLMQ010000135.1 GCA_946481135.1 uncultured Microbacteriaceae bacterium
TCGATGCGGTCGAGGGCGCCGGCGACGGGATGCGCGGGGTCGGGGGCGCGGTCGGCGAGGGCCGTGCCGCGGGACCGCTCGACGGCGATGGCGGTGTGCAGCAACACACGGTCGAGTCCGAACTCGTTGACCGCGTAGCCCTGATGCTCGAGCACGTCGATCACGTCGGTCTTGAATCCCGAGAGGTCGTCGATGCCGAACGACTCCTGTACGCGGCGGAGATCGACGAGGCCGTGCGCTTGCTCCTCGGAGAACAGGCGGCTCACCATCCGACGGTGTCCGGCATCCGGTCCGTCGATGCGCACCGAGTCGCCGTCGCGCACGAGCTCCAAGCCCGACTCGCGCGCGAGCGCGCGCACCTGGCGCAGGTCGGCCTCGACCGTCGACGAGCTCACGTGCAGGGCGTCGGCGAGCTCGTGCACGTCGAGTTCGGCCCCGGCGTGCGTGAGCCGCGTGACGAGGAACGTGATCCGCTCCCGTGGCGTGCCGGCGCGCTCGCCCGCCCGGTCGCGGGAGACGAAGCGCGCGTGCGCGTCCCGGTTGAGCCGGTAGCCCTCGGGCGAGGAGAGGATGACGTCGAGGGGCGCCGCAGCCGCCTTCACCGCGGTCACGTAGCTGCGCACGGTGCGCGTCGAGACGCCGAGGTGCTCGGCGAGCTCGCTCGCCGGCGTCCACCCCGTCGCCCGCGACAGGTACGCCAGCAGCATCGGTGACTTGTCGGCCATCTCGGGGCCACTCAACCATGGATCGCGGGGAGACGCGACGCCCGGCGCCGCCTTCCGCCCCTGCGGAAGGGAATCTGGTTGAGGGTGACCGGGCTCGTTCGCGAAGGTGGAGGGGAACCACCGGCAGGCATCGCACAGGCATCGCGAGGAGGCGACATGGCGACTCTCGCGCTCGTGTGCGCCGCCGGTGTCTCGGGCACTTTCCTCGTGCGGCGCATCGCCCCGTCGCTGCCCGATGTCGAGTTCGTCGTCACCACCGAGCAGGGGCTCGACGACGTGATCGCCGACGTGGATGCGGTGCTCCTCGCGGCGCAGCTCGCCGGGTCGCTCGACGCCATCCGCGCCCGCGTCGCCCCGAAGCCCGTGGAACTGCTGCCCGCCGTCGCGATGACGCCGGCCGGCAGCATCCTCGCCGTCGACGCGATCGACGGTCTTCTCCAGTCCCTCGCCGAACCCACCCCAAGGAGCACGGATGTCTGAGCGCACCGTCGTCGTCGCGTCGAGTCACGGGCTGCACGCCCGTCCCGCCGCCCTGTTCACCCAGACCGCCGCGAAGGCCGGCACCGCGGTCACGATCACCAAGGGCGGACGATCGGTCGACGCGACGAGCATCCTCGGAGTGATCTCCCTCGGCATCGACCACGGCGACGAAGTGCTGCTCACGGCGGACGGCGAGGGGGCCGACGAGGCGCTCGACGCGCTCGAGAAGCTGCTGCTCGAGGACCACGACGCGTGACCGTGCTCACCGGCATCGGGGTCGGCCGCGGACTCGCGGTCGGCCCGGTGCTGCGCATGGCCGACCCGCTGCCCGAACCGCCGACGACGCCCAGCACCCTCGGCCCCGACGCCGAGAAGGAACGCGTCACGCACGCGCTCGCGGCGACGGGTGAGGACATCCGCACGCGTGCTGCGGCGGCCGGCGGCAAGGCGGGCGAGGTGCTCGAAGCCCAGGCGCTCATGATGGACGACCCGATGCTGCGCACCGAGGTCGACACCCGGATCGACTCCGGACAGACCGCCGAGCGGGCGGTGCACGAGGCGTTCGCCTTCTTCCGGGACCAGCTCGCCGCGATCGGCGGCTACCTGGGGGAGCGGGCGGCCGACCTCGACGACGTCTCGCGCCGTGCGGTCGCACGACTCCTCGGCGTGCCCGTGCCGTCGATCCCCGAGAGCGACACCCCGTTCGTGCTCGTGGCGCGCGACCTCGCGCCCGCCGACACGGTGCTGCTCGATCCGGCCGTCGTGCGCGCCATCGTCACGGCCGAGGGCGGCGCCACCTCGCACACCGCGATCCTCGCCGGTGAGAAGGGCCTGCCGGCGATCGTCGGCGTCGCCGGAGCGCTCGACCTCGCCGACGGCACGGTCGTGATCGTCGACCCGACCGCCGGCGAGGTGGTGGTCGACCCCGCGGCGGATGCGGTGGCCGCCGCCGAGAGGCGCATCGCCGACCGCGCCGCCCGCGTGCACGTCGACGGTCCCGGTGCGCTCGCCGACGGCACCGCCATCCCTCTGCTCGCGAACCTCGGATCGGCGAAGGGCGTCGACGCCGCGGTCGCCGCGGGCGCAGAGGGGGTGGGCCTGTTCCGCACCGAGTTCCTCTTCCTCGACACCGACGTCGCGCCGAGCATTGCGCAGCAGACCGAGGCCTATTCGGCTGTGCTCGCGGGGTTCCCCGGGAAGAAGGTCGTCGTGCGCGCCCTCGACGCCGGCGCCGACAAGCCGCTCGCCTTCCTCAACGACGCCGAGGAGGAGAACCCCGCGCTCGGCCTGCGCGGCATCCGCTCACTCCGCGCGAGCGAAGGCATCCTGCGCGACCAGCTCACCGCGCTCGCCGCGGCGCAGGATGCGAACGATGCCGACGTGTGGGTCATGGCGCCGATGGTCGCGACCGTCGACGAGACGCGCTACTTCACCGGGCTCGCGAAGGAGCTCGGCCTGAAGACCGCGGGCGTCATGGTCGAGGTGCCGTCCGCGGCGCTGCTCGCCGACCGCATCCTCGCCGCCGCGGACTTCGCGTCGATCGGCACCAACGACCTCACCCAGTACACGATGGCGGCCGACCGCATGCTCGGCTCGGTGTCGGCGCTGCAGGACCCGTGGCATCCCGCGGTGCTGCGCCTCGTCGGCGAGGTCGGCGCGGCCGGTGCCGACCTCGGGAAGCCGGTCGGCGTCTGCGGTGAGGCCGCCGCCGACCCGAAACTCGCCGTCGTGCTCGTCGGCCTCGGCGTCACGACCCTGTCGATGTCGTCACCCGCGCTCGCCGACGTGCGCGACGAACTCGCCCTCTGGACGCTCGACGGCGCACGCGACGCCGCCCGAGCCGCGCTCGCCGCAGAGGACGCCTCCGGCGCCCGCCGCGCGGTCGAAGCGCTCACCCCCGCGTAACACCCGAACGCATCACCCACCTCAAAGGAGAAACAGCACATGACGACGACGTCAACGACCGCGCCCCCGTCGGGGCTGACGCGCACCCGAGTCGGGGTGCAACGCTTCGGCACCTTCCTGTCGGGCATGATCATGCCCAACATCGCGGCCTTCATCGCCTGGGGCCTCATCACGGCCCTCTTCATCCCCACCGGCTGGGTCGGCTTCGAGGGCCCCGTCGAGGCCTGGCGCTGGGCAGGATCGCCGATCCTCGGCGGCGGTGAGTTCGAGGGCACCGAGTACCTCGGCCTCGTCGGCCCGATGATCACCTACCTGCTGCCCCTCCTCATCGGGTACACGGGTGGTCGGCTCGTCTACGACACCCGCGGCGGCGTCATCGGCGCCGTCGTGACGATGGGAGTCATCATCGGTGCCGCCGGCACCCCGATGTTCCTCGGCGCGATGATCGTCGGCCCGCTCGCGGCGCTCATCCTCAAGCAGGTCGACAAGATCTGGGCCGGCAAGGTCAAGCCGGGCTTCGAGATGCTCGTCGACAACTTCTCGTCGGGCATCCTCGGGTTCCTCCTCGCGATCGGCGCGTTCTTCGGAATCGCCCCCGTCGTCGGCGGCATCGCCCGAGGGCTCGGCGGCGCGGTGGGCTGGCTCGTCGACAACCAACTCCTTCCCCTGGCGAGCATCATCGTCGAGCCGGCGAAGGTCCTGTTCCTCAACAACGCGATCAACCACGGCGTGTTCACGCCGCTCGGACTCGCGCAGTCGGAGGAGACGGGTCGCAGCCTCCTGTTCCTCGTCGAGGCGAACCCCGGCCCCGGCGCCGGCCTCCTGCTCGCGATCACCGTGTTCGGTGTCGGCGCGGCGCGGGCGACCGCGCCGGGTGCCCTCGTCATCCAGTTCCTCGGCGGCATCCACGAGGTGTACTTCCCGTACGTCCTCGCGAAGCCGATGCTCATCCTCGCGATGATCGCGGGCGGGGCGACGGGAGTGCTGACCAACGTCATCTTCCAGTCCGGGCTGGTCGGGCCCGCCTCGCCGGGATCGATCTTCGCCGTGCTCATCCAGACGGCGCCCGGAAGCCACCTCGGGGTGATCCTCTCGGTCATCCTCTCGGCTGCGGTGACGTTCCTCGTCGCGATGCTCATCCTCCTCGCGAGCCGCAAGCGCGACCTCGCGGCGGCGGACGAGGCGTTCGCCGCGGCGATCGCGCAGACCGAGGCGAACAAGGGCAAGAAGAGCGACGCGCTCGCCGGTCTCGCTGCCGCGGCCGGTGCGGGCACCATCTCGAGCATCGTGTTCGCGTGCGACGCGGGCATGGGCTCGAGCGCGATGGGCGCCACGGTGCTGCGCAAGAAGCTCAAGGATGCCGGCGTCACCGGGGTCACGGTCACCAACAAGGCGATCGCGAACCTCGACGGCAAGGAGGACCTGGTCATCACGCAGCGCGAGCTGACCGACCGGGCCAAGGGCAAGACGCCGAACGCGGTCCACGTCTCCGTGGACAACTTCATGAACAGCCCCGCCTACGACGAGGTCGCCGCCCTCGTCGCCGAGCAGAAGGCGTCGACGAAGTAATCGCGTAGCAGGATAGGTGCGGGGCGGTGACCCGATCCCGCCCCGCACCTCTCTCCCGCTCCACCACCCCGGGAAGGACCCCGAATGACCGACGTGCTCGACCTCGACCGCATCAAGCTCTCGGGATCCGCCACCACCCGCGACGACGCCATCCGCGAAGTGGGGGCGCTCCTCGTCGACGGCGGCGCCGTCACCCAGGCGTACGCCGACGCGATGTTCGACCGCGAGGCCGCCGTGTCCACCTACATGGGCAACCTGCTCGCCATCCCGCACGGCACCAACGAGGCGAAGGACGGCATCCTCTCCTCGGCTCTCGCGTTCGTGCGCTACGACGAGCCGATCGACTGGGACGGCCACCCGGTGCGCTTCGTCGTCGGCATCGCGGGCAAGGGCGACGACCACCTCGGCATCCTGTCGGGCATCGCGATCGCGTTCAGCGACGAGAGCACCGTCGAGAAGCTGGGCGCCGCGGCGACGCCCCAGGAGATCGTCGACCTGATCGACCTCGACGACGCATGATCGCCGTCCACTTCGGCGCCGGCAACATCGGTCGCGGCTTCATCGGCCTCCTGCTGCACGAGGCCGGCTACGAGGTGGTCTTCGCCGATGTGAACGCCACCCTCATCGGCGCTCTGCAGGCGGCGGACTCCTACCGCGTGATCGAGGCGGGGGAGGGAGGGGTCGAGAAGACCGTCACCGGCTTCCGCGCCATCGACTCGAACGCCGACCCGGATGCGCTCGTCGCCGCGATCGCGGCCGCGGATGTCGTCACGACCGCCGTCGGGCCCAACGTGCTGCGGTTCGTCGCCCCGGCGATCGCGGCCGGCATCCTCGCGCGCCCCGCGTCGGCCGGCCCGCTCGCGGTCATGGCGTGCGAGAACGCGCTCGGGGCCACCGACCTGCTGCGCGCGGAGGTCGAGAAGCACGCGCCCGCCGAGTCGCTCGACGGCCGGGCCGTGTTCGCGAACACGGCCGTCGACCGCATCGTGCCCGAGCAGCCGACCGACTCGCTCGACGTCACGGTCGAGCCGTACTGCGAATGGGCCGTCGAGTCGGTCGTGTTCGGGGGAGCCGTGCCCGACATCCCGGGCGCCCACTTCGTCCCGTCACTCGCGCCCTACATCGAGCGGAAGCTGTTCACGGTCAACACGGGTCACGCCGCGACCGCGTACCACGGGCGGCTCGCCGGACACGCGACGATCGCGGCGGCGCTCGCCGACCCCGACGTGCGCGCGAAGGTCGAGGCGGTGCTCGCCGAGACCTCCGAGTACCTCGTGGCGACGCACGACTTCGACGCGTCGGAGCAGTCGGCCTACCGCGCGACGACGCTCGAACGGTTCTCGAACCCCGCGATCGACGACTCCGTCGAGCGGGTCGGGCGTCAGCCGATCCGGAAGTTGTCCCGGCACGAGCGGTTCGTCGCGCCGGGGGCAGAGATCGCGGAGGCCGGGGGATCGGCGCTCGCGCTGCTCGGGGCGATGACGGCCGCGCTGCGGTTCGACGCGCCCGGTGACGACGAGGCGGTGCGGCTGCAG
This sequence comes from uncultured Microbacteriaceae bacterium, assembly GCA_946481135.1. The sequence goes on from CAMLMQ010000135.1 coordinate 6,215, forward strand.
GGGATGTTGCGCGACGGCACCGACATCGTGCGCGACGTCATGGGTCTCACCTCCGACGATGCGCTCTACCCGGGCGCCGTCGAAGCCGTCGCCGCCGCACGCGCCGCCCTCTGACCCGTCGCGCCCGTCCTCTCGTCCGTCGCGTTGCTCCGCCCGATCGGAGTTGCTCCGCGGATCGACGGCGGAGCAGCGCGAAAGGTGCGGAGCAGCCGCGGGGTGGGCGGGTGTTCGCGGAGGGTGAAGCACATCGACCGCCGCGAAGTGGCGCGACACGCCCGGATGGCGTAAGGTGGACCCTTGGTGCCTTGCGGCGGTTCACCCCTGCCTGCGCACCACAATCCCCGCAGATCAGCAGAGCATTAGTAGAGGTATGGCGAAAAAGGACGGCGTGATCGAGCTCGAGGGCTCGGTGCTGGAGGCACTCCCGAACGCGATGTTCCGGGTGGAGCTCACGAACGGGCACAAGGTGCTCGCTCACATCTCCGGCAAGATGCGCCAGAACTACATCCGGATCCTTCCGGAGGACCGCGTGGTCGTCGAGCTCAGCCCGTACGACCTCACCCGCGGCCGCATCGTCTACCGCTACAAGTAAGTCTGCTGAGAAGTAACGACCTCCGGGCAACCGGAGGAACGATGACAGCGAGAGAAGAAACATCATGAAGGTCAACCCGAGCGTCAAGCCGATCTGCGACCACTGCAAGGTGATCCGTCGCAACGGCCGCGTCATGGTCATCTGCAAGAGCAACCCCCGTCACAAGCAGCGTCAGGGCTGATCAGCGACGGCCATTTCCGGCCGTCGCAGGCCCTGACCCCGACCGCCGTCTCGGCGGTCGGGGGACTCGAAACCCCCGCACAACTCAATAGACACCAAGCGTCACCAAGATCCCCGGGTCTCGACACGCGGCTTCGCCGCGACTCGACCACCGGGGGGACACCTCGGGTCGGAGGCCCGGGCACCGGTGACGCACAGACCTCCGATCACTCCCAGGAGTACATCGCATGGCACGTCTTGCCGGCGTCGACATCCCGCGCGACAAGCGCGTGGAGGTGGCGCTCACCTACATCTACGGAGTCGGTCGCACTCGCGCGCTGACCACTCTCAAGGAGACCGGGATCTCCGGTGACATCCGCGTCAAGGATCTGACCGACGACCAGCTCGTCGCTCTCCGCGACTACATCGAGGGCACCTACAAGGTGGAGGGCGACCTCCGTCGTGAGGTGCAGGCCGACATCCGCCGCAAGGTCGAGATCGGCTCCTACGAGGGCCTGCGCCACCGTCGCGGCCTCCCCGTGCGCGGCCAGCGCACGAAGACCAACGCGCGCACCCGCAAGGGCCCGAAGCGCACCGTCGCCGGCAAGAAGAAGGCAGGCAAGAAGTAATGGCCGCTCCCAAGGCTGCTGCGGGCCGCAAGCCGCGCCGCAAGGAGAAGAAGAACATCGCCGTGGGCCAGGCCCACATCAAGTCGACGTTCAACAACACGATCGTCTCGATCACCGACACCACGGGTGCGGTCATCGCCTGGGCCTCCGGCGGCGACGTCGGATTCAAGGGCTCGCGCAAGTCGACCCCCTACGCCGCGGGCATGGCCGCCGAGGCCGCCGCGCGCAAGGCGCAGGAGAACGGCATGAAGAAGGTCGACGTCTTCGTGAAGGGACCGGGGTCGGGTCGCGAGACCGCGATCCGGTCGCTCACCGCGGCGGGCCTCGAGGTCGGCACGATCAACGACGTGACCCCGCAGGCGCACAACGGCGTTCGTCCGCCGAAGCGTCGCCGCGTCTAGCGCACAGGCGGGGGCCCTTTCGGGCCGCCGCCCGCTAGACGCCGAGGCGCGTCTCGCGCCTCGGGAAAGCCGAAACATCCGAGCGACTTCATAAGTCAATACCCGGCGGCCCAGCCACCCGCCGATCTTCCGTGGGCGTCATATGGCGGACGTCCTCGCTGAAAGGAAAACCACGTGCTCATTGCACAGCGTCCCACCCTGTCCGAGGAGAGCCTCTCCGAGTTCCGCTCGCGGTTCGTCATCGAGCCGCTGGAGCCCGGCTTCGGGTACACCCTCGGAAACTCGCTCCGTCGCACCCTGCTGTCGTCCATCCCGGGCGCGGCGGTCACCAGCATCCGCATCGACGGGATCCAGCACGAGTTCTCGACCGTTCCGGGTGTGAAGGAGGACGTCGTCGAGATCGTCCTCAACATCAAGAACCTCGT
>CAMLMQ010000136.1 GCA_946481135.1 uncultured Microbacteriaceae bacterium
CCCTGCGGCGTCACCATGTGCGCCTCGTCGAGGATGAAGATCTTGTAGCGGTCGCGCGCGGGGGCGAACGCGGCGCGCTCGCGCAGATCGCGGGCGTCGTCCACCCCGTTGTGCGACGCCGCGTCGATCTCGACGACATCGAGCGACCCGCTCCCGTCGCGCGCGAGCTCGACGCACGAGGCGCACGTGCCGCAGGGATCGTCGGTCGGACCCGACGCGCAGTTGAGGCACCGGGCGAGGATGCGGGCGCTCGTCGTCTTGCCGCAGCCACGCGGCCCCGAGAAGAGGTAGGCGTGATTGACCCGGTCGGTGCGCAGCGCCGTGCGGAGCGGATCCGTCACCTGCGCCTGGCCGATGAGTTCGGCGAACGTCTCCGGCCGATAGCGGCGGTAGAGGGCGGTGACCACGCTATGAGGGTAGCCGCCACCCCCGTCTCCAAGCTGAGGCCCTACACTGGACGACGGCTCTCCGCGTGGCGCCATCCAGGCCAACTCCCCCAGGACGGAAACGTAGCAAGGGTAACCGGGCTCTGGCGGGTGCGCGGAGGGTCCTCCAGGAGGATTCGCCTAGTGGCCTATGGCGCACGCTTGGAAAGCGTGTTGGGTGAAAGCCCTCGGGGGTTCGAATCCCCCATCCTCCGCCGACGTCTCACCCGAGCATCACCTGCACCGCCGCAACCGCTCCACCCGCCCCAGTCGCCGCGCGCCCGACCGCCGGCGGCCTTCGACTTCGGGAGAACGCCCGTGACCGACGAGACCGTGCGAGTCGTTCCGCGTCGGTCGCTTCTCGTCTCGGCGTTCGCGTCGATCCTCGTCGTCCTGGTGCCGCTCTCGCTCGTGCTCTACTGGTTCGCGGTTCCGCGGGGGCAGGGCGGCTGGGTCGTGCTCGCCGACGCCCTCGTGGTGGTCGCGGCGGTCGGGATGCTGCTGCGCCAGCTCTCCCTCCACACGACGGTGGCCGACGGCGAGCTGCGCGGCAACGGCATCTTCAGCGGACTCGTGCGCGTGCCGTTGGAGCGCATCGCCCGGGTCGACCTCGTGCCGGTGTACCTCGGTCAGTCGCCCGAACCTGTGCTGCAGCTGCTCGTGCGCGACGCCGCGGGCCGCCGCCTGTTCCGGATGCGGGGCACCTTCTGGCACACCGGCGACCTCGAGCGGGTGGCCGCGGCACTCCCCGTGCCGATGACCGTCGCGACCGAGCCGATCCCGGTGGCCGAGTTCTTCCACGTGTACCCGACGAGCGCCTACTGGTTCGAGAACCGGCCCTGGCTCGTGACCGCGCTCGTGGGTTCGGTGATCGCTGCGGCGATCGCGATCGCCGTCGGCGTCATGGCGCTCATCGGCATGCCGATCATGGCCTGAGGCCGACGGTCACCCGACGCGGCCGAAGAGGCGCTCGAGGATCCTCCGGAGGACGCCGCCGCGCCCGCGCGGAGCCTTCCGAGCACGCACGGGGCGCGTCGGGCGGGGCGCTGCGGCGGCACGCGGCGTCGCGGGTTCGGTCCGACCGTGCTCGGGCTCGGCGGCCGGACGCGGTGCCGGGCGCGGTGTCGGGCGGCCCGCGTAGCTCGCGCGGAGCGGCGAGGCCCGCACCGCCTCCGCGATCGCCTCCGGGGACGCCGGACTCATCGCCCCTCGTGGTGCCCGCAGGCGCGTCCACGCGACCGGCGTCGGAGCACCCTCCTCGTTCATGACGGTGACGATCGCCTCGCCCGTCGCGAGCGATGTGAGCACCGCCGCGAGGTCGTAGCCCGACCGCGGGTAGGTCGAGACCGTCGCGGCGAGCGCGCGGGCGTCGTCGGGCGTGTGGGCTCGCAGTTGGTGCTGCACGCGGCTGCCGAGTTGCGCGAGCACGTCGCCCGGGACATCCTTCGGCGTCTGCGTGACGAAGAAGATGCCGACGCCCTTCGAGCGGATGAGTCGCACCGTGCGCGTGACCGCGGCGAGGAAGTCCTTCGACGCGTCGCGGAACAGCAGGTGCGCCTCGTCGAAGAAGAACACCAGTCGCGGCTTCGGCAGCTCCCCCGCCTCGGGCAGTGTGCGGGCGAGTTCGGCGAGCAGCCACATGAGGAACGTCGAGAAGAGCTCGGGCCGGTCCTGCACGCTGCGCAGCTCGAGCAGACTCACGATGCCGCGCCCCTCGGCGTCGACCCGGAGGAGGTCGGCGGGGTCGAGCGACGGCTCCCCGAAGAAGCCGTCGGCGCCCTGCTCGCCGAAGAGCACGAGCTCGCGCAGGATGACCCCGGTGGTCGCCGTCGACACGCCCCCGAGGTCGGCGAGTTCCTGACGCCCCTCGGGCGACGCGAGACGAAGCAGGACGGTGCGCAGATCGTCGAGGGTGACGAGCGGCATCCCCCGTCGCTGCGCGTGATGGAACACGAGGGCCAGGCTCGACTCCTGCGTCGGGTTGAGCCCGAGGACCTTGGCGAGCAGCAGCGGGCCGAACCGATCGACACTCGCCCGCACGGGAACACCCGGCGCCGTCTCCCCGCCGCCGAGGGTGAGGTACTCGGTGGGGGTGGCCGCGGCGCTCCACTCCTGTCCGACCTCGCGGGCGCGCGCGAGCAGCTTCTCGCCGGACTCGCCCGCGCGGCCGATGCCCGACAGGTCGCCCTTCACGTCGGCGGCGAAGACCGGCACGCCGGCCGCCGAGAGCTGCTCGGCGAGCAGCTGGAGGGTCTTCGTCTTGCCCGTGCCCGTCGCGCCCGCGACGAGTCCGTGCCGCGTGAGCATCGCCAACGGGATGCGCACGGGGACGTCGGCCCGCACCTCGCCGTTCACGAGGGCGCCGAGCTCGAGCACGGGCACGTCGAACGCGTAGCCGTCGCGCACGGCGTCGACCTGGTCGCGGGTCAGGGGGGCGGCGGCCATGCGCGCCAGCCTATCCAGCGGGCGCACTTCGGCCGACGGAACTGGTTAGATGTTGCGATGACCGACGAAAGTGGCGTGGGCATCCCGACCCACGTCAACCCGCTCGGCTCGTCGGCCACGAGCGACCTGTTCCAGATCCTCCGTGACGGCAAGCCGCGCACGCGTACCGAACTCGCCGCGATGACGGGGCTCGCGCGCTCGACGATCGGCCTGCGCATCGACGCGCTCATGCGCCTCGGCCTCGTCGGCGCGATCGGCGACGCCGTGTCGACCGGGGGCCGGCCATCCGCGCAGTTCGCGCTCGCCGCGTCGGGTCGCGTCGTCCTCGGGGTCGACGTCGGAGCCTCGCACGTGCGCGCCGCGATCAGCGATCTCACGGGCCGCATCCTCGCCGAGGAGGCCGCCTCGATCCCCGTCGCCGAGGGCCCCGAGCGCGTGCTGAGCTGGGTCGAGAGCACATCGACGGAGCTTCTGCGCCGCACCGGACGCGGCATGGCCGACCTCCTCGCCGTCGGCATCGGAGTGCCGGGGCCGGTCGAGTTCAGCAGCGGGCGCCCGACGAATCCGCCGATCATGCCGGGCTGGGACCGCTACGACGTACCCGGGCGGCTGCGCGCCACGTTCGACGTGCCCGTGCTCGTCGACAACGACGTCAACATCATGGCGCTCGGCGAGCGCGAGCTCGCCTGGCCCGACGCCAACCACCTCGTGTTCGTGAAGGTCGCGACCGGCATCGGCTCGGGCGTCATCTCGGGCGGCCTCCTGCAGCGCGGCGCGCAGGGCACCGCGGGCGACATCGGGCACGTCTACGTCGCGCGCGGCAAGGATGTGCCGTGTCAGTGCGGCAACCGCGGGTGCCTCGAGGCGCTCGCGTCGGGGCGCGCGATCGCGCGCGAGCTGCGCGAGGCGGGCCTCGAGGCGACCGGCAGTCAGGATGTCGTCGAGCTCGTGAAGCGCGGCAACCTCGACGCCATCCAGGCCGTACGGCAGGCCGGGCGTGACATCGGCGAGGTGCTCACGACGTGCGTGTCGTTGATCAACCCCTCCGCGATCGTCATCGGCGGCGCGCTCGCGCAGGCCGGGGAACACCTCATCGCGGGCGTGCGCGAGGTCGTCTACACCCGCTCGATGCCGCTCGCGACCGAGCACCTGCAGATCACCCAGTCGCGGGTGGGGGCGGATGCCGGCGTGCTCGGCGCGTGCATGCTCGCCATCCACCACGCCCTCTCCCCCGACCGGGTCGAGGCGATGGTCAACGGGGCCGCGTAAGCCGCCCGCTCGTCACTTCGTCGAGAAGGCGGCGTCGAACGCGGCGTCGGGGGCGTCGAACGCGAGACGGCGGACGAACTCCAGCGCCTCGGGCGCGCCGACGAGGCGGTCCATGCCGGCGTCCTCCCACTCGACCGAGATCGGACCGGTGTAGCCGATCGCGTTGAGGGCGCGGAAGGCGTCCTCCCACGGCACGTCGCCGTGGCCGGTCGAGATGAAGTCCCAGCCGCGCTTCGGGTCGGCCCACGCGAGGTGCGAGCCGAGGCGGCCGTTGCGGCCGTTCGTCATGCGCTTGCGCGTGTCCTTGCAGTCGACGTGGTAGATCCGGTCGGCGAAGTCGAGCAGGAAGCCGACGGAGTCGAGGTCTTGCCACACCATGTGCGACGGGTCCCAGTTGAGCCCGAATGCGGGCCGGTGCCCGATCGCCTCGAGGGTGCGCACGGTCGTCCAGTAGTCGTACGCGATCTCCGACGGGTGCACCTCGTGCGCGAACCGCACGCCCACCTCGTCGAACACGTCGAGGATCGGGTTCCACCGGTCGGCGAAGTCCTGGTAGCCCGCGTCGATCGCCGCCTGCGAGACGGGCGGGAACATCGCGACGTACTTCCAGATCGACGATCCCGTGAAGCCGATCACGGTGTCGACGCCGAGCTTCGCCGCGAGCCGCGCGGTGTGCTTCATCTCCTCGGCCGCGCGCTGCCGCACGCCCTCGGGGTCGCCGTCGCCCCACACCTGGTCGGAGAGGATGTCGCGGTGCCGCTGGTCGATCGGGTCGTCGCACACGGCCTGACCCTTGAGGTGGTTCGAGATCGCGTAGACCTTGAGGCCGTACTTCTCGAGCAGCTCGAGCTTGCCTTCGGCGTAGCCGGGCTCGTCCCAGCGCCACGGGTCGAGGTGGTCGCCCCAGCACGCGAGCTCGAGACCGTCATAGCCCCAGCCGGAGGCGAGCTTCGCCACCTCCTCGAGCGGCAGATCGGCCCACTGGCCGGTGAACAGGGTGATCGGACGGGCCATGGATGCTCTCCTTCGAGGGTGTGTCAGACGGTGGTCCAGGCGCTGCCGGCGCCCGACGACGCCTCGACGGCGGCGAGCGCGCGCTGCACGTGCAGGCCGTCGGCGAACGACGGCTCGGGCTGCGTGCCGGCGGCGATCGCGTGCACGAGGTCGACGACCTGGTGGCTGAAGCCGTGCTCGTAGCCGAGGATGTGCCCGGGGGGCCACCACGCCGCGACGTAGGGGTGCACGGGTTCCGTCACCTGGATGCGGCGGAAGCCCTGCTCGGCCTCGGGCGCGGTGGCGTCGTAGAACTGCAGCGCGTTCATGTCTTCGAGGTCGAACGCGATCGCACCCTCGGTACCCGAGACCTCGAGCCGCAACGCGTTCTTGCGACCGGTGGCGAACCGGGTGGCTTCGAAGGTGCCGAGCACGCCGGAATCGTAGCGCCCGACGATGAGCGCGACGTCGTCGACGGTGACGGGGCCGCGCTCGGTGCCGCCCTTCCCGCCGAGGCCCGATTGCTCCGCGAGCACCGGGCGCTCCGAGACGAGGGTCTCGAGAGTTCCCGAGACGGAGGCGAGCCGCATCCCGGTGACGAATTCGGAGAGGTCGATCGCGTGCGCGCCGATGTCGCCGAGCGACCCCGACCCGGCGAGCGACTTGTCGAGGCGCCAGGTGAGCGGCGACTCGGGGTCGGCGAGCCAGTCCTGCAGGTAGGCGGCGCGCACCTGCTGCACGCGGCCGATGCGGCCGCCCTGCACGAGCTGCCGTGCGAGCTGCACCGCGGGCACCCGCCGGTAGGTGAAGCCGACCATCGCGACGACGCCGCGGGCGAAGGCGGTCTCGGCGGCGGCGGCCATGGCCTCGGCTTCGGCGACGGAGTTCGCGAGCGGCTTCTCGCAGAGCACGTGCTTGCCGGCCTCGAGAGCGGCGAGGGCGATCTCGGCATGCGAGTCGCCGGGGGTGACGACATCCACGATGTCGATGTCGTCCCGCGCGATGACGGCACGCCAGTCGTCGCTCGACTCCCGCCAGCCCCACTTCTCCGCGGCAGCGGCAGCGGCGTCGGCGCGGCGGCCGACGACGACCGTCATCTCGACGTCACGGGGGAGGTCGAAGAACCGCGGGGCGACCCGCCAGCCCTGGGAATGGGCGGCTCCCATGAAGCCGTGGCCGATCATCGCGACGCGCAGGGGTGCCATTCGCTTGGTGTCCTTCAGTGGTTCGTGGGTGGATCCGCGGGGCGGGGAGCCCCGCGCGGGACGCGTCGACCCCAATCGACGACGCGCCCCGCGAGGGTGCGAGCGCCTCTTAGGAGGCGAACGCGGTGGGCAGGTACTTCTCGACGTTCTCGGCCGTCACGACCGGCGCGCTGAGCACGATCCGGTTCGGAACCTCGATCTCGACGAGGTCGGCCATCGCCTTCCCCTGCGCGATCAGGCGGGCGAGACGGATGCCGTCGGCGGCCTGCGTCGACGGGTAGATGATCGTCGCCTTCAGCACGCTGTCACCCGACTGGATGAGCTCCATGGCGTTGCGCGAACCCGCACCGCCGACCATGAAGAACTCGTCGCGACCGGCGGCCTCGATGGCCGCGAGCACGCCGAGACCCTGGTCGTCGTCGTGGTTCCAGATCGCGTCGATCTGCGGCTCCGACGCGAGCAGCTGCGAGGTCACGGCCTCGCCGCCCTGCACCGTGAAGTCGGCGGCGACGCGGGCGCTGACCTCGAGGCCGCAGTCGCTGAGCGCGTCGGCGAAGCCGCGCGAGCGGTCCTGCGTGAGCGGCAGCGAGTCGATGCCGGCGATCTCCGCGACCACCGCGTCGGAGTTGCCGCCGAGCTCCTCGCAGATGTAGGTGCCGGCGCTCACGCCCATGCCGTAGTTGTCACCGAGGATCGTAGTGCGCGCGGCGAACGTCGACGAGAACTCGCGGTCGACGTTGATGACCGGGATGCCGGCCTCCATCGCCTGGATCGCGACCTCGGTGAGCGCGGCGCCGTCGGTCGGCAGCAGCACGATGGCGTCGACGCCCTGGCTGACGAACGACTCGACCTGGCTGATCTGCAGGTTCGCGTCGTTGGTGCCTTCGGCGACGATCAGCTCGATGTCGTCGTACTTCTCGGCTTCGGCGATGGCGGCCGAGTTGATGGCGCCGAGCCAGCCGTGGTCGGCCGCGGGGCCCGAGAAGCCGATCGTGATCGTCTCTCCGGTCTCCTCGTTGCCGGTGTTGTTGGTGGGGGCGTTGTTGCCGCCACCCGTCGTCGTGCAGCCGGTGATCAGGCCGGCGAGCGCCAGCGCGGCGCCGGTGGTGACGAGCAACTGCGTGCGGCGCTTCGATGCTCCGAGCATTCGCGTTCTCCTAGGTCGTGTGATTGGCAGTCGTGTTTCGAGATTCGTCACGCCGATGCCTGACCCGCCCGTGCGGGGCACGGAAATGCCTGTCGGCGCTGACGTCGGTCACGCTACATACTCTGCCGCGCATCCGTCAACTTCTTTCGACTTGTCGACATAAGACCGATACTTTCGGGCATCTGAGGGTCGCTCGGCGTGGCAGAGCCGCGCGGGCGTCTGTTATGTTCGCGGAATGGTCAAAGGCGACATGACGACGTCATTACTGCGGATGCGCGCCATCGAGAAGTCGTTCGGGGGCGTGCGCGCCCTGCGGGGGGTCGATCTCGACGTACGCGCGGGTGAGGTGCACTGCGTGCTCGGCCAGAACGGCGCGGGCAAGTCGACGCTCATCAAGACGCTCGCCGGCGCCCACCAACCCGACGCCGGTGAGATCCTCTGGGACGGTGAACCGGTCGTGATCTCCGACCCGGTCGCGGCCCTCCACCTCGGCATCGCGACCATGTACCAGGAGCTCGACGTCGTCGACGGGCTCACCGTCGCCGAGAACGTCTTCCTCGGCCACGAGGATGCCGTGGCCGGCGTCATCCGCCGCGGACACGCGACCCGCGCGACCCGCGAACTGCTCGAGCGGCTCGGTCACGGCGAGATCCCGCCGAACCGCGAGGTCGGCGAGCTCTCCGCGGCGCACAAGCAGATCGTGAGCCTCGCCCGGGCCCTCTCGCGCGACGCCCGTCTCATCGTCATGGACGAGCCGAGCGCCGTGCTCGACTCCGAGGAGGTCAGGAACCTCTTCCGCGTCATCCGGGAA
>CAMLMQ010000137.1 GCA_946481135.1 uncultured Microbacteriaceae bacterium
TGCGCCCACATCGGCGGCAGCGCGAGCCGGTCGGCGATCTCGTTCGTCATCGGCGCGCAGAGGTACCCCGACGTGTGGCGCACCGTCCAGGCGATCCACTCCTGGCTCGCGAACTGGGCGGCCATCACGACGTCGCCCTCGTTCTCGCGGCCCTCGTCGTCGGCGACGATGACGGGCTTGCCGGCGGCGAGCGCCGCCAGGGCGGTGGGGATGTCGGCGAGGCTCATGCTGCACTTCCTTCGTCGGTTGCGGGTTGAGTAGCGCTCGGCGCAGCCGAACGCGTATCGAAACCCATCAGTCGCTGCACGTGGCGGGCGAGGATGTCGGTCTCGATGTTGACCCGGTCGCCCGGGGTGAGGTCGCCGAGCACCGTGGCGGTGAGCGTTTCGGGGATGAGCGAGACCTCGAACCAGTCGTCGCCCGCGTCGCTGACGGTGAGCGAGACGCCGTTCACCGCGATCGACCCCTTGCGCACGACGAGGGGGGCGTGCTCGGGGTCGAGGGTGAAGCGCAGCACCCGCCACGCGTCGCCCGGGGTCACGGAGAGCACCGTCGCGGTGCCGTCGATGTGCCCCTGAACGATGTGGCCGCCGAGACGGTCGCCGAGAGCCGCGGCACGCTCGAGGTCGACCCGGTCGCCGACGCGGAGGTCGCCGAGCGTCGACATCCCGATCGTCACGGCCATGACGTCGGCGGTGAACCAGTCGGCTCCCTGGTCGACGACGGTGAGGCACACGCCGTCGACCGCGATCGAGTCGCCGTGCGACGCGTCGGAGACCGCGATCGGTCCGCGCACGGTGAGGCGGCCCGAGTCGCCCGTGCGCTCCCAGGCGAGCACCTCGCCGAGCTCTTCGATGATTCCGGTGAACATGTCAGTGCTCCTTCGGGACCGGCGCGGCGTGCAGGTAGAGGTCGTCGCCGAGCTGTTCGACACCGTCGACGCGCAGCCGGCGGATGCCGGCCATCGTCGGGATGCCGAGGTCGCCCAGCGCGACGCGCGGCCCCCCGAGCAACGCGGGGGCGAGGTAGATCGCGAACTCGTCGGCGTACCCCGCCGCGATGATCGCCGAGGCGAGCGTCGGCCCACCCTCGACGTAGACACGCCGGATGGCGCGGGCGTGCAGGTCGCGCAGCACGGCGTCGAGGTCGCGCGTGCCGGTCTCGACGACGCCACGCGGGTGGGCGTGCAGCTTCGCGTCGGCCGGGATCGGCCGTTCGCCGACGACGACCGGCAGCGGCTGGTCGACGAGCAGTTCGCCGTACTCGCCGCGCGCGGTGAGCGTCGGGTCGTCGGCGAACACGGTGCCGGTGCCGACGAGGATGGCGTCGCTCAGGGCGCGCTGCTCGTGCACCTTCATGCGCGCGGCGGAGCCGGTGATCCACTGGCTCGTGCCGTCCGCGGCGGCCGCGCGGCCATCCAGCGTCGACGCCCACTTCACCGTCACCCACGGACGTCCGCGGCGCATGACGTCGAGCCAGGGGTGGAGGAGCTGCTCACCGTCGGCCTCGAGCACCCCGTGACTCACCGGGATGCCGGCCTCGGCGAGACGCTGCGCGCCGTGACCCGAGGAGGCGCCGGGGTCGCTCACCGAGTAGACGACCTTCGCGACGCCGGCGCGGATGAGCGCCTCCGAGCACGGGCCGGTGCGTCCGGTGTGGTTGCAGGGCTCGAGCGTGACGACCGCGGTGAGGCCACGCGGGTCGGGCACCTTGCTCAGGGCGTCGACTTCGGCATGCGGGGTGCCGGCGCCGCGGTGCCAGCCCTCGGCGACCACGCTCAGGTTCTCGTCGACGAGCACGCAGCCGACCTGCGGGTTGCCGCCGGTCAGCGGCCCGCGGGTGGCGAGCTCGAACGCGCGCCGCATGAGGGGCTCGTATCGCTGGTGGTCGCTCATCCGTCTTCCCGGGTCGTTCCAGGCGACGGGAGTCGGTGCGGCCGGGCACGACGGGCGTGCGGCGGCGCGTGTCTCCTCCCATCCGGACTTTGACCGTCGGTTCCGGAATTCCACCGGATCGGCTCCCCCGGGCCCGTTTCGGGGCCGAAGGAGTTCGCGGACTATGACCGCCGGTGCGGGATTTCACCGCCCCTGGAGCACGTGCTTCGTGTCACCAGGGTAAACCCGCCCGCCGTCGCACGCATTCCCGCCCCCCATCCGCGACACTTCGCCCCGTCGGGTGCTCGATCCGCGCGACGTGTCGCGGATCGGTCAGGAATGCGGGATCGGTCAGGAATGCGGGATCGGCCAGCCCGGCGTCGGGGTGCGGGGGTCCGTGGCGCGGAGGATGCCGTGCCAGGCGGGCGGGGCGGATCCGTCGCGGGCGGGCACGAGGGCGGGCGCCACTCCCGTGTATGGGAACCCCGCGGCACGGGCGGTCGACGCGGAGGCGACGTTGCCGACGAAGCACTCCCAGAGGATGTCGGCGAACCCGAGTTGCTCGAACCCGAACGTGCACACCGCCCCGAGGGCTTCCGCCATGTAGCCGGAGCCGCGGTGCGGGGCGCCGAGCCAGAAGCCGACGTCACGCCGTTCGGTGCGCAGCCCGATGACGCCGAGCAACTCACCGTCCGCCGCCGCCCGCAACGCCCACGTGTACTCGGCATCGTTCGCCCAGCCGTGCGGCACGTGCGTCTCGACGAACCCGACGGCGTGGGCGCGCAGGTACGGCCACGGCGTCGTGAGGTACCGCTCGAACAGCGGGTCGGTGCAGAACGCGGCGATCGTGTCGACGTCGGTCGGCCCGGGCTGGTCGAGCACGAGCCGCTCGGTCGCCAGGGCGACGGGGATCATCGGCGCGGCAGGAATCCGACGCGGTCGTACACGCGCGCGAGGGTCGCGGTGGCGATCGCCTCGGCCCGTTCGGCGTTGCCGGCGAGCAGCCGGTCGAGCTCGGCGGGGTCGGCGAGCAGCTCGAGCGTGCGCTCCCGCACGGGCGAGAACGCGGCGACGACCACATCCGCCGTCTCCGCCTTGAGGTCGCCGTAGCCGCGCCCCGCGAACGAGTCGACGAGGGCGGGCACGGGCGTGCCCCCGAGCACCGACAGCAGCGACAGCAGGTTCGACACCCCGGGCTTCGCCACCGGGTCGAAGCGGATGTCGCGGTCGGTGTCGGTCACGGCCGACCGCACCTTCTTCGCGAGCACGGTGGGCTCGTCGAGCAGCCACAGGATGCCCTGCGGGCTCTCGCCCGACTTCGACATCTTCGCGCCCGGGTTCTGCAGGTCGAACACCTTCGCCGTCTCGGGCAGGATGCTCACCTCGGGGATCGTGAGCGTGTCGCCGAAGCGCGAGTTGAAGCGCGTGCCGAGGTCGCGCGTGAGCTCGATGTGCTGCCGCTGGTCCTCGCCGACGGGCACGATCTCGGCGTCGTAGAGCAGGATGTCGGCCGCCTGCAGGATCGGGTACGTGAACAGGCCGACGCTGGCGGCATCCGAGCCCTGCTTCTGCGACTTGTCCTTGAACTGCGTCATGCGGCTCGCCTCGCCGAAGCCGGTGAGCGTGTTGAGCACCCAGGCGAGCTCGGCGTGCGCCGGCACATGCGACTGCACGAACAGAATCGAGGATGCCGGGTCGATCCCGGCGGCGATGTACTGCGCCGCGGTGCGACGGGTGGCCTCGCGCAGCGCGGCCGGATCCTGCGGCACGGTGATCGCATGCAGGTCGACGACGCAGAACACGGCGTCGTACTCGGTCTGCAGCTTCTTCCACTGCAGCAGCGCGCCGATGTAGTTGCCCGCGTGGAGCGAGTCGGCGGAGGGCTGCATCCCCGAGAACAGGCGGGGCTTCGACATGGTGTTCCTCAGAGTTGATAGTCGACGACGAGGGGCGCGTGGTCGGACCATCGCTCATCCCACGCCGCAGCGCGATCGACCTTCACGTCGACCACCTTAGCCGCGAGCTCGACCGTCGCCGCCTGGTAGTCGATGCGCCAGCCCGCGTCGTTGTCGAACGCCCGGCCCATCTGCGACCACCACGTGTAGGGGCCGTCGACCTCGCCCGCGAACCGCCGACCGACGTCGACGAAGCCGAGCCCGGCTCCCGCGTTGTAGGCCGGATCGTCTTCCGCGCCGAACACCTCGTCGAGGTAGGCGCGCTCGCGGGGCAGGAAGCCCGACTTCTTGACGTTGCCCTTCCAGTTGCGGATGTCGAGCGTGCGGTGCCCGATGTTGAAGTCGCCGACGACGACCGCGAGCGGGTTGTGGGCCTTCACCGCGGCGAGGTGGTGCAGCATCCCGTCGAGGAAGGTCCACTTCACCTCCTGCTTCGGGGTGTCGACGACCCCCGACGGCACGTAGCACGAGACCACGGTGACCACGGTGCCGTCGACGTCGTAGTCGGCCTCGAGCCAACGTCCCGCGGAGTCGAAGTCGTCGTCGCCGAACGTGACGCGGTGCACCGACGCCTTCCGCCGCGACGCGATCGCGACGCCCGCGCGCCCCTTCGCGGTGGCCGGATCGTGCAGGATGTCCCACTCGTCGCCGAGCAGCTCCTCGAGGTGCGAGGTCTCGGCCCGCACCTCCTGCATCGCGAGGATGTCGACATCCCGCCCGGCGAGCCAGGCGTCCATGCCCTTGCGGAAGGCGGCGCGCACGCCGTTCACGTTGACGCTGGCGATGCGGAGGGGGCGGGTCACCCGTCCGAGGGTACCCGGGGCCTCCGACGGAAGAGTCGCGCCCAGAACCCGCGCTTCTCGGGCTGCGGGGGCTCGTGCGCGGCGACGAGCGACCGGGCGGCGTCGAGGCGCTCCTCGGCGACCCGCTCGTCGAGCACGACCCCCGCGTCGTCGATGCCGACCGCCATCCAGGATGCCGCGAGCAGGATCACCTGGCAGACGAAGTTGTAGTAGATGAGCAGGCCCGCGATCACCGCGAACGACGCGATGAGCGGGTTGTTGCTCGCGCCGCCGAGCAGCAGTCCGCCGGCGACGGTGAGCGCTGCGAGACCGATCGCGCCGATCGCGACGCCGCCGCGGAGGAACCGCCACGGCACCTTCGCGCGCGAGAGCAGACGGTACAGGCCGGTGAGCGCGACGGCGTAGACGAGCACCGAGACGACGAGGGTGACGGCGCGGCCGGCGACGAACCCGAATACGGAGTCGGGGGAGACGCCCATCCAGTCGAGCACGAGGGCGGTCGCGCTCGACCCGGCGAACGACAGCCCCGCCGCCGCGAGCAGCAGGACGGCGAAGGCGACCCCGCCCGCGAGGTCGAGCAGCTTCTGCACGACGATGTTGGCGGTCACGGGCGGGAGGTCGAGCATCGTGCGCACCGACGCTCGGGCGGCGTCGAGCCAGCCGAGGGCGACGAAGAGCAGGCCGGCGAGCGCGACGATGCCCGAGATCGTGAAGGGGGCGCCCTGCGCCAGCACGTCGGGGTCGATCGCTCCCGTGCGATCGCCGTCGCCGATGAGTCCCGGCACGGTCTCGTCGAGCAGGTCGATGATCGCGCCCTGGAGCCCCGCGTTCCCGCTCACGACGAGGCCGGCGATCGAGAAGGCCACCCACAGTCCCGCGAAGACGGCGAACAGTGCCTGGTAGGCGAGCCCGCCCGCGAGGATGGGGCCGCGCATCCGTCCGTAGCGGATGAGGACGCGCACGGGTTTCAGCCCCTGCACCCAGGCCGTCAGAGCCGCGATCCGATCCTTCAACGCCACGCGATCAGCCCCATGTCGCTCAACCCTAGGGGCGCCGAGCGGCGGCGCGGCGGGGCTTGACGGCAGCCGTCACGTGACCGATATCGGACTTTCGAGACGACGTCATGCCCCCCGAACGGGGGTGCCGAAGGCCCCCGAACCGGCGTCATAGTAGACGGAACGGGTCGTCTCTCTCAGTGAGGGCGATGCGGACTCACCATCCGCGTCTCCTCATTCCGAAGGGACAAGAGAGGCCCGGGAAATGGATCAGGGGGATGAGCGAGCAGAGCACGAAGCTAACCACTTCGGATGCGGAGCTGATCGAACGTGCGCGATCGGGGGATACGCGGGCGTTCGGGGAACTGTGGCGCCGCCATTACCGGTCTGCCGCTCGCGTCGCCCGTCAGTTCACTTCGTCGATCGATGCGGACGACCTCGTCTCCGAGGCGTACGCACGGATCTACCAGCGTGTACTGGCGGGCGGCGGACCCACCGGAGCCTTCCGCCCCTACCTGTACACCACCATCCGTAACCTCGCGTCCAGCTGGGGGGCCGCGTCTCGCGACATCAACGTGGACATGATCGACGACTTCGAAGACGACCGCATCCCGGACGACCCGGCTGCCTGGGCGCTCGACCGCACCCTCACCGCGCGGGCGTTCCGCTCGCTGCCGGAGCGCTGGCAGACGGTGCTCTGGTACACCGAGGTCGAGGGCATGGACCCGCACGAGGTCGCGCCCCTCATGGGGATGACCGCCAACGGCGTCGCCGCTCTCTCGTACCGCGCCCGTGAGGGGCTGCGGAAGGCGTGGCTGCAGGCGCACGTCTCGGATGCCACCGCATCCGGTGAGTGCCAGTGGGCGATGTCGCGGCTCGGCGAGCACGCCCGCGACGGTCTGTCGAACCGTGACCGCGAACGGCTCACCGCGCACCTCGCCGACTGCGCGAAGTGCACGATCGTGTCCGAGGAGGTCGACGAGGTCGGTTCGCACCTCGCGATGGTCATGCTTCCGCTGCTGCTCGGCGGCGCGGTCGGCGGTTCGCTGCTCGCGACGCTCGCGCAGCCCGGCGCCGCGCAGGCGGCCGACCTGCCCATCCCCGACGTGCCCGTCGCGCTCGAGGCGGTCGCCGGCAGCGGGGTGCTCGCCGCCCCGATCGTCGGGGGGCTCTCGCTCGGCGCGGCGACCGGAACGGGAGCACTCGTCGGCGGCTTCGCCGTGGCGGCGGTCATCGCCGGCAGCGTGACGCTCGGCCTCGCGCCGACGTTCGACCAGGGGGCCGGCGACTCCGCCCCGCCCGTGACGGTCGAGGAGAGCGTGGAGGATGCTGTGCCCTCCGGCGACGTCGAGACGGGCGCCACATCGGGCCTCGGGGTGAACCCCTCGGCGGTCGACGGGGCCGGCGAGGTCGGTGACGTCGTCGAGGGCGTGGTCGGGGATGTCGGCGACGTCGTCGGCGGACTCGTCGACACCGTCACGGGCGGCGCCCCGCCCCCCGGTCACACGGCGCCCGGCGGCGTCGCGAGCGCCGACGTGTCGCTCAACCTGACCGGCACGGGAACACCCGGCGCCCGCGTGTCGCTGCAGGCGGCCGGACAGGTGTACGCGACGACGACCGTGCGCCCCGACGGCACCTACACCCTCGTCACCGTCGTGCCGGGGGGTGTGCAGAACCTCGAGCTCGTGCAGGTCGTCGACAAGCTCTACCTCGCCGAGCTGTTGGGTCTCGACGGCGTGCTCGCCCAGCTCCTGGGCACCCTCGACGGCCTCATCGCGCACCTCATCGAACCGCTCACGCTCGGCTCGTCGACCAACGGCCTCAGCATCCAGTACGGCTGACGGCCCGCCTCGTCACGCTGTTTGCCCACAAAGCCCCGTTCCCCGACGACAACGGGGCTTCCGGGCAAATAGCGTGGATCGGTCTGTCCCCCGAAGACGGGGGACAGAATCTCGAGGATTCCGCGTCATAACGCGCGCGAGGTGACGTCTCTTGAGATGAGACCGCAAGGCCTCGGCCCTCTCGTCCCATCGAGGGCACTCGGTCCGGCTCCGCGGTGATCCCAGCCTCCGCGGAGTCGGGCCTCACTCCATGACGAACGGCCCGGCGATCGGAAGAGGATCGCCGGGCCGTTCGAGTGAGACCTACTTGACGCTCAGCTCCAGCTGCGGCAGACCGGGGTTGCCGCGCAGGATCGCCTGCTTGACCTCGGCGATCGCCTTCGTCACCTCGATGCCGCGCGGGCACGCCTCCGAGCAGTTGAAGGTCGTGCGGCACCGCCACACGCCCTCCTTGTCGTTGAGGATGTCGAGGCGCACCTGGCTGCCCTCGTCGCGGCTGTCGAAGATGAAGCGGTGCGCGTTGACGATCGCGGCCGGGCCGAAGTACTGCCCGTCGGTCCAGAAGACGGGGCACGACGAGGTGCACGCGGCGCACAGGATGCACTTGGTGGTGTCGTCGAAGATCGCGCGCTGGGCGACCGACTGGATGCGCTCCTTGTCGGGCTTGTCGCTCGCGATGAGGAACGGCTGGATCTGCCGGTACGACTCGAAGAACGGCTCCATGTCGACGATGAGGTCCTTCTCGAGCGGCAGGCCCTTGATCGCCTCGAC
>CAMLMQ010000138.1 GCA_946481135.1 uncultured Microbacteriaceae bacterium
TGCCGCTCGACTTCACCGCCATCGACTTCGAGACGGCGAACTCGTCGATGGCGAGTGCGTGCTCCGTCGGGCTCGTGAAGGTGCGCGACGGTCAGGTCGTCGACCGCATCGGCTGGTACATCCGCCCGCCCGTCGAGCACGACCACTTCAGCGAGTGGAATGTGCGCATCCACGGCATCACGCCCGACATGGTCGTGGGCGCCCCCACCTGGGTCGAGCAGATGGTCGACCTCGCGCTGTTCGTCGGCGACGACGCGCTCGTCGCCCACAACGCCGGCTTCGACATGCGCGTCATCACGACGGCGTGCGGGGTCACCGGCATCCCGGCGCCGCTCTACAGCTACTTCTGCAGCCTGCAGATCGCCCGCACCACCTACCAGCTCGACTCCTACAAGCTGCCGTCGGTGGCGCTCGCCGCCGGCTTCGCCGACTTCCCCCACCACGACGCCGTCGCGGATGCCGAGGCGTGTGCGGCGATCATCATTCACGCCGCCGACCGCCTGGGCGCGATCGACGTTCCCGAGCTCGTCGACCGCGCCGGCGTGCGACTGTCGACGATCGCTCCTCCCGCGGCGGCGCTCGCGGGCTGACCGGCGGCGCGGGCCTGCGGGCTAGCGTGGGGGCATGGCGTTCACCCCGGCCCCCGCCTTCCGCACCCGCCCCGAGCTGCGGGGCACGTTCGGGATGGCGGCATCCACCCACTGGCTCGCCACCGCCACCGCGCAGGCGGTGCTCGAACGCGACGGCAACGCCGTGGATGCCGCGGTCGCCGCCGCCTTCACCCTGCACGTGGTCGAACCGCACCTCAACGGGCCGGGCGGTGACCTCGTCGCCCTCGTGCAAGGGCCCGACGACCCGGCGCCGCAGGTCATCGCGGGGCAGGGTTCCGCCCCGGCCGCGGCGACGATCGCGCACTACCGGGCGGCGGGGTTCACCGAGACGCCCGGCGCGGGGTTGCTCGCCGCCGCCGTGCCGGGGGCGGTTCCCGCGTGGCTCGCGCTGCTGGAGCAACGCGGCACGTGGGAGCTCGCCGACGTCGTCGCCTTCGCCCGCGGGTACGCCCGGGACGGGCATCCGATCCTGCCCGCGGCGGTCGCGACGATCCGCAGTGTTCGGGAGTTGTTCGAGCAGCACTGGCCCGACTCGGCCCGTCAGTGGCTGCCCGGGGGTCGGCTGCCCGAACCCGGCGAGCTCGTGCGCAACGAGGCGTGGGCGGCGACGCTCGACCGGCTGATCGCCGCCGGATCCGGGGCGCCGACGCGGGAGGCCCGCATCCGCGCCGCCTCCGACGCCTGGTCGCGCGGGTTCGTCGCGGAGGCGATCGAGGCTGCGGTGCGGACGCCGTCCCGCCACTCGTCGGGCGTCGACGCGGCGGGGGTGCTCACGGCCGCCGACCTCGCCGCGTTCGAACCCGCCGTCGAGGATGCCGTCACCGTGCGGTTCCGCGGCGTCGAGATCGCGAAGGCCGGCGCCTGGAGCTCGGGGCCGACGCTGCTGCTCGCCCTCGCCATCCTCGACACCTTCCCCGACGACCGGCTCGACCCGTCGACGGAGGTCGGCGCGCACACGATCGCCGAGGCGCTCAAGCTCGCGCTCGCCGACCGCGACGCGTACTTCGGCGACCCGTCGCGGGTGCCGGTCGAAGCGTTCCTCGACCCGGGGTATGCCCGGGAGCGGGCGGCGCTCATCGGCGACCGGGCGTCGGGCGAGTTCCGTCCGGGGCGTCCGGGCGGCGCCGAGCCGTGGATGCCGCCCCTCGTCGGTCCCGGCGGTGCGACCCTCGTGGGCACGGGTGAGCCGACGGTGCGCCACGACGGCGTCACCCGGGGCGACACCTGCCACCTCGACGTCGTCGACCGGCACGGCACGATCGTCTCCGCGACCCCGTCGGGCGGATGGCTGCAGTCGTCGCCGTACCTGCCCGAGCTCGGGTTCGCGCTCGGCTCGCGGCTGCAGATGGCGTGGCTGGAGTCGGCATCCCCGTCGGCGCTCGTGCCGGGTCGTCGGCCGCGCACGACGCTCGCCCCGACCCTCGTGCTGCGGGGCGGCCGGGCGGTCGAGGCGGTCGGCACCCCCGGGGGCGACCAGCAGGACCAGTGGCAGGTGCCCTACCTGTTGCGCCGCATCGTCGGGGGCTACGACCCGCAGGCGGCGATCGACGCCCCGACGTTCCACACGACGTCGCACGTCGCGTCGTTCGAGCCGCGGGTGTTCGAGGCTGCGGGTCTCGTCGCCGAGGAGCGACTGGGCGACGACGTGCTCGCGGGGCTCGCGGCGCGGGGCCACGTCGTCACGCGGGCCGGAGCGTGGACCCTCGGACGACTGTCGTGCGTCGGTATCGGGGAGGACGGCATCCTCTACGCCGCCGCCAACCCGCGCGGGGCGCAGGGGTACGCCGCGGGACGCTAGTCGGTCGCCCCGGCAGGCGGATGGATGAGCAGCTCGGCCCGCTCGGCGAGGTACCTCTCGAGGGGCACGGCGGCGCCTCCGGGGGTCCAGAGCACGCCGACGCCGTCGGGTCCGGCGACGAGCGGCGGCTCGGGCGCGTCGAGGTCGAGCGGACGCGGGTCGATCACCGCCGTCGACCCCTGCGGCACGCCCGCCCGCACGAGCAGCGCGCGCAGCTCGTTGCGGTGCAGGGCCACCTCGGAGCGGTGATTGGGATGCGTCGGCGGCGTCACGACGAGCACCTCACCGGTGGCCCACACCCCGCCGTCGGCGTCGAGGCACAGCGACCCGAGCCGCCACACCTCGTCGA
Organism: uncultured Microbacteriaceae bacterium; assembly: GCA_946481135.1. Next base: position 2,759 of record CAMLMQ010000138.1, read on the forward strand.
CGCGACGCAGCTTCGTGCGACCGAACGCCGCCCGCAGGGTCGCGACGCGCACCTCGGTCGGCGCTCCGGCATCCCGGAGTCGCCCCACGACGGCGTCGACGGTCGCTCGCGCATCCACCCGGGTCATTCTGCCCGGCGTCGCGCGAGCGACCCCATTGCGACGCGAGGTGGGGCCGCGTGCGGGGTCATCTCGCGTCACTGCTGGAGCAGTGCGGCCCGGGGTCAGTTGGTGGGGAAGCCGAGGTTGATGCCGCCGTGGGAGGGGTCGAGCCAGCGGGAGGTGATGGCCTTCTGGCGGGTGAAGAAGTGGATGGCGTCGGGGCCGTAGGCCTTGGTGTCGCCGAAGAGGGAGTCCTTCCAGCCGCCGAAGGAGTAGTAGCCGACCGGCACGGGGATGGGCACGTTGATGCCGATCATGCCGACGGTCGCCTCCCGCTGGAACCGTCGCGCGGCGCCGCCGTCGTTGGTGAAGATCGCCGTGCCGTTGCCGTACGGGGAACCGTTGATGAGGGCGAGACCCTCGTCGTAGGTCGCGACCCGCACGATCGACAGCACCGGTCCGAAGATCTCGTGGCGGTAGACATCCGAGGTCACGGGAACGCGATCGATGAGCGTCGGGCCGAGCCAGAACCCGTCGGCCTCCCCGTCCACCTGGATGCCGCGCCCGTCGACCACGACCTCCGCCCCGTCGGCGGCGGCGACATCGAGGTATCCGGCGACCTTGTCGCGGTGCTCCTTCGTGATGAGCGGACCCATGTCGCAACCCCGGGTGCCGTCGCCGACCTTGAGCCCCGACATCCGCGACACGATCTTCGGGATGAGCTCATCGGCGATGTCGCCGACCGCGACGACCACCGAGATCGCCATGCACCGCTCCCCCGCCGACCCGAAGCCCGCGTTGACCGCCGAGTCGGCGACGAGATCGAGGTCGGCGTCGGGCAGCACGAGCATGTGGTTCTTCGCCCCGCCGAGCGCCTGCACCCGCTTGCCCGCGGCGGTGCCCCGCTCGTACACGTACTTCGCGATCGGCGTCGACCCGACGAACGAGATCGACGCGACGTCGGGGTGGTCCAGCAGCCCGTCGACCGCGACCTTGTCGCCGTGCAGCACGTTGAAGACGCCGTCGGGCAGCCCCGCCTCCTTCATCGCCTCGGCCATCCAGATCGCCGCCGACGGGTCCTTCTCCGACGGCTTCAGCACGACCGTGTTGCCGAGCGCGATCGCGACGGGGAAGAACCACATCGGCACCATCGCCGGGAAGTTGAACGGCGAGATGATGCCCACCACGCCGAGCGCCTGCCGCACCGAGTACACGTCGACCCCGGTCGACGCGTTCTCGGTGTACTCCCCCTTCGCCAGGTGCGGGATGCCGCACGCGAACTCGATCACCTCCAGCCCGCGGGCGATCTCGCCGAGCGCATCCGGCGTCACCTTCCCGTGCTCGCTCGTGAGGATCGCGGCGAGCTCCTCCTTGCGCGCGTTCACGATCTCCCGGAACGCGAACAGCACCGCCTGCCGCTTCGCCCACGACGCCTCGCTCCACCCCGGGAACGCCGCCCGAGCCGCCGCGACCGCGGCATCCACATCCTCGGGCGTCGCAAGACGCACCTCGCGCTGCACGACACCCCGCGCAGGGTCGTACACCGGAGCGGTGCGGTCGGAGGATCCCGCGAAACGGGCGCCGGAGATCCAGTGGTCGAGCACGGTCGTCGTGGTCATGGGGCCAAGTTAACCGCTTGACATTTCCCGAACATTTTCGGCTTTCGGTGGGTGGCAACCTTCCGATGTCGGAGCCCCTTGCGACACTGACCTCATGGATGCGACGCTCCCCCTCCTCCTCGGCCTGATGGTCGGCCTCGTCCTCGGCGGCGTGGTCGGTGCTCTCGTCGTGCGCGCCCGCTCCAAGTCGGGTGCCGTGGATGCCTCTCCCGCCGTGATCGAGGCGCGTCACGCCGCGGCGGTGGCCGAACTACGCGCCCAGGAGGCCGCCGCGCGAGCCGAGGTGCAGCGTCAGCTCGCCTCCGCCGAGGCGTCCCTCGCCGGTCTGCGCGAACAGCTCGGTGCGGCGCAGGACCAGTACCGCGAGCTCATGGAGCGCACGCGCGTGGAGGCGACGCAGCGCGCGCAGGCGGAGCAGACCGAGAGCAAGGTGTTGCAGGCTCTCGCGCCCGTCAAGGAGACCCTCAGCACGATGCAGCAGAAGGTCTCCGACCTCGAGCAGCAGCGGCAGCAGCAGCACGGTGAACTCGCCCAGCAGCTGCGCACCGCCGCCGAGTCGGAGGAGCGGCTGCGCGCGACGGCCGAGTCGCTCGCGTCGGCCCTCAAGAACAACGCGACCCGAGGGGTGTGGGGCGAGACGCAGCTGCGCGCCGTCGTCGAGTCGGCCGGGATGCTGCAGCACGTCAACTTCGACGTGCAGTCGAGCATCAAGGTGGAGCGCAAGATCGCGCGCCCCGACATGATCGTGCGACTGCCGGGCGACAAGAGCATCGCGGTCGACGCGAAGGTGCCGTTCAACTCCTATCTCGAGGCGGCGGCGATCGCGCCGACCGCGTCGGACGGCGAGCTCATCAAGCGCGAGGCGCTCATGAAGCAGCACGTGAAGGCGGTGCGCGACCACATCACGGCGCTCGGCGCCCGGTCGTACTGGGACGGCCTCGACTCGAGCCCCGAGATGGTGGTCGCCTTCATCCCGAGCGAGTCGCTGCTCTCGGCGGCCCTCGAAGCCGACCCGTCGATCATGGAGTTCGCCTTCTCGAAGCACGTCGCGCTCGCCTCGCCCGTGACGCTCTTCTCGGTGCTCAAGGCCGTCGCGGTGTCGTGGCGTCACGAGGTCGTCACGCAGGAGGCCCGTGCCCTCTTCGACGTGAGCCGCGAGCTCTACAGCCGCCTGACGACCCTCGCGACCCACGTCGACAAGCTGGGCCGCTCGATCGAGCGCAGCGTCAAGGACTACAACACCTTCGTCGGCTCGCTCGAACGCCAGGTGCTGCCGTCGGCACGCCGGCTCAGCCAGCTCGACGAGTCGAAGGTGCTGCCGCAGCTCGACGAGATCGACGAGGACACGCGGCAGGTCACGGCCTCCGACCTCACCGTCGTCATCGAGGCGGAGTTCAAGGCGCTCGACGAGACGGGCATCGCACGCCCGGAACTCGACCTCGGCCTCGACGACGAGCGTCCGCAGCGCGCCGCGAAATCGGCGTAGAACTCCTGCCGCTGGGTGAAAACCCGGCGGATGCCACCTCGGACCCCCGCGATACCGTGGGGGCCCGAGGCGTGGGAGGAACACGATGACGACACCGGCGGCGACGCTGCGCGTGCCGAGGATCCTGTTCGGCGCGGGAGCGCGGGCGCAACTGGGCGAAGTCATCGCCGAACTCGGCGCCCGACGCCCGCTGCTCGTCACCGACGCCTTCCACGCGGACAAGGGTGTCGCCGACGGGCTCGTCGCGATCGTCGCGGCCACGGGCGCCGAGGTCGCGGTCTTCTCGGAATCCGTGCCCGACCCGACGGTCGCCTCGGTCGACGCCGCCGTCGCCGCCGCGCACGCCCACCGCGCCGATGCCGTCATCGGGCTCGGCGGGGGCAGCCCCCTCGACACCGCGAAGGCCGTCGCCCTCCTGGCCGTGCGCGGCGGGAGGATGCGCGACTACCGCGCCCCCGCGGTGACGGCGGGGCAGGCTCTGCCGATCGTCGCGGTGCCGACGACGGCGGGCAGCGGATCCGAGGCGACGCAGTTCACGATCATCACCGACGACTCCGCGGCGGAGGCGGAGAAGATGCTGTGCCCCGGGCCGGCCTTCCTGCCGGCCGTCGCCGTCGTCGACCCCGAGCTGACGGCATCCATGCCCCCGCGTCTCACCGCCGACACCGGCATCGACGCCCTCACCCACGCGGTCGAGGCGTACGTCAGCCGCCGGGCGACCCCGCTCAGCGACGCCTTCGCGCTGCGCGCGATCGCGCTCGTCGGCGGCAGCCTCGAGCGGGCGTACGCCGACGGGTCGGATGCTGCGGCCCGGTCGGACATGATGCTCGCGTCACTGCTCGCCGGGGTGGCGTTCTCGAACGCGAGCGTCGCGCTCGTGCACGGCATGAGCCGCCCGATCGGCGCGCACTTCGGCATCGCCCACGGGCTCTCGAACGCGCTCCTGTTCGCCGAGGTCACGCGGTTCTCCCTCGCCGGCGCCGAGGCCCGATACGCGGAGGCCGCCCGCGCGCTCGGCGCGACGAACGACCCCGACGACGCGGTCGCCGCAGCGGCCCTCGTGGAGGAGCTCGAACGGCTGTGCGCGACGCTCGGCGTACCGGCGGCCGCGACTCTCGTCGATCCCGAGACGTGGCGCGCCGCCATCCCGGTGATGGCCGAGCAGGCGCTCGCGTCGGGCTCCCCCGCCAACAACCCCGTCGTGCCGACGCACGCCGAGATCGCCGAACTCTACGAGCGCGTGCTCGCGCGGGGCTGATCGACCCCCTCACGCTGCCGTTAGTTGCACGCGCTACCGAACTGCGGGGAGCGCGTGCAACTGACGACCGCGGAAAGGCAGGGCGTCAGACCCCGGTCGTCAGACCCTGGTCGGCGCGACGTCTTCCGACTCGACCGGGGCGGCGAACTGCGCCTCGTACAAGCGCGCGTAGGCTCCGCCCCGCGCGACGAGCTCGTCGTGCGTGCCCTGCTCGACGATCGAGCCCGCCTCCATGACGAGGATGAGGTCGGCATCCCGGATCGTCGACAGCCGGTGGGCGATCACGAACGACGTGCGCTCGCGCCGCAGCTCCCGCATCGCGCGCTGCACGAGCAGCTCGGTGCGCGTGTCGACGCTCGACGTCGCCTCGTCGAGGATGAGCAGCGCCGGGTCGGCGAGGAACGCCCGTGCGATCGTGATGAGCTGCTTCTCGCCCGCCGACACGTTGCCGCCCTCGTCGTCGAGCACCGTGTCGTAGCCGTCGGGCAGCGCGTGCACGAACCGGTCGACGTAGGCGTCCGTCGCCGCCTGCAGGATCTCCTCCTCCGAGGCGTCGGGCCGGCCGTAGGCGATGTTGTCGCGGATCGTGCCCTGGAACAGCCACGTGTCCTGCAGCACCATGCCGGTGCGGGAGCGCAGATCGTCGCGGGTCATGTCGCGGATGTCGACGCCGTCGAGCGTGATGCGTCCGCCGTCGAGATCGTAGAACCGCATGATCAGGTTGACGAGCGTCGTCTTGCCGGCACCGGTCGGCCCGACGATCGCGACGGTGCTGCCGGGTTCGGCGACGAGGGAGAGGTTGCGGATGAGGGACGTCGCGGGGTCGTACGCGAACGACGCGTCCTCGAACACGAGGCGCCCGGCCTTCGCGGGGGGCGAGGTCGAGGATGCCGGGTCGGGACTCTGCTCGTCGGCATCCAGCAGTTCGAAGACGCGCTCCGCGCTCGCGACGCCCGACTGCAGCAGGTTGACGATCGAGCCGAGCTGGCTGAGCGGCT
>CAMLMQ010000139.1 GCA_946481135.1 uncultured Microbacteriaceae bacterium
TGCGCACGTTCGGGTACTTCTCGTCGGTGTCGCTCCACACGTAGAAGTCGCCGTACGGTCCCTCGGGGTCGGACCGGGACTGCTGGAACCACTCATGCTGATCCGACGTGTGGTTGAGCGGCAGGTCGATCACGATCCGCATGTTCCGCTCATGCGCCTTCGTGACGAGCTCACGGAACTCGTCGAGGGTGCCGTACTCGGGAAGAACCGACATGTAGTCGGAGACGTCGTACCCGCCATCCCGCAACGGCGACGCGTAGATCGGCGGGATCCACAGCGCATCCACCCCCAACCACTGGAGGTAGTCCAGCTTCGAGATCAACCCGCCGAGGTCTCCCGAGCCGTCGCCGTTCGAGTCGACGAACGAGCGCACCATGACCTCGTAGAACACCGAGCGGCGATACCACCGGGGGTCGAGAACCAGACCGGGAAGCGTGATCGGAGCGGTGAAGGTCATGGGGCGATCGTCCTCACGTGAAAGGGGTGGAGTGGACGCAGGGTGTCCACTCGACTAACTTACTGAGTACTCAGTAGGTAAGGGAGATCCATGAGCCTCGTTCACTGGCAGTTCCGGTCGGAGGTGCTCGAGCTGAGCACGTCGCTCTCACTGCTCATCCCGGAGGGAGCTCCGCGGGGCGCGACGGGGCACCCGACCCTCTTCCTCCTGCACGGCCTGAGCGACGACGACTCGATGTGGGTGCGGCAGACGTCGATCGAGCGGTATGCCGCCCAGCGAGGACTTGCCGTCGTCATGCCCCAAGTGCATCGCAGCTACTACTCGGACGAGGCGCACGGCGGGGCCTACTGGACGTTCTTGAGTGACGAGTTGCCGCGCCTGCTCTCCCACGCCTTCCGGTTGACGAGCGATCCGGTCGAGCGCTTCGTCGCCGGCCTGTCGATGGGGGGCTACGGCGCGATGAAGTGGGCGCTGCGAAAGCCTGGCGCCTTCGGTGCGGCCGCGAGCCTTTCGGGAGCCCTCGGGCTCGCTCAGCGCACTCGCGGCGGGCCGGGGACGCTGGATCCCCGCCTGTGGGACGCGATCTTCGACTCGCGATCGATCATCGGCACCGATGACGACGTCGTCGCGCTTCTCCGGACGCGGGCACGCGCGGGCGACACGATCCCGCCCCTGTACGTGTGCTGCGGCACCGAGGATGCGCTCTTCGACGAGAACCAGGCGTTCATCGCCGCTGCCGCGGACGAGGGAGTGCCGCTGGAGGTCTCACTCGGGCCGGGCGCGCACGACTGGGCCTACTGGGATGACCGCATCCGTGAGGTCGTCGACTGGCTGCCGCTCGAGTCGTCGGCTTTCGCGGTGAGAGCCGCGAACTGATCGTCGGCCCACGAGCGCGCGATCGACTCCGCGTCGATGTCGGGGTTGAGGAGCCAGGCGGTCTCGAGCCCGTTGAGGAAGGCGATGATCTCCATCGCCTTGAGGCGCGGATCGACTCCGTCGCGCACGTCGCCGCGCGCCTGTGCGGACCGCACCATCAGGGCGAAACGATCCACGGTGGCGCGGTAGCGCTCGGTGAGTCGCGGGCGCAGGGCGCCGTCGCGACCGACGTTCTCGGCCACGAGGACGGTGTGCATGCCGACGGCATCCGGCGCGTCGGCCCACCCCGCGACCGTCGTGACGATGCCGTCGAGCAGCGCACGGAGGCTCCCGTCGCCGGTCGGCCACAGCGTCGCCTCCTCGACCGCGTCGCGCTCGTCGAGGGCGGCGTGCAGGAGATCGTCCTTCGTCGGGAAGTAGTAGATGAGGCCCGGTTGGGACACGCCGGACTCATGGGCGATCTGCGCGAGGCTCGTACCGCGCGAGCCGTTGCGCGCGATGAGTCGCGTCGCCGAGTCGACGATGAGCCGTCGCCGAGCGATGCCCTTCGGGGATGACGTGGTGTCGCTTCGTGGCTGCACGGGGGCCTCCTCGGATCCATCCTAGATTCCCGACCGACTATTCAGTAGACTCCAAAACCAACTGAGCAGTCAGTCGGTTCCTACGCGGTCGATGTCGATCGCCCTGAACCCGACTTCGACCCGAACCCAGAGAGAGGCATCATGACGTCCATGTACCCGCGCACCACCCGCGCCTCGCGCACGCTCCTCCTCGTCGCCGTCACGACGAGCGCCCTGATCCTCACCGGGTGCGGGGCCCCGGGCGGCACCGGTTCCTCGGACTCCGGGGTAGCCGTCAGCACCGAGATCGGTCCGGAGGAGGTGGAGCTCACCGTGCGGGTCAACGCCGACCAGGAGGCGATGTGGACGGCGCTCGCGGCCGGATTCGAAGCCGACTACCCCTCCGTCACCGTCGACCTCGAGACCGAGGCCTTCGACACCCTCCAGCAGAACGCGCCCCGGTACCTGTCGTCGACCAACGTGCCCGACCTGCTACGTCTCGCCGCGCCCGGCGACACCGTCGTCGACGGACTGCTGCTCGACCTCGACCCGTACGCGGAGGCCTGGGGGTGGGACGAGTTCCCGGCGTCGCAACTCGACCAGTGGCGCCTCGGCGACGACGGGCGAACGAAGGGGACCGGCTCGCTCTACGCCCTCGGCGCCGGATTCGGACTCGTCGGCCTCTATTTCGACGAGTCCAAGCTCGCCGACCTCGGCTTCGACGCACCGCCGGCCACCCTCGCCGAGTTCGAGGAGGTGCTCGAAGCCGCGCACGCGAGCGGCGAGACGGCTCTCCTCGGCGACGTCTCCTACCTGTTCCAGGGAATCATGCAGTCGCTCGGCGCGACCGACACCGTGCGCGAGTGGGTGAACGGCGTCGACGGCGCCGACCTCGACGTCGCCGAGGCGGTCGAAGCCGCGGAGACGATCCAGCGCTGGGTGGAGGCGGGCTACCTCGCGCCGGATGCCGCGACCACGGACGCGGGGACCGCGTTCGGTCGCTTCCTTCAGGGCGAGGGCGTCTTCTTCGCTCACGGCAGCTGGTTCGCGGGCGGCGTCGACGGCGCGGGCGGCGAGTACGGCTTCATGATCCTGCCGCCCGAGCAGGCGGGCGGCGATGTCGTCACGATGTCGGCGTCGAACTCCATGGTCATCCCGGCGCGCGCCGAGCACCCGAACGAGGCGGCCGCGTTCCTCGACTGGATCCAGCGCGACGCGGGACGCGAGGTGATCGTCTCCGTCGGCGGTCTCGCTCCGGGAGGAGTAGGAGAGCTCGACCTCTCGGCGTTCTCCGACCGCCCCGTGTTCGCCGCGACCCTCGACGCGTTCGCGCGGGTGAGTGAGGACGACGGCATCGTCGACTTCCTCGGCAACGCGACGGCGGCCATGACGGCGTCGACACTCGTGCCGCAGGCGGAGCTGCTCGTCGGCGGACGCACGACGCCCGCCGAGTTCGTCGCGAAGCTGCAGGCCGACTACGAGGCGGCTCGCAACTGATGACCGTCCCGACCGCCGCGCGCGGTGCCGACACCCGGGCCTCCCGAATGGGACGCCCGGGTGTCCGGCGGATGGTCGGCCTCGTCTGGCTGCTGCCCGCCGCCGGGTTCTACGGCGCCTACGTGATCTACCCGCTCGCGCAGACCTTCCGCTACTCGCTCTACGAATGGAACGGCATCGGACTCGCCCGCTGGTCCGGTCTCGAGAACTACGTCGCCGTCGTCACGGATCCCGCTCTGTATCAGTCCCTGCTGCACACCGTGACGCTCATGGTCTTCTTCAGCCTGGTACCGATCGGCGTCGGGTTGGTCGCTGCCTCCATCCTGCGGGAACTGCGGGCGCGTCGTCTCGCCGGGGCCGCGCGCACGATCCTGTTCCTGCCGCAGATCGTGCCGTTCGCCGCGGCGGCGGTCGCCTGGACGTGGCTCTACGCCGACGACGGCCTCATCAACCAGGGCCTCCGGGCCATCGGCGCGGGCGACGTGGCGCGGCCATGGCTCGGCGACTTCGAGTTCGCGTTGCCCGCTGTGGGCCTCGTCGGATCCTGGGCGATGGTCGGGTTCTGCACCGTGCTCTTCCTCGCGGGGATCGGGAAGATCGACCCCGCGCTCTATGAAGCGGCGCGGCTCGACGGGGCCGGCTCGGTGCAGGAGTTCTTCGCCGTCACTCTGCCGGGCCTGCGCCACGAAATCCTCGTCTGCGCGACCGTCACGCTCATCAGCGCGATCGCGAGCTTCGACCTCGTGTACATGATGACGGGCGGCGGCCCCGGCTACTCGACGATGGTGCCGGGCGTACAGATCGTCCGGCTCGCCTTCACCGAGGGTCGCGTGGGACTCTCGTCGGCCCTCGCCGTCGTGCTGCTGCTCGTCGTGCTTCTCGTCGTCCTGCCGCTCCAGCGCCTCGGACGGGAGCGCTCGTGAGGCGCCGTGGTACCGAGGCCGTCGGCGTGGCCGTGCTGCTCGCGATGTCGGTCGTGACGCTCGTGCCCTTCGTCGTGATGTTCGTCACGGCCCTGCATCCCGCGGGCAGTTCCCCCGCAGGGTTCTCCTGGCCCGACGATCCGCAGTGGGGCAACTTCGCGACCGCCTTCGTCGCGTCGGACTTCCTCGTGCTGGCGAGGTCGAGCGCGACCATCGTGCTCGGCGTCGTGCCGGCGGCGCTGCTCTTCGCGACGCTCGGCGGGTTCGCGCTCGGTCAGCTCCGGGTACCGGGGGCGTCGGCCATCGGGATCGTGTTCCTGCTCGGGCTCACGATCCCGTTCGAGGCGGCGGTCGTACCGCTTTACTACCAGGCGCGCGATCTCGGTACCCTCAACACCCCGTGGGCCGTGATCCTCCCGCTCATCGGCTGGCTCATGCCGTTCGGCATCTTCTGGATGCGCGGCCACTTCGCGTCGCTGCCGGTGGAACTCGGGGAGGCGGCGCGTCTGGACGGGGCCACGGACTGGCAGACGCTGCGCCATGTGCATCTGCCGCTTCTCGCACCCGCACTCGCGACGCTCGGCCTCCTGCAGTTCCTGACCGCGTGGAACAACTTCCTGCTGTCGATCGTGCTCATCGACGATCCGTCGAGCCGCACGATGGCCGGCGCGTTGGCGGCGTTCCAGGGAGAGCACCGCGTGGACGTCCCGCTCATGTGCGCCGCCGCCGTGCTGCTCATGGCCCCGACGCTGCTCGTGTTCCTCGCGCTCCAACGCCACTTCGTGAAGGCGGTCCTCGCGGGGGCGGTCAAGGGGTGAACGCCAGGTGGCTGGGTAACCTGACGCCATGATCAGCGTGCGGCCCGCGGTCCCCGACGATGCCCAGGCGATCGTCGCCGTGCGGCTGGCGGGATGGCGCGCCGCGTTCGCCCACCTGCTGAGCGCCGAGTTCCTCGCGAATCTCCCGGCGGACGTCGACACGTGGCGCGACGGGATCGCCCGGGCGACGAGAACGCGGACGGTCGTCGCGGAGGTCGACGGCGAGGTCGTCGGGTACGCGTTCGCCGGACCCTCGGCCGAGGCCGACGGCATCCGCGAGTGGCAGCTGTTCCACCTCTACCAGTACCCGCGGATGCACGGGAGCGGCACCGGGCAGGCGCTCCTCGATGCCGCGATCGAGAACCGGCCGACCGTGCTGTGGACGGCGGAGGACAATCCCCGCGCGATCGCCTTCTACCGGCGGAACGGGTTCGCGCCCGACGGCGCCCGCAAGATCGAGCCCGCGTGGGAGGACCTCGCCGAGATCCGGATGGTGCGCTAGGTCTCGACACGCCGCTGCGCGGCTACTCGACCACCGGGAGTGCGCCGCGCGGTGACGCGACCGGGGTCAGCGCACCTGCGGGGTGCGCTCCAGCAGGGCCTCGACCTGCGACACGTCGAGCGGACCGGTGCGGTCGGCCAGTGGCGACATGAGGTCGCGCTGCGCCTCGTCGACGATCGCCGACATCATCTGCACGGCGTCGTCGACGATCTCGGTCGACTTCACCTGGGTGCCGTGCAGCAGCCAGCGCGCGACCTCGAGCTCGGAGAGCAGGCCCGCGCGGGTGCGCAGCTGGCGGTCGACCGCGCCCCGCGCCGAGGCGTAGGCGGCGAACGCGGCGTCGGCGGCGTCGAGGCCCGACGCGGCGAGCCACTGCAGGTCGGCGGCGGGGTCTCCGACGCGCAGGGCGTGCCAGCCGACGACGCCCGTGACCTGCGAGTCCGCGGAGAGGAACGAGTCCGACCCGAGGGCGCCGTTGACGACCGTGGGGGTGAACTGCCAGAGTGTCGCGTCCTCGCTCGCGCGTTCCCAGCGCGCGAGCAGCGCGGCGGGCACGAGTCCGGTCGCGGCGGCGCGGTCCATGAGGGCGACGACCGAGCGCAGCGTCTCGACGGGGGACTGGGACGGCAGGCCGGCATCCACGACGACGGTCGGCGGCAGCGAGTGGATGGCGGCGATCGCCGACCCGATCGACGTGGCGAGTTCGAGCGACATCGACCCGAGCGGCACCTTCGCGCCGTAGACGAACTCCGACACGACCGCGCGCGTGCCGTCGACGGGCACCTGGCCCGCGAACGACGAGACGGCGAACGGCAGCCGGGCCCGCACCCCCGCGCTCAGGGCACGCAGCGCGATGAGGTCGGCGGACTGCTCCTGCTCGGCGCGCTCGGAACGCGGCACCCGCACGATCCAGTGCCGGCCGTCGCGACCGGTGAGGATGGCGGCGTCGAAGTCGCCGCCGGGGGAGCCGAAGGCCTGAGCGCCGACCACCTCGAGGTCCGCCACGGCCGAGGTCGCGAGCGCCGCTAGAGTGAGATGGGACCGAGCCATGACCACAGGGTAGGTCTGGCCGGGAGGAGTGCGGATGTCCGACACTCCCGCACACATCCCGTTCTCAGCCCGGCTGCCGCTCGCCCGCGCCGCCCTCGATCGCGACCATCTCGGACGCGCGGGCGGCATCGACGCGCTGCTCGACGACGCCCGCACCCGCGCGATCGTGCTGCACGAGGGGCGCGCGCTGCTCGCCTCGCCGACCCGGCTCGCGATCCTGCCGCCGTCGATCGTGCCGCAGGCGGCGCTCGCCGTGTACCTCGGCCGGGCGATCGTCGACACCCCCGACCTGCCGGTCGGCACGCCCGTCGTCGTGCTCGCCGTCGACTCGCCGGAGGGCTTCGACGAGCTCGACGACGTGCCCACCGGCCCCGCCGAGTGGGGCGATCTGCGCCGCATCGGCGCACGCCTCGACGACCGCGATGCGGGCCTGTTCACCCAGGCCCTCGCCATCCTCAACTGGCACGCGGTGTCGCGCTACTCGCCGCGTGCGGGAGTCGAGACCGAGCCCGCCCAGTCGGGGTGGGTGCGCCGCGACCCCGAGGGTTCGGAGTACTACCCGCGCACCGATGCGGCCGTCATCGTCGGCGTGCTCGACCAGGACGACCGGCTGCTGCTCGGCTCCAACGCCGCGTGGGATGCGAACCGCTACTCGCTGCTCGCCGGCTTCGTCGAACCGGGGGAGTCGCTCGAGGCGGCCGTGATCCGCGAGGTGTTCGAGGAGTCGGGGGTGCGCGTCGCCGAACCGGAATATCTCGGCAGTCAGCCGTGGCCGTTCCCCGCGTCGCTCATGGTCGGGTTCCAGGCGCGGGTGCCGGTCGGGGCCGACACGACCGAGCGTGCCGACGGCGACGAGATCCGGGAGCTGCGCTGGTTCACGCGCGACGAGCTCGCGGCCGCCGTCGCCGCGCGCGAGGTGCTGCTGCCCGGCCCGACCTCGATCGCGCGCGCCATCATCGAGCACTGGTTCGGCGCCGAACTCGACGACGGGTCGCGCCGGTGACATCCGTCACGAGGGGTCGCGTTGGGGGCACTCGTGGGGGGTGAGAGCACCCGAACGCGACCCCTCGGCACGGGTGACGGCATCCTGGACGGGCTCGACGCGGAGCAGCGGCACGCGGCCGAGACGCTGCTCGGGCCGGTGTGCATCCTCGCGGGCGCCGGCACCGGCAAGACGCGCGCGATCACGCACCGCATCGCGCACGGCATCCGTGAGGGGGTGTACGCGCCCGGCAGCCTGCTCGCGCTCACCTTCACGGCGAAGGCGGCGGGTGAGTTGCGCCACCGCCTGCGGGTGCTCGACGCGCCCGGCGCCGTCGTGCGCACCTTCCACGCGGAGGCGCTCGGGCAGCTCGGGCACTTCTGGCCCGACCTCGTCGGCGGGGCCGCGCCGAAGCTCCTCGACAACAAGGCGCGCTACATCGCCGAGGCCGGGGAGCGCGCGCGGGTGCGGCTCGGCGCCGGCGCGGTGCGGGATGTCGCGGGCGAGATCGAGTGGCGCAAGACC
>CAMLMQ010000140.1 GCA_946481135.1 uncultured Microbacteriaceae bacterium
TCTCGAAGCGGAAGATGCGCGAGTGCTCGAGGTAGCGCCCGAGGATGCTGCGCACCCGGATGTTCTCGCTCAGCCCGGGCACCCCCGGCTTGAGCGAGCAGATGCCGCGCACCCACACCTCGACGGGCACGCCGGCCTGACTCGCCCGGTAGAGGCCGTCGATGATCTGCTCGTCGACCATCGAGTTGACCTTGATGCGGATGCCGGAGGGCTTGCCGTCGCGGGCGTTCGCCGCTTCGCGGGCGATGTCCTTGAGCAGGCCCTTGCGCAGGTAGCGCGGCGCGACGAGAAGGCGCTTGAACTTCTTCTCGATCGCGTAGCCCGAGAGCTCGTTGAACAGTCGGGTGAGATCCTTGCCGACGGTCTCGTCGGCGGTGAGCAGCCCGAGGTCCTCGTAGATGCGGCTGGTCTTCGGGTTGTAGTTCCCGGTGCCGATGTGGCTGTAGTGCGCGAGGCGTCCGCCCTCCTGCCGGATGACGAGCGCGAGCTTGCTGTGCGTCTTCAGGCCGACGAGCCCGTAGACGACGTGGACGCCGGCCTTCTCGAGCTTGCGTGCCCATCCGATGTTCGCCTGCTCGTCGAAGCGCGCCTTGATCTCGACGAGGGCGAGCACGGCCTTGCCCGCCTCCGCCGCGTCGATGAGCGCCTCGACGATCGGACTGTCGCCCGACGTGCGGTAGAGCGTCTGCTTGATCGCGAGCACGTTGGGGTCGGTGGCGGCCTGCTCGAGGAACGCCTGGACGCTCGTCGCGAACGACTCGTACGGGTGGTGCAGCAGGATGTCGCCGCGCTGGATCGAGGCGAAGACATCCGGCTTCTCGGTCGGCTCGGTCGGCAGCAGGTTGACGCTCGTCGTCGGCACGTGCCGCGGGTACTTGAGCGCGGGCTTGTCGATGCGGGTCACCTCGAAGAGCCCCGACAGGTCGAGCGGCGCCGGAAGGCGGTAGACCTCCTGCTCGGTGATCTGCAGCTCCGACATGAGCAGGCCGAGGGTGACCTCATCCATGTCGTCGGTGATCTCCAAGCGGATCGGCGGGCCGAATCGCCGCCGCTGCAACTCCTTCTCGAGCGCCGTGAGGAGGTTCTCGGCGTCGTCCTCCTCGACCTCGACGTCCTCGTTGCGGGTGACGCGGAACTCGTGGTGCTCGAGCACCTCCATCCCGGGGAAGAGCTCCTCGAGATGGTTCGAGATGAGGTCCTCGAGCGGGATGAACCGCAGCACGCCGGTGCCGTCGTCGGGGAGCTTCACGAAGCGCGGGAGGTTGGTGGGCACCTTGAGTCGGGCGAACTCCTCCTTGCCCGTCTTCGGGTTGCGCACCCGCACCGACAGGTTGAGCGAGAGGCCCGAGATGTAGGGGAACGGATGCGCCGGGTCGACCGCGAGGGGCATCAGCACGGGGAAGATCTGGCCCGAGAAGATCTCGCCGACCACGGTGCGGTCGCTCTCGGCGAGGTCGCTCCAGCTCTCGACGTGGATGCCGGCGTCGTCGAGCAACGGCTTGAGGGACTGGAACGCGCGGGCGTGGCGCTCCTGCAGCACGTGGGCGCGGCCGCTGATGTCGGCGAGCACGTCGAGCGGGGCACGCCCGATGTTGGTCGGCACGGCGATGCCGGTGGCGATGCGACGCTTGAGGCCCGCGACGCGCACCATGAAGAACTCGTCGAGGTTGCTCGCGAAGATCGCGAGGAAGTTCGCCCGTTCCAGCAGCGGAAGCGTGGGGTCTTCGGCGAGCTCGAGGACGCGTTGGTTGAAGGCGAGCCAGGAGAGTTCGCGGTCGAGGAAGCGCTCGCCGGGCAGCTCGGTGTCGTCGACGAACATCGGCTCCGCGTCGTAGTCGTCGAGCAGGTCGGCCGCGATCGTCGCGTCGCCGAGCGGGCTGTCGTCCACCATGGACCGATCATGCCAGCACGCGGATGAACGCCCGCTTAACTCGCGGACGGCGGAGGTTCAGCGCAGGCGACGGAGGCTGTCGCGAAGCGCGGCGAGGGCGGCCGGACCGAGCCGCTCGGCGTAGACCTCCGTGATCTCCCGGGAGGCCGTGATCGCGTCGCGGCAGAAGGCGACACCGAGATCGGTGAGCCGCACGATCGTCGCCCGGCCGTCGCTCGGGTCGGGTGCGGTCGTGACGTAGCCGAGCGCTTCGACCTCCCGGACGAGGGCGCTCATCGCCTGTCGGCTGTGTCCGGCATGCTCCGCGAGAGTCGAGATGCGGCTGCCGCCGGCTTCGATGCCCGAGAAGACCGGGAACTGCGAGAGGCGGATGGGGTGGCCGAGCCGCGTGATGCGGTCGATGACGGCCGCGTTCACCGACCGTGCGGCCGCGCCGAGCAGCAGTCCGAGATCGTCCTCGGCGGTCGCGGCGAGTTCGCGCAGAACGTCGGCGTCATCCATCGCAGCACCTCCCCTTGACAAATAGGCAACCTTCTTGTCTAGTTAAGCAACCTGGTTGCCTATCAGGTCCAGCAGCGAAGGAGTTCATTATGCCCGAGGCTGTCTCTGTCCCCGCAGCGGGGGCGACCCTGCCCGACCTCCCCCTGATCGCGCCCGACGGCGCCGCCTCGACCCTCCACGCCGCGCGTGACGGCCGACGGGCCCTCGTCCTGTTCATGCGCTCGAGCACCTGCCCGGTCTGCCACGCGCACGTGCGCGAGATCGTCCGTCTCGCCGAGGAAGGAGATCTGCGCGGCGCCGCCTTCCTGCTCGTCACGCCGGGGGAGGCCGACGAGGCCCGCACCGTGCGCGAGCGCGTGCGCTCCGACATCGCCGAGGTGTGGGCATCCGGACGTCACCATGCCGACGTCGGGCTGGGCACGTTCCTCACCCTGCAGCACAGCGGTTCGTTCGTGCTGGACGCCGACGGCACCGTGCGATACTCACGTGCCAGCGCCCTCCCGACGGGCAGCTTCTCCCGCGTCGAGGCGCTCGAGGCGCTCGCCGAGGACGCCCCTCCGACCCCACGGGATCGGGGACGGGTCACACGGGGGTGAGGCGGTCTTCGTCCTCGTAGACGTTGAAGCGGTACCCGACGTTGCGCACGGTGCCGATGAGCGACTCGAGGTCGCCGAGCTTCGCGCGCAGGCGACGCACGTGCACGTCGACGGTGCGGGTGCCGCCGAAGTAGTCGTAGCCCCACACCTCGCTCAGCAGCTGCTCGCGGGTGAACACGCGCGACGGGTGGGTCGCGAAGAACCGCAGCAGTTCGAACTCCTTGAAGGTGAGGTCGAGCGGCTTGCCGTGCACCTTGGCCGAGTACGACGCCTCGTCGATGACGACGCCCGACGCCTGGATCTTCGACCCCGTCTTCTCCTGCGCGAGACGTCCGATGACGAGGCGGATGCGGGCATCCACCTCCGCCGGCCCGGCGGTCTCGAGGATGACGTCGTCGACGCCCCAGTCGGCCGACACGGCGGTGAGCCCACCCTCGGTGAGCACGAGCACGAGGGGCACCGTGACGCCCGTCGTCGTGAGGATCTTGCAGAGCGACTTGGCGCTCGCGAGGTCCTGGCGGGCGTCGATGAAGATGAGGTCGGCGGTGGGCGCGTTGATGAGCGCGGCGGGTTCGGCGGGGATCGCGCGGGTGCGATGCGAGAGCAGACCGAGCGCGGGCAGCGCCTCTCCTTCGACCGCGGAGGTCAGGATGAGCAGCTGGGCCACGCGCGAGTCCTCTCAAACGCCTACCGCACAGTGTACGGACACCTACGATTGAGGCGTGTCCGCCATGTCCCGCAGCGTCCCGCCCGTCTGGCTCGCCGCGCTCGCGGGCTCGATCGGCGTCGCGGTGTTCGCCGGCGACGCGTTCCTCACCTGGATCCCGGTGGTCGCGGCCGCGGCGGTGCTGCTGACCTTCGTCATCCAGTTGTCGCTGCAGCGCAAGGAGGGGCTCGTGAACCGCATCATCGCGAGCGTCGGCGGTGTGCTCGTGATCCTCGGGGCGACGACCGCCGTGCTGAGCCTGCTCCACCCCGGTTCGCTCGATAGGCTGCTGTCATGATGCTCGCCCTGGAACTGTTCTTCATCGGACTCCTGGGTCTCGCGGTGCTCGCGATCGGTTTCGTCTCGCTCGTCGTCGTCTACAACCTGTTCCGCGGCCAGCGCTAGGAGCGGGTCGTGGTGTTCGAACTCGACGCCGACCTCCCCGCTGAGATCGTCCCCCTGTCCTGGCTCCTGGGAGTCTGGGAGGGCACGGGCGTGATCGCGTACCGCGTCGGCGAGGACATGCGCGAGCACGAGTTCGGACAGCGGGTCGCGTTCACCCACGACGGCGGCCCGCACCTGCAGTACGTGTGCTCGACGTGGCTCGCGGGCGACGAGGCCGCCCACCGTCCGCTCTTCTCGGAGCTCGGCTACTGGCGGCTGAGCCGGCCGCTCGGCTCAGCCGACCCCGGCCCCGGGATGCTGCCGGGCATCGGCGACCCGGTGTTCCAGACCGCCGACTCGGTCGAGACGCTGCGCAACGACGCCGGCTCGTTCGACATCGAGGTCTCGATCCTCCACGCAGGCGGGGTGAGCGAGCTGTACCTCGGCACCGTCGCCGGCCCGCGCATCGACCTGGGAACGGATGCCGTGGTGCGTTCGGCGTCGGCGAAGGACTACTCGGCGGCCACACGCCTCTACGGTCTCGTCGACGACCACCTGCTCTGGGCATGGGACATCGCCGCCCTCGGGCAGGATCTGCGCACCCACGCGTCGGGACGGTTGGCCCGCGTTGACTAGCCCCTTCGCCACTCGTGAGGGCGCCGTCGGCGACCCTCCGCAGCACTACGGCAACCCGCTCGCCGAGCAGCGCGACCTCGTCGCGGGCCGCGCGATCGTCGACCTGTCCGACCGGGATGTCGTCACCGTCACCGGCCCCGATCGCCTCACCTGGCTCGACTCGCTGCTCTCGCAGGCCCTCGCCCGGCTCGCGCCGGGGGAGTCGGCGGAGGCGATGCTGCTCGACCCGAGCGGTCGCATCGAGTACGTCGCGCGCGTGGTCGACGACGGGGAGACCGCGTGGTTGCTGCTCGACGCCGGTGCCGGGGCGGGGTTCGCGGCGTTCCTCGACCGGATGCGCTTCACCCTGCGCGTGGAGGTCGCCGACCGCTCGGCCGACTTCGCGACCGTCGCGACGCTCGGCGAGCCCGTGCCCGGCACCGTCGTCTGGCGCGATCCGTGGAGCGCTGTCGCCGCGGGGGGTCACCAGTACGCGACGGCGCCCGAGCATCCGGGCGCCGCGTGGACGTACTCCGAGACGCTCGTGCCGCGCAGCGAGCTCGACGCGCTCGCCGATCGGCCGGCGGCCGGCATCCTCGCGCTCGAGGCGCTGCGCATCGCCGCGTGGCGTCCGCGCGCGGCGACCGAACTCGACGCGACGGCGATCCCGCACGAGTTCGACTGGATCCGCTCGGCCGTGCACCTCGCGAAGGGCTGCTACCGCGGGCAGGAGACCGTCGCGAAGGTGCACAACCTCGGCCACCCGCCCCGGCGGCTCGTGCTGCTGCACCTCGACGGTTCGGACAACGTGACGGTCGCGCCGGGTGACGAGGTGCACAACGGCGACAAGGCCGTCGGCCGCGTCACCGCGGCGGCCATCCACCACGAACTCGGTCCCGTCGCGCTCGCCGTCGTCCGGCGTGCCACCGACCCGGCCGCGACGCTCACCGTGTCCACCGGCGACGGGGTCGTCGCCGCCGCCCAGGAGGTCATCGTTCCCCCCGATGCCGGAGCCGAGGCCGACGTGCCCCGGTTGCCCCGGCTCGGCGCGGTGCGGCGGCCCGGGTGAGCCTCGACGACGGCGCCCTGCGTTGCCTCGAACGTCGCATCGCGCTGCGGGCGCGCACGCGGGAAGGCGGTCGCCGCGTCGTCGAGTCGCTGCCGGCGATCGTGCAGATCGTCGTGGCCGTCGCGCTGGCCTACTCGATCTCGCACTGGCTGCTCGGGCATCCCTACCCTGTGCTCGCGATCACCGTCACGATCACGTCGCTCGGCCTCACCCGCGACGCCCGCCCGCGCCGCGTCGCCGAGAGCCTGCTCGGCATCGTGCTCGGCGTCGGCATCGCCGAACTGCTCGCCCTCGTCTTCGGCGCCGGGCTGTGGCAGCTCGCGGTCGTGCTGCTCGTCGTGCTCGTCGTGGGACGGTTCTCGTCGCCGAACCCGCAGTTCGCGGTCGCGTCGGCGGTTCCGTCGACGATCGTGCTGCTCATCCCCGCCCCCGACGGTGCGTTCGGACGCACCCTCGACGCGGTCATCGCGGGCGCGGTCGCGCTGCTCGTCACCGCGCTCGTGCCGCGCGACCCGGGTCGGGCGGCGGCCCGCGACCGGCGCGTCATCTTCGCGGTGCTCACCGAGTCGAGCGAGTCGGTCGCCCGCGCCCTGCGCGACGGGGACGAGGCGGCGGGGGAACTCGCCCTCTCGCGCCTGCGTCGCGCACAGCCGCTCGTCGAGGCGTGGCGGCAGTCGCTCGACACGGCGATCGCCGTCGCGCGCATCTCACCGTTCCTCCGCGGGCGCCTTCCGGAGCTGCGTCGCAACGCGCGGGTGGTCGAGACGGTCGACCTCGCGACGCGCCACCTGCGGTCGATCGCGCGCCGCTGCCAGTACCTCGTGCGCGACGGCGTGCCGCGGCTCGGCCTCGAGGACGCTCTCGCGAGCGTCGCGGTCGGCATCCGCCTGCTCGGCGAGGAGCTCGACGATCCGCTCACGGCCGGCGCCGCCCGCTCGGTGCTCGTCGGCCTCGCCCGGCGTCTCGACCCCACGCTGCTGCTGCCCGACGCGGGGCTCGCCGACTCGGCCGCGCTCCTGCTGCTGCGTCCGCTCGTCGTCGACCTGTTGGAGGGCACCGGGATGCCGGGGGCCGAGGCGCGCGCTCTGCTGCCTCCCGTGTAAGGGCGTCAGTCGGGTCGCGGGGCGACGGCATCCCACGCGAGGGTGAGTTCGCCGAGCCGCCACCGCGCTCGAGTGCCGAGCACCGGCCAGCCCGCGTCGCGCAGCGCGGCGACACCCGCCATCCAGCGCTGCCGCGCGCCGTAGACGCCGAGCGGCGCGTGCGTCGCCCACAACCGGTCGACCTCGCGCAGCAGGTCGTGCACCCGCTCGCCCGGCACGTTGCGGTGGATGAGCGCCTTCGGCAGCCGCTCGGCGACGATCGACGGCGCCTCGAGCCCCGCGAGGCGCAGCGAGATCGTGAAGGTCTCGGGCCCCGTCGGCGAGAGGCCGACCCACGACGCGACCCGCCCGAGCTCGTCACACGTGCCCTCGACGAGCAGGCCCCCGGGCTGCAGGCGCCCGCGCATCGTCGCCCAGGCATCGGCCACCTCGGCCTCGTCGTACTGCCGCAGCACGTTCAAGGCCCGGATGATCGTCGCCCGGCGTCCGCCCGGCAGTGGCGCCTCGAATCCGCCGAGTCGGAACTCGACCCCGTCGCGCGCCGCGGCCGACGCGACGCGCACCCGCTCCGGGTCGATCTCGATTCCGACGACGCTCACGTCGGGCCGTACGGCGGCGAGCCGGTCGCGCAGCTCGAGCGTCGTCGTCGCGCTCGCCCCGTATCCGAGGTCGACGACGACGGGGTCGTCGGCATGGCGCAGCACGGACTGCGCGGCGAGGTACCGGTCGACCCGCCGCAGCCGGTTGACGTTCGTCGTGCCGCGCGTGATCCGGCCGACCCGACGCTCCATGCCCCGATTCTCCCGTCTCCGGCGCCTCGATAGGCTCGGAGCATGTCGACCCTCATCCTGCTGCGCCACGGCAACTCGGAATGGAACCAGATGAACCTCTTCACCGGGTGGGTGGATGTGCGCCTCACCGAGCAGGGGATCGCCGAGGCCAAACGAGCGGGCGAGCTCATCGCCGAGTCGGGGCTCGAACCCGACATCCTCTACACGAGCCTCCTCACCCGGGCGATCCAGACCGCGAACCTCGCGCTGGAGGTCGCCGACCGGCTCTGGCTGCCAGTGAAGCGCTCGTGGCGGCTCAACGAGCGCCACTACGGCGCCCTGCAGGGTCTCGACAAGGCGGAGACGCTCGCCACGTACGGCGAGAAGCAGTTCATGCAGTGGCGCCGCTCGTTCGACGTGCCGCCGCCGCCGCTCGAAGACGGCGCGGAGTGGTCGCAGTACGGCGACCCGCGCTACGCCGACATCCCGGATGCCGACTTCCCGCGCACCGAGAGCCTCAAGCTCGTCATCGACCGGATGCTGCCCT
>CAMLMQ010000141.1 GCA_946481135.1 uncultured Microbacteriaceae bacterium
CGCCGATGACGAACGAGATCGCCGACCGGCTCGCGCTGCCGCCGATGTGGGCGCACAACGAGGATCCGCGCGGCACCGCGTACACGATCAGCGTCGACGCCGCCGACCGACTCAGCACGGGCATCTCGGCCTCCGACCGGGCGCACACGCTGCGTGTGCTCGCCGACCCCGCCTCCACACCGCGGAGCGTCATCCGACCCGGCCACATCATCCCGCTGCGGGCGGTCGACGGCGGCGTGCGCGAGCGCGACGGTCACACCGAGGCGACGGTCGATCTGCTGAAGCTCGCCGGGCTCATCCCCGTGGGGGTGATCGGCGAGATCGTCGAGGAGGACGGCGAGATGATGCGTCTCCCCGGCCTGCTCAAGATGGGCGAGCAGTACGACGTGCCGGTCATCACGATCGAGGAGCTGCTGCGCTTCATGGAGGAGCGAAAGTGCGAGTCCGACCCGCAGGCGATCGCCGAGGTGCCGGAGTTCGAACGCGTCTCGTTCGAGGTGGAGACGACGGTGCCGACCGCCCACGGCACGTTCCGGGTGCGCGCGTACCGCGACCGCTCGACCGGCGCCGACCATGTCGCATGGATCGCGCCGAACCCCGACGGCAGTGCGCCGACGGACGGCGCGCTCGTGCGGGTGCACTCCGAGTGCCTCACCGGCGAGGCGTTCGGGTCGCTCAAGTGCGAGTGCGGCCCCCAGCTGGATGCGGCGCTCGAGACGATCCGCGACCAGGGGGGTGTCGTCGTCTACCTGCGCGGACACGAGGGCCGCGGCATCGGTCTCATCAACAAGCTGCGCGCGTACAAGCTCCAGGAGGAGGGCCTCGACACCCTCGACGCGAACCTGCGTCTCGGGCTGCCGGCCGACGCGCGCGACTACGGCGCCGCGACGGCGATCCTGCGCGACCTGGGGCTCACGAGCGTGCGCCTGCTGAGCAACAACCCCGAGAAGGCCCGCCAGCTGCGCGAGCGCGGGGTCGAGGTGAGCGAGCTCGTGCCGCTCGTCGTCGGCGTCGGCGCCTTCAACGAGGGCTACCTCGATGCCAAGCGCGACCGCATGGGTCACGCCCTGCCCAGCCACGCCATCCTCGACGCCGCCCGGGTCGAGGCCGAACTGAAGGAGACCGCACGATGAGCGGCGAAGGAATGCCCGAACTCGACACCGACGGCACGGGCCTGACGGTCACGATCGTGTCGGGGCTGTGGCACACCCGCATCTCCGAGGGGCTGCTCGCGGGCGCCCGCGGGGTGCTCGCGGCGTCGGGGGCGACGGTCACCGAGGTGCAGGTGGCCGGGTCGTTCGAGCTGCCCGTGGTGGCCAAGGCGGCACTGGAGGCCGGGGCGGATGCCGTGGTCGCGCTCGGCGTGATCGTGCGGGGCGAGACGCCGCACTTCGACTACGTCGCCGCGGCGGCGACCGACGGCCTCACGCGCGTCGCCCTCGACACGGGCAAGCCCGTCGGCTTCGGGGTGCTCACCGTCGACACCGAGCAGCAGGGTCTCGACCGGGCGGGCCTGCCGGAGTCGAAGGAGGATGTCGGAGCCCGCGCCGCCGAGGCGGCCCTCGCGACGGCCCGCACCCTGCGTTCCATCCGGGGCTAACGCCGCCTGCGTACGATCCGCACGGCGATCGCGGCGAGCAGCGCGACCACGAGGATTGCCGCTCCCGCCCAGGTGCCGGCGTCGAAGGCCGAGTCGCGCAGGGTGCGATAGCCGGTCGGCAGGCCTCCGCGCGCCCAGGTGACCGCGAACGAGCCGACGAGCAGCGCACCGGCCGCCGCCCACGCGACGACGCGGATGATTCCCACGACGGGCGGGTCGCTGCGGTGCACGACTCCGGCCCGGCGACCGGCGAGCACGGCCCAGACGGCGATCCCCGCCAGCCCGACGGCGGACGAGATGTGCTGCAGCCACGACGTTCCGTCGAGCGTGCCCCACTGCCGGGAGAGGGCGGGGAACCACTCGGATCCGAGCCGATTCGGGTGGGTGAAGAGATCCCAGACGACGTGGCTCACGACGCCGATGAGGGCGGCGGCGACGACGAGCAGCGCCGAGCGCACGGGCCGCTCGGCGCGCGTGACCCGATCCCAGGCCCACGGCATCCGCGCGCGGAGACCCTCCGACGGCAGCAGGGCCGACGCGGCCGGACGCAGCGCGAGCCGCCACACCGCGTAGAGCCCGAGGGCGAGCGGGAGGGCGCTCCACAGGAGGCTCGGGACGCCGTGGGTCACCCAGTACGAGGGCAGCCATCGGAAGAACAGCGGCAGGTCGGGGGCCATCGCCCCGATCGCGATCGCCCCGACGGGCAGCGGTGTGCGCACGAACGGGAGGGCGACGATCGCGTGACTCGGCGTGAACGGCACGGCGCCAGCCTGGCATCCCGAACCTGCGAGCGGGGACGTCCCGCGGTCGGTTTGCTCCGCGGAACTCGCGTTGCTCCGCGGAACGGTCGCGGAGCAACGCGAAATGTGCGGAGTAACGGGCTCCGCGACGCGAGTCAGTCGAGGAAGAGGGCGCGCAGGCGGCGGGTCGTGAAGATCAGGCCGAGGGCGATCATCCCGACGTAGTAGGCGAGGTGGCCGAGCATCGCGACGGTGAGCACGCCCGTGGTGAGTCCGCGCACGAGCTCGACGCCGTGCCAGAGCGGCAGCGCCATGATGAACCACTGCACGGGCTCGGGGTAGACCGTGATCGGGAAGAAGGTCGCCGAGAGCAGGAACATCGGCAGCAGCACGAGCGGGATGACGTCCATCTGCTGGAACGTCTTGAGGTACGACGTGATGCCCATGCCGATCGAGGCGAAGCCGAACGCGATCACGAGGATGGCGGGCAGCGCGAGCACGGCCGTCCAGCCGAGGTTCAGCCCGAGGGCCTGCATGACGAGCAGGAAGGTGACGCCGTAGGCGGCGCCCCGCAGCAGCGCGAGCGAGATCTCGCCGAGCGCCACGTCGAGGGGGCCGAGTCGGGTGGCGAGCATCCCGTGGTAGAGCTTCGCGAAGTGCATCTTGAAGAACACGTTCCACGTCGAGTCGTAGATCGCCCCGTTCATCGCCGACACCGCGAGCAGCGCCGGCGCGATGAAGGCCGCGTACGGGATGTCGTTGCCCGACGAGTCCTGCACGGTGCCGATGAGACCGCCGAGGCCGAGGCCGAGCGAGAGCAGGTAGAAGATCGGCTCGAAGACGCCCGTGAGCACGATCCACCAGTTGGTGCTGCGAGTCGCGAGGAGTCCGCGGCCGAGCACGGCCCGCGCGTTGCCGGAGTAGAGCGCGCGCACGCCGCCCGACGACCGGGTCGCCTTGCGGTACGCCGCCGTGGTCGCGCTCATCGGGCGAGCCTCTTCACGGTGAGGTGCACGGTGAGCCGCCACCCGAGCACGGCGAGCGCGACGAGATAGAGCACGTGGGCGAAGCTCAGCCACAGCGGCTCGGTCGGGCCGTAGGAGAACTGCCGCGCGAGTTCGCTGCCGTGCCAGATCGGCGAGATCCACCCGATCCACTGCAGGAAGATCGGCAACTGGGTGAGCGGGAACACCGTGCCGCTGAACAGCGACAGCGGCATGACGATGAGCCGGTTGACGATGTTGAACTGACCGCGGTCTTCGTAGATCGTCGCCGACCAGGCCGCGATCGGCGAGAACGCGAGGCCCGTGAGGATCGCGATCGGCACGACGAGGATCGCCCACGGCGACACGACTCCGCCGAAGAGCCACACGGCGGCGTAGTAGATGCCCGCGGTGAAGAGTCCCCGGATGCCGACGTAGATCAGCATCCCGTCGACGATCTGCCGCCCCGAGATCGGCGCGGCGTTCATGCCGATGAAGATCATGTTCCACTTGAAGCCGAGCAGCATGCCGAACATGTACTCCTCGGCGGCGACGAGCACGGCGGCGTTGATGATGAGCGCGGGGGCGACGAACTGCAGGTAGCCGACGCCGGTCTCGTCGAGGAAGGCACCGTTGCGCGTCACGAGGGTCGCGAGGCCGACGCCGAACGCGAAGAGGTAGAGGAACGGCGAGCCGAGCGCCGTGGCGATCATCGTCCAGAAGAACGCCCGCACGGCCCGCAGCTTGTGCTCGACGACGTACCACGACCCGAAGCGGCGGCTGCGGGCCGCCAGAGTCGCGTCGTCGAGTCCGGCGCGTTCGAGGAGGGGCGCATTCATTCGATCAGCGACCGTCCGGTGAGGCGCAGGAAGACATCCTCCAGCGAGGATCGCCGCACGAGCGAGGTGAGCGGCTCGAGGCCGCGCCGGGTGACCTCGGCGAGCGCCGACTCCCCGTCGTGCGCGTAGACGAGGATGCGGTCGGGCAGCACCTCGAGCCGGTCGCCGATGCCGTGCAGCGCCTCGGCCGCGCCGGCGTTCTTGTCCGACCCGAAGCGCACCTCCAGCACTTCGCGGCTCGCGTGCTCGCGGATGAGCGCCGCGGGCGAACCCTCCGCCATGATGCGGCCCTTGTCGACGACGATGAGCCGGTCGCAGAGCTGCTCGGCCTCGTCCATGTAGTGGGTCGTGAGCACGAGGGTCGTGCCCTTCTCCTTGAGCCGGAACAGGCGGTCCCAGAGGATGTGACGCGCCTGCGGGTCGAGGCCCGTGGTGGGTTCGTCGAGCAGCAGGATTCGCGGGTCGTTGATGAGCGCGCGCGCGATCGTGAGGCGGCGCTTCATGCCGCCGGAGAGGTCGTCGACCTTCGCCTTCGTGCGGTCGGAGAGCTGGGCGAACTCGAGCAGCTCGTCGGCGCGCTGGGCGACGTGCGCGCGGGGCAGCCCGAAGTAGCGGCCGTAGACGAGCAGGTTGTCGCGCACGAGCAGTTCGTTGTCGAGGTTGTCCTGCTGCGGCACGACGCCGAGCTGCGAGCGGATCTCGGGGCCGTGGGCATCCGGATCCATGCCGAGGATCTCGAGCCGCCCGGAGGTGCGCGAGGAGACCGCGCCGATCATGCGCATCGTCGTCGACTTGCCCGCCCCGTTCGGGCCGAGGAGGCCGAACGACTCGCCCGGCGGCACCTCGAACGAGATACCCGCGACGGCGGCGGTCTGCTTGTACGTCTTGACGAGATCTTCGGCGACGATCACGGGATGTGGCACGAAGGTCGATCCTAGGTCGCACCGCCGACTTCGGCGATCCGCTCGGGGCGGATGCGTCAGGTGCGCGCCGTGCGCACGGGGGACAGCACCGCGATGAGCGCGGCGACCCCGAACACCGCGGCGACGGCGACGAGCGCCACCCGCTCCCCCGCCGAGGCGACGAGGGCACCCGCCGCGATCGCGCCGACGACGGCCGCCGTGCGGTTCACCGAGCGGATCGTCGCGTTCATCCGGCCGAGCACCCCGTCGGGCGCGACGCTCTGCCGATAGGCCATCTCGCTCGGATTCTCGAGTCCGGCAGCGAAGCCCGCGACGGCGAGCGCGACGCCGAGCACCGTGATCGTCGCCGCGCCTCCGGTCGGCGGCAGACACGCGATCACGGCCCAGGCGACGGGGTAGACGAGGCGGGCGAGGGTGATCGTCGGCCCTTCGCCGAGCCGCGTGCCGACCCGTTCGGCGAGCGAGGCTCCGAGGAACGCCGCGGCCCCGACGGCCGAGATGAGCACGCCGTAGACCACCGCGCCGACCTCCAGGGTGCGCAGGGCGACGAGCGCGAGCACCGTGAGCGACGCCGCGTTCGCGACGAACCAGACGTGCGTCGAGACCGCCATCGGCGCGAGCACGGGGTGCCGGTAGCTCGCCCGCAGCCCCTCGCGGATCGCGGGCAGCACGCGACGCCGTTCGCGGGTCGGGGCCTCGTCGACGCGCAGGCTCGCCACGAGAGCCGCCTCGACGACGTAGCTGGCGCTGTCGACGGCGATCGCCACCGGCGCCCCGAGCGCCCGCACGAGCAGGCCGCCGAGCGCCGGCCCGGTCGTCTGCGCCGCGGTCTCGCCCTGATCCAGTCGCGCGTTCGCCCGGAGCAGCCGCTCGCGCGGCACGAGGCTCGGCAGGAGCGACTGCGACGCCGCCGCGCCGAAGACGGCGAACGATCCGAAGATCAGCAGCAGCGCGACGAGTGCCGGCACGGTGAGCTGGCCGAGCGCCGCGAGCAGGGCGACCGTGCCGAGACTCGCCGCCCGGCCGAGGCTCGCGAGCACGAGCACCGGCTTGCGCCGCCAGCGGTCGACGGCGACCCCGGCGACGAGGCCGAGCAGCGCGTACGGAACGAACTGGGCGGCGTTGACGATCCCGACCTGCAGCGGGTCGGCGCGGAGCCCCTCGACGACGAGCACCGGCAGGGCGACGGCGGTCGCGCTCGTGCCGAAGGCCGAGAAGGTGGCGGAGGCCCAGAACCGGGGGAACCCCGATCCCGACCGCGACGTCACCCCCTCAGTATCGCGCGCACCCTCGACCCTCGGCGGATTCGCCGAGGGTCGCGCTTCTAGACTGACCGCATGCGCTGCCGGCCCGTCGTCGCGATCGCGATGGCGGCCGGGATGCTCGCACTCGCGGGCTGCGCCGACGGGGGCACGGCACCGACGACGCCTCCCGAGGAGCTGCCCGCCGAGCTGGAGCTTCCCGAGGATGCCGTGCTCGGCCTGGTCGGCATCGCGACGGCCTCGAACGGGGCGACCGCCGATGTCGCGGTCGTGGTGCACGCCTCGCTGCCGTACCTCGTGCCGGAGGCCTCCGACGCGCTGACGACGACGCTCGAGTGGTGCGCCGGCGAACTCGACGAGGCCGTCGTGTCGGCCCGCGGTTTCACGTTCACGGCGGTCGACGTGTCGGTCACGCCGCGCGAGGGCGACTGGCCCGACGGCGCGACGCTCGCGGTGCTGCCGCAGCCGAATCCCGAGTTCGGGTCGACGCTCGCGGCCGACGCGGGGCTGCGGCAGGTGGCGGCGGGCGACGACGACGTGTTCGGCGACGCGGTGCCGCACTGCCTGCAGCCGGCGGTGCTCGACGGAGCCGGCTCGGGCACGGTATACCTGGGCATCCCGAGCGACATCACGGGCGCGAACGATGCCGAGTCGTTCACGGCGTGGACGCGGCACGACTTCGGGCTGTCGTCGGTGTTGCCGGGCGACCTCGGCTCGGCGGAGGTGACCTTCGCGTCGTGCCTCGTCACGATCACGCAGCTCGGGTCGGAGTTCGGGGCGCCGAGCGAGGACTGGGCCGAACGGTTCGACGACGCCGGATGCGTCGTCGGCGGCGCCGTCAACCCGAGTTGACGACCTCGGCACCGTCAACTACGGTTGACGCATGGATCAGCTGCGCACCCTCGCCGGCGAAGCCGACTCGGAGGATCCCTACGCCGCGCTGCGCGCGATCGTGAGACTGCGGACAGAATTGGACAAGGCCGAGACCCTCGCCGTGCGCCGGGCCCGCAACGCGGGCTACTCGTGGCACACGATCGCGCTCGCCCTGGGCGTGAGCAAGCAAGCCGTCCACAAGAAGCACGGCCGCGGGTAGCGGTCGGGAAAGCATCGAGATGAGCGAACCCCGCCGCGGCGTCCTGCGCCGCCCCTCCGCCGACGGAGGCCCGCGGGCATCCTTCCGCGAACTGCTGCCGTACCTGCTCGAGCACCGCGGCCTGCTCGTCGTCGCGCTCGTGCTCAGCCTCGTCGGGGCGGGCGCGTCGCTCGCGCAGCCGCTGCTCGCCGGGCAGATCGTCGGCATCGTCGAGAGCGGCGGCACCCTCGGGGTGCTCGTCTGGGTTCTCATCGGACTCGTCGTCGTCGGCGCCGTGCTCGGCGGCGTGCAGCACTACCTGCTGCAGCGCATCGGCACATCGGTCGTCTTCTCGGCGCGGCGCACCCTCGTGCGACGGATGCTGCGCCTTCCGATCCCGGAGTTCGACCGCCGCCGCACCGGCGACCTCGTCTCGCGCGTCGGCTCCGACACGACACTGCTCTACGCCGTCATCACGCAAGGACTTCTGGATGCCCTCGGCGGCGCGATCGTCTTCCTCGGCGCGATCGTCGGCATGCTCATCGTCGACCCGCTGCTGCTCGGGCTGACCCTGCTCGTCGTGCTGCTCGCCCTCGGCAGCGGCGTGCTGCTGTCGGCGCGCATCCGCCCGGCGAGCCGCGAGCAGCAGGAGCGCGTCGGCAACCTCGCCGCCGCCGTCGAACGCGCGATCAGCGCGATCCGCACCG
>CAMLMQ010000142.1 GCA_946481135.1 uncultured Microbacteriaceae bacterium
GTGCCGGTGTCCATGCCGAACGACCCGAGGTTGGTGATCGTGATCGTGCCGTTCGCCATCTCGGCCGGGGTCGTCTTGCCGTCGCGAGCCGTCACGGTCAGCTGCTCGAGCGACCGCGCGAGATCCCGCAGGCTGAGGTTCTGCGCGTCCTTCACGTTCGGCACGATGAGCCCCCGGGGCGTCGCGGCCGCGATGCCGAGGTTCACGTAGTGGTGCACGATGATCTCGGCGTCGGTCCAGGTCGAGTTGACCGTGGGGTTGCGCTGCACCGCCCAGATCACGGCCTTCGCCATCACGAGCAGCGGCGACACCCGGATGCCGGCGAACTGCGGCGAGTCCTTGAGGCGCCGCACGAACTCCATCGTGCGGGTCGCGTTCACGTCGGTGAAGACGCTCACGTGCGGCGCCGTGAACGCGCTCGCGACCATCGCGCTCGCGATCGCCTTGCGCACCCCCTTCACCGGGATGCGCTCCTCCCGCTCGGCCGGCCACTCGGGCGTCTCGATGTTGCGGAAGACGCTCGCCTGCTCCGCGCCGCGCACGACGTCCTCGCGCGTGATCTCGCCGCCCACCCCGGTGCCGGTCACGGTCGCGAGGTCGACGTCGAGGTCCTTCGCGAGCTTGCGGATGGGGGGCTTGGCGATGATCGGCATCGGCGAGCCCGTCGTCACGGGCCGGCGAGCCGACGCCTTGGCGCCGTCGGCGGTCGCCCCCTCGACGGTCGTCGCAACGGCCCCAGGTCGGCGACGGCGACGGGTCGCCCCGTGGCCGCCCTTCGATCCGTAGCCGACGAGCACGGCCCCCGACGTCTCGGCCGGGTCGGCGACCTCACCCACGGTGTCGGCGTCGCGCGGCGCCTGCAGCTCGATCGTGCCGCCGGCCGAGTCGACCCGGATGATGGGCGCCCCGACCTCGACGGTGGCGCCCTCCTCGAACAGCAACTCGGTGACGGTGCCGGCGAACGGCGACGGCAGTTCGACGAGCGACTTCGCGGTCTCGATCTCGACGAGCACCTGGTTGACGGCGACGGTGTCGCCGGGCTTGACCTTCCACGAGACGATCTCGGCCTCGGTGAGACCTTCGCCGACATCGGGCAGGGGGAACTCGTGCGCCACGGGGACTCCTAGTAGGCCAGGGCTCGGTCGACGGCCTCCAGGACGCGGTCGGCGTCGGGGAGGTAGGCGGCCTCGAGCTTCGCGGGCGGGAACGGGACGTCGAAGCCGCTGACCCGGAGCACCGGCGCCTGCAGCGAGTAGAAGGCGCGCTCCGCGATCGTCGCGGCGACCTCGGATCCGACGCTCACGTGACCGGGCGCCTCCTGGGCGACGACCAGTCGGCCGGTCTTCTGCACCGACGCGAGCAGCGGGCCGTAGTCGATCGGCGACAGCGAGCGCAGGTCGACGACCTCCAGGCTCGTGCCCTCTTCGGCGGCGATCTCGGCCGCCGACAGCAGCACGGCCACCATCGCGCCGTGGCCGACGAGGGTGAGGTCGGTCCCCTCGCGCACGACACGGGAGGCGTGCACGTCGGCGCCGCGGGCGGCCCGGTCGACGTCGCCCTTCTGCCAGTACCGGCTCTTCGGCTCGAAGAACAGCACGGGGTCGTTCGAGGCGATCGCATCCTGGATCATCCAGAAGGCGTCGTGGCTCGTCGCCGGACTGACGACGCGCAGACCCGAGGTGTGCGCGAAGTACGCCTCGGGGCTCTCCTGGTGATGCTCGACCGCGCCGATGTGCCCGCCGTAGGGAACGCGGATGACGACCGGGAACGTCATCGAGCCCTCGTGCCGCGCCGTCAGCTTCGCGAGCTGGGAGGTGATCTGGTCGAACCCCGGATAGATGAACCCGTCGAACTGGATCTCGCACACCGGGCGGAAGCCGCGCATCGCGAGGCCGATCGCCGTGCCGATGATGCCCGACTCGGCGAGGGGGGTGTCGAGCACGCGGTTCTCGCCGAACTCCGACTTGAGGCCCTCGGTGACCCGGAAGACCCCGCCGAGCGTGCCGATGTCCTCGCCCATGAGCAGCACGCGGTCGTCGGCGGCGAGCGCCGCGCGCAGCCCCTCGTTGAGGGCCTTCGCCATCGTGAGCACCTCGACGCCGCCCTGTGCCGTCGCCGCGCTCACGCGTCGCCCTCCTCGAACGAGGCCTCGTAGGCGGCGAGCCAGGCGCGCTGCTCCTCCATGAGCGGATGCGGCTCCGAGTACACGTGCGCGAACATCCGCTCGCCGGGGAGGTCGCCGATCGCGACCGTACGGGCCCGCACGTCGGCCGCGAGATCCTCGGCCTCCGCCGCGACGTCGGCGAAGAAGGCATCGCCCTCGCCCTTGGCCCGGAGGAAGGTCTCGAACCGCGTGATCGGGTCGCGCTCCGACCAGAACTTCACGTCGTCGGCCTCGCGGTACTTCGTCGGGTCGTCGCTCGTCGTGTGGGCGCCCATCCGGTAGGTCAGCGCCTCGATGAAGCGCGGACCGCGGCCGGCGCGGGCGTCGTCGAGCGATTCGACGCTGACCGCGTAGGCAGCCAGCACGTCGTTGCCGTCGATCTGGGTCGACGGGATGCCGAACCCCCGCGACCGCAGGTAGAGCGGGGTGCGCGACTGGCGCTCCACCGGCACCGAGATGGCCCAGTGGTTGTTCTGCAGGAAGAAGACGATCGGCGCCTGGTAGCTCGCGGCGAACACGAACGCCTCGCTCACGTCGCCCTGGCTCGTGGCCCCGTCGCCGAAGTACGCGAGCACCGCGGCATCCTTCTCGGGGTCACCGGTGCCACTCGACCCGTCGAGCGTCATGCCCATCGCGTAGCCGGTCGCGTGCAGCGACTGCGAGCCGATCACGAGGGTGAAGAGGTGGAAGTTGCCGGTCTCGGCCGGATTCCAGCCGCCGTGGCTGAGCCCGCGCAGCATCTCGATGATGCGCATCGGGTCGAGGCCGCGGATGCGTCCGACGACGTGCTCGCGGTAGGCCGGGAAGATGTGGTCCTGCTCCCGGGCCGCGTAGCCGGAACCGACCTGAGCGGCCTCCTGCCCGAGCGACGGGATCCACAGCGCGAGTTGCCCCTGGCGCTGGAGGTTGCCCGCCTCGATGTCGAAGCGCCGGATGACGACCATCTGGCGGTGGAAGTCGCGCAGCCGCTCGTCGGACAGCCCCGCGATGCGCTCGAGGTAGGGAGCGGTGGCGTCGGTCTCGACGAGGGTGCCCTCCGGCGACAGCAGTTGGAGCGTCGCCTCGGTGTAGGACATGATGCCTACCCTAACCGCGCGTTCTCGACGGCTTGCGGGAGGGTCTGCACAACCCGCGTCGCCGAACGTAGGAGTCTGTCGACAGAACCCTCCTCACCGATCGACACCCGCACCCCGTCGCCGGCGAAGACCCGCCCGACGATCC
Source organism: uncultured Microbacteriaceae bacterium (assembly GCA_946481135.1). Next base: position 3,386 of record CAMLMQ010000142.1, read on the forward strand.
CGTCGTCTTCGAGCAGCGCCGCGACGGCGGTGGTCTCGTCGCCCGCGGCGATCCAGACGAAGTTGCCGTGGGGCTCGGGCACGGTCAGCCCGGCCGCGGCGAGGCCCTCGAACACGCGGAGGCGTCGTGCGACGAGTTCGTCGACGCCCGCGAGCAACTCGTCCTCGACGTCGAGGGCGGCGATCGCCGCGCGCTGGGCGGGTTCGGTGACCGCGAGCGGGATCGCGGCGCTGCGCGCGGCATCCAGGATGTACGACGCGCCGACCGCCCAGCCCACCCGCAGGCCCGCGAGTCCGAACGCCTTCGAGAACGTGCGGAGCACGACGAGGTTCGGGTGGTTCTCGAGCACGTCGAGACCGCGCACGCCGTGCGGGTCGCGGACGAACTCGGCGTAGGCCTCGTCGAGCAGGACGAGCACCGTCTCGGGCACCTTCGCCATGAACGCCTCGAACTGCGCGGCCGTGACGAGCGTCGAGGTGGGGTTGTTGGGGCTGCAGACGATCACGACGCGCGTGCGGTCGGTGATCGCCGCCGCCATCGCGTCGAGGTCGTGGGCTCCGCCCGGCAGGTTCGGCACCTGCACGCTCGTCGCCCCGGCGACGGTGACGAGCCCCGGGTACGCCTCGAACGACCGCCACGCGTAGACGACCTCGTCACCCGGGCCGGCCGCGGCCTGCACGAGCTGGGCGAGGATCGACACCGACCCGGCGCCGACGTGCACCTCGTCGACCGAGACCCCGGCGCGCTCGGCGAGACGGGCACGCAGCAGCGTCGCCGCGCCGTCGGGGTAGCGGTTGAGGTGCGACTCGGCGATCGCGGCGAGGATCGCGGGATGCGTCGGCTCGGGGTTCTCGTTGCTGGAGAGCTTGAACGCCTCCTCCGCCGCGGGGCGACCCTGGCGGTAGGGCGGCAGGGCGGCGATCTCCGGGCGCAGGGTCACGGCCATGCGCTCCAGCCTAGGCTCGCGCGATCACGCCCCCGTGCACGATGATGGGCGCATGGGTCGCCTTCTGCTCCGCCTGCTCATCAACGCGCTCGCCCTCTGGCTGACGACGCTCATCCTCGCGCCGTACGTCGAAGTCGTGCCGTTCGCACCCGGCGGCACGCTCGAGTTCATCATCACGCTGCTGCTCACGGCGCTGCTCTTCGGCGTCGTCAACGGCATCATCGGCGGCATCATCCGCGTCGTCGCCTTCCCGATCTACGTCATCACGCTCGGCCTCATCTCGCTCATCGTCAACGGCCTGCTGCTGCTGCTCGTGGCGTGGATCAGCGGCCTCATCGGCTTCGGGCTCACGGTCGACGGGTTCTGGTGGGGCGTGCTCGGCGCACTCGTGCTCGGCGTGATCGCGTGGCTCATCGGCATCCTCCTGCGTCCCTTCACGAAGGGCTCGTCGCGCCGCCGCTGACGCTCACCACGTGCGCTCGGCGTGGTAGGTCAGCGCGGTGACGGAGCCTCCGCGCTGCAGGTACTCCGCCGTGAAGGCGTCGAGCCGTGCGACCTGCTCGCGCACGACCGTCGACTGCGCGTCGTCGATCGCGGCGGCGGTGCGTGCGTACGCGGTGCGCTGGTGCGCGGGCGCCGCCTGGTGTGTCGGAAGGCCCTCGTCGTCGCGGAACGCGCGCCGCTCGACCTGCACGAGCGTGTCGTCGAGCTGGGGTCCGGCGAGCGCGGGCACCAGGTCGTCGGTGTTGCGGACCGCGAGCCCGGCGACCCCCTCGGGCACCGGGATGTTGCCGGCGGGCGCTCCATGGGTCTCCAACCCGACGACGTTCCAGTCGCCCGAGGCCGTGACGAGGGTCGCGATCAGCCCGCCTTGCGAGAAGCCGGTCACGACGACTTCGTCGGCGGCGGTGATGCCGGCGTCGGCCATCGCGAGCTCGACGGCACGCAGCGACCCCGGTGAGGCGCCCGCGACGCCGTAGACGTTGCTCGCCATGTCCCACGGCTCGTCGGTCGGCAGCGGGGAGAAGGTCTCGGTCGGTCCGACGTAGACGACGTAGCGCGGCGGCATCCCGTCGGCGTCGTACCGCTCGATGCGCACCTGATCTCCCTCGGGGATGCGGTTCAGCCGCTCCAGCACGCCGCTGGGCGCCCCCTCGTGCCGTTCGCCACGGACCCGCTCGACGTGCACCGGGCTCTCGCGCAGCATCCCGATCAGCACGCCGAGCGAGGCCACGCTCAGCGCGCCCCCCGCCGGTTCGGAACCCGGCGGTCGCGGGATCAGGGCCGCCCAGCCGGGAACGCCCGCGAGGCCGAGCGCCGCGTCGTCGAGACTCGTCGCGGCGTGCTGCACGAAGCGCACGAACTCGGGGCTCGTGATGAGCTCGGGATGCGCGAGGAAGAAGCGTTTCACCGTCTCGAGCCGGCCGTCGCCGGTGTCGGGGATCGCGGCCCACCCGACGAGGGCCGCGAGCGCCGCGGCTCCGGGCATGAACAGCACGAAGCGGGCGAGCATCGCGAGCACGTCGGCGCCCACGGTCGCGGCGAGGACGCCGGCGAGGTCACGGTGCGCCCGTTCGAGCATCCTCTCGGCGACCGCGTAGTTGTCGGCCGCCCGCAGGTACCCCTCCCGGGAGGTCGCGCACAGCTCGCGCGCGCTGCGCAGCCGGGAGAGCACGTCGTCGGGCACCGGCCAGCCCGCCGGGCACGCGTCGGCCGCGAGCACGCGGCGTTCGTCGACGAGCAGTTCGTGCTCGAGGGCGGCCAGCCGGTCGCACGCGGCGAGCAGAGCGTCGGTCGCGACCGTGACGCTGCCCGCCGGGGTCACGAACAACGGGCCGCCCGGGTCGTTCTTGTCCCGCTCGCCCTCGGGGCTCACGGCAGCGCCCCGAGCTGGAGGCGCACGACCCGCAACAGGTCGTCGACGGCGTCGGCGGCGGAGTCGAGGCGACGCCCGAGCTCGGCGGCGAGCCGACCCGCCTCCTCCGCGGCCGGCCCCCGCCAGTCCACGGCGAGCACGTGCCGCGGCACGGACTCGACCCGCAGATGCTGCAGCACCGGATCGAGCAGGGCGAGTTGCCGCTCCAGATCGGCACGCTGGGTCGCCGGATCGAACACGGGAGTCATACGCCGAGCCTCGCCCGCCGCACACCCGGCGCGTCCCCCGCCCCCGGCGCTCGCGGAGAGTCGCGGCATCCGGGGGCTGTGGAGGAGAGGGCATCCGCGCCATGATGGAGGCCATGGCAGGGGATCCCGCGGCGCCGGGCCCGGTCTTCCGCATCTGCTTCGTCTGCACCGGGAACATCTGCCGCTCGCCCATGGCGGAGGCGGTCTTCCGCCAGCTCATCGCGGCGGGCGGCTACGAGAACCGGCTCGAGGTGGGGTCGGCGGCGACGGGCGACTGGCACGTCGGCGAGCGCGCCGACGCCCGCACGATCGCCGCGCTCTCGAGCCGCGGCTACGACGCCACCCGGCACCGCGCCCGGCAGTTCGACTCCGCCTGGTTCGCGACGCTCGACCTCGTCGTCGTCTTCGACCGCGGGCAGGAACGCACGCTCAAGGAGTGGGCGCCCGACGACGCCACCCGCGCGAAGGTGCAGCTGCTGCTCTCCTTCGACGACGGGGCCGGATCGCCCGCCGACGTGCCCGACCCGTACTATTCGGATGCCGCCCTCTTCGATTCGGTGCTGAGCACGATCGAGCGCGCGAGCGTCGCCCTCTTCCGGCAATTGGAGCCGGTCCTTCGACAGGGAGTTCCATGAGTCCGCTGCCCCCGCAACCGCTGAGCCCCCTCGACGGGCGGTACCGCGCCGCCGTCGGCGACCTCGGCGAACACCTCTCCGAGGCGGGGCTCAACCGCGCCCGCGTGCGCGTCGAGGTGGAGTGGCTCGCGTTCCTCACCGAGCGCGGCCTGCTCGGCTCCGCCCCCCTCGACCCCGACGCGGTACGGGAGCTGCGCCGCTTCGCCGCCGAGTTCGGCGAGGCCGAGATCGAGCGGCTCGCCGAACTCGAGGCGACGACCCGGCACGACGTCAAGGCCGTCGAGTACCTCGTGCGCGAGAAGCTCGCCGAACTCGGCCTCACGCACGTCGCCGAGCTCGTGCACGTCGCCTGCACGAGCGAGGACGTCAACAATCTCTCCTACGCGCTCACGGTCCGCGCCGCCGTCACCGGAGTGTGGCTGCCGAAGCTGCGGGATGTCGTGGGTCGCCTCCGCGAGTTCGCGGTCGCCGAGCGGGCGACCCCGATGCTGTCCCGCACCCACGGGCAGCCCGCCACGCCGACGACCTTCGGCAAGGAGATGGCCGTCGTCGTGCACCGCCTCGAGCGGCAGATCCGCCGCATCGAACAGGTCGAGTACCTCGGCAAGTTCAGCGGAGCCACGGGCACCTTCTCGGCGCACGTCGTCACCGACCCCGAGCTCGACTGGCCCGCCCTCTCGCGCGAGTTCGTCACCTCCCTCGGTCTCGACTGGAACCCGCTCACGACGCAGATCGAGTCGCATGACTGGCAGGCCGAGCTTTACTCCGCGATCGCGCACGCCGGCCGCATCCTGCACAACCTGTGCACCGACGTGTGGACCTACATCTCGATCGGCTACCTCGCGCAGATCCCGCAGGCGGGAGCGACGGGCTCGTCGACGATGCCGCACAAGGTGAACCCGATCCGCTTCGAGAACGCCGAGGCGAACCTCGAACTCTCGGCGGCGCTG
>CAMLMQ010000143.1 GCA_946481135.1 uncultured Microbacteriaceae bacterium
TCGTTCGCCGACCTCGCCGCCGTCGCCGACGACTGCCCGCGCGGCTGCACCCATCTGCCCGACGCCCCCGACTGCGAGCTCAACGACGCCGTCGCCGACGGCCGCCTCCCCGCCGCGCGCGTCGATTCCCTCCAGCGCCTGCTCGCGACCCTCGCCCCTGATCCGCGAGGTGCCACGTTCCGGGCATCTCGCGACACGTGAGCGGCGCGTTCCGGCATGTCGCGAACGAGTAGCTTGGGTCGCGTGACGTTCTCCCTCGCCGACGACCTCTCCGTGGCGCTCACCCTCGCGGGTGAAGCCGACCTCATCGCGATCGACCGCTACCGCGCGCAAGACCTCGACGTGCAGCACAAGCCCGACCGCTCGCAGGTGACGGATGCCGACACGCGTGTCGAGCGGATCATCCGCGAGCACCTCGCCGACGCGCGACCCGGTGACGCCGTGCTCGGCGAGGAGTTCGGTACCGAGGGATCGTCGAACCGCCAGTGGATCGTCGACCCGATCGACGGCACGAGCAACTTCGTGCGGGGCGTGCCGATCTGGGGTGCCCTCATCTCCCTCGTGATCGACGGCGTGCCGGAGGTGGGTGTGGTGAGCGCGCCCGCCCTCGGCAAGCGCTGGTGGGCCGCGACCGGTCACGGTGCGTGGCTGCAGGAGCAGGGGCACGAGCCGCGCCGTCTGCGGGTGAGTCGCATCGCGGAACTGACGGAGGCATCCCTCTCCTACAACTCGCTCAAGCACTGGGACCAGTACGGCCGCCTCGACCAGCTCGTCGACCTCAGCCGCACCGTCGAGCGCACGCGCGCGTTCGGCGACCTCTGGTCGTACATGCTGCTCGCGGAAGGCGCGATCGACATCGCGGGCGAGTTCGACGTGAAGCCGTGGGACATCGCCGCGCTCGTGCCGATCGTGCGCGAAGCCGGAGGCCGGGTGACGGATGTCGACGGCGCCGAGAACACCCTCGACACGCTCTCGGTGATCGCCACGAACGGCCTGCTGCACGACGACGTGCTCGCCCGCCTCCCGCGCCCCTGAGCCGCGAGACGCTGCCCTAGGCTGGCGCCGTGCACGGAACCCGCCGGCTCCTCCCCACCTTCGCCGTCGTCGTCGTGCTGCTCGCGGGCTGCGCGGCATCCGGACCCGACGCGACCGGCGCGCTCGACGGCGACGTGTTCCAACTCGGCGTCGGCGACTGCCTCGACGACCGGGACGTCGCGGACGAGGTCACGACGGTGCCGGTGGTGCCGTGCTCCGAGCCGCACGACTCCGAGGTGTTCGCCCGCACGGAGGTCGCGGAGGGCACCTTCCCCGGGGTGGAGGCGCTCGAGGCGCGGCTCGCGGAGTTCTGCCAGGGCGAGGCGTTCGAACGGTTCGTCGGTGTGCCGTACGCCGCATCGCGCTACGTCACGGGCGGCTACTTCCCCACCGCGGGCAGCTGGGCGAGCGGCGACCGCGAACTGCTCTGCACGGTGTACGACGAGGATGGTCCGACCACGGGCTCCCTCGAGGGCGCCGAGCGGCCCGATCCCGCCCCCTAGGACCCGAGCAGCACCCGCTCATCGGGGGCGGCGAGCATGCCGCCGAGCTCGGCGAGGAAGCGCGACCCCTGCTCGCCGTCGACGACCCGGTGGTCGAACGAGAGGCTGAGCGTCATCACGGAACGCAGCGCGACTCCGCCCTCGAACTCCCACGGTCGGCGCTGCGCGGCCCCGAGCGCGAGGATGCCGGCCTCCCCCGGATTGAGGATGGGGGTGCCCGCCTCGACACCGAAGACCCCGATGTTCGTGATCGTGAACGTGCCGCCCGAGAGTCGTGCGGGGCCCGCCCGCCCCGACCGGGCCTCGGCGGTCAACTCCGCGAGCGCGCCCGCGAGGTCGACGAGCCCGAGGGTGTCGGCGGCTTTGACGTTCGGCACGACGAGCCCCCGGTCGGTGGCCGCGGCGATGCCGAGGTTCACATAGCCGTACCGCACGATCTCCTGCGTCGCCTCCTCCCACCGCGAATTGAGCTCGGGATGCGCGGCGAGCGTCACGCAGACGGCCCGCGCGACGAGCGCGAGGAGGTTCACCCGGGTGCCCTCGCGCTCGGTGACACGTGCGGCGAGTTCGAGCGCCGGGGTCACGTCGACCGTGTGGAAGACGCTCACGTGCGGCGCGGTGAACGCGCTCGCGACCATCGCGGCGGCGGTGTGCTTGCGCACCCCCCGGATCGGGATGCGCGTCACCGGTCCGGCATCCGCCGCTCCCGTCGTGGCGGCGACGACGTCGTCGCGGGTGATGAGACCGTCAGGGCCGGTACCGACGATCCGGTCCAGGTCGAGGCCGAGCTGACGCGCGAGGTGCCGCACGGGCGGTGTCGAGCGGCGACGCTCGGCCGGGGCGCCGGCCGAGCGCGCCGGGGGCACGGCTGCGGCGGGTGCCTTGCGCGGGCGACGGACGGGACGACCCGATCGCTCCGGCGCGACGGCGTGACCGATGATGCTCGCCTGCGGCTCGTCGACCGCGGCGTCGGGCATCGGCGTCGACGTCGCCTCCCCGGGCAGAGCGAACGTCACGAGCGGATCGCCGACGTTCACCGTCTCGCCGGCTCGGGCGTGCAGCTCGGCGACGACACCGGCGTACGGCGACGGGATCTCGACGAGCGCCTTCGCGGTCTCGACTTCCGCGATGATCTGGTTGAGCTGCACCGTGTCACCCTCGGCGACCCGCCACTCGACGATGTCGGACTCGGTGAGACCCTCGCCGAGGTCGGGCAGCCGGAACTCGCGCAGGCTCACGCCGCCGCCCCCGGGATGCGGCCGAGCACGCGGTCGACCCCGTGCAGGATGCGGTCGAGGTCGGGGATCATGTGCTTCTCCAACCGTGCGGCGGGGTAGACGACATCGTGCCCGGTCACCCGAACCGGCGCGGCCTCGAGGTACTCGAAGCAGCGTTCGGTGATCGTCGCGGCGACCTCCGCGCCGAGCCCGGCGGTCGACGGGGCCTCGTGGGCGACGACCAGTCGCCCCGTGCGCCGCACCGACCCCTCGATCGTCGGATAGTCGATCGGCGAGAGCGAGCGCAAATCGACCACCTCGATCGAGACGCCCTCGTCCTCGGCGGCGAGCGCGGCATCCAGGGCGGTGGCGACGAGCGCCCCGAACGTGACGAGCGTCACGTGATCGCCCCGGCGCACGACGCGCGCCGACCCCATGGGCGGGTCGAGCAGCTGCTCGTCGACCTCGCCGCGCACGTGGTAACGGCGCTTCGGTTCGAAGAAGATGACGGGATCGTCGCACGCGATCGCCTGACGCAGCAGCGTGTGGGCGTCCTGCGGGGTCGACGGCGACACGACGCGCAGCCCCGGGATGTGGGCGAAGAGCGCCTCCGGGCTGTCGGAGTGGTGCTCGGGACTGCCGACGCCGCCCCCCACCGGAACGCGGATCGTCAGCGGCAGCGTCACCGCCCCGCCCGTGCGGGCGTGCATCCGGGCGAGCTGGCTCACGATCTGATCGAACGCGGGATAGACGAAGCCGTCGAACTGGATCTCGGCGACCGGACGGTACCCGCGGAACGCGAGACCGATCGCGGTGCCGATGATGCCCGACTCGGCGAGCGGGGTGTCGACGACGCGGTGCGCCCCGAACTCCGGTTGCAGCCCGTCGGTGATGCGGTACACGCCGCCGAGCACCCCGACGTCCTCGCCGAGCACCACGACCTTCGGGTCGTCGGCGAGGGCGCGGCGCAGACCCGTGTTGAGGGCCTTGCCCAGCGTGAGGGTCTGCGGCCCGGTGGGTGCGGCGGCCATCAGTCGGCGAACCCGTCGAGGTAGCGGGCGTACTCGGCGCGCTGGCGGTCGACCACGGGATGCGGTTCCGCGTAGACGTGCGCGAACAGATCGAGCGGTCCCGGGTCGGGAAGCGCGAGGCAGCCCGCCCGCAGCTCCGCGGCCGCAGCATCCGCCTCCGCCCGGATGCGGGCCTCCCCCGCGTCGTCGAGCGCTCCCGTGCCGCGCAGATACGTGCCGAGTCGGGCGATCGGGTCGCGCGCTTCCCACGCGGCGAGTTCGTCGGCATCCCGATAGCGGGTCGGATCGTCCGCGGTCGTGTGCGGGCCCATCCGGTAGGTGACGGCCTCGATCATGGTCGGCCCCTCCCCCGCGCGTGCCCGGGCGAGGGCGACCCGCATCGCCGCGGCGACGGCGAGCACGTCGTTACCGTCGACCCGCAGCGCGGGGATGCCGAAGCCGCCCGCCCGGTCGGCGAGCTCGACGGTCGACTGCACGCGCACCGGCTCCGAGATCGCCCAGTGGTTGTTCTGGCAGAAGAACACGACCGGTGCCGCGAAGCTCGCCGCGAAGACCATGGCCTCGGAGACATCCCCCTCGCTCATCGCGCCGTCGCCGAAGTAGGTCACCGCGACCGCATCCGTGCCGTCGTTGCGGATGCCCATCGCGTAGCCGACGGCGTGCAGGGTCTGCGCGCCGATGATCACCTGCGGCGTCGCCATCCCGAACTCGTGGGGATTCCAGCCCGACTGCCCGACACCGCGCCAGACGCGCAGCAGGTCCTGCAGCGGCACACCGCGGGTGTAGGCGACCGCGTGCTCGCGGTAGCTGGAGAACACGAAGTCGTCGTCGCGCAGCATCCTCCCCGACCCGATCTGCGCCGCCTCCTGCCCCACGAGCGGCGGCCACAGCGACAACTCTCCCTGGCGCTGCAGGGCCGTCGCCTCGGCGTCGATGCGGCGCACGACGGTCATGTCACGCAGGAACCCGAGCAGCGCGTCGTCGGTCAGGTCGGCGACGTGGGGGTCGAACTCGGGTGACGCGACGCGCACCCCGCGCTCGTCGAGCAGCTGCACGAACACGGTCGTCCCACCGTTCTTCCGTCCCAGACGTGCGGCGGGGGTCCGCACCCGGCACAGCCTACCGGGGGTCGGGGTGGCCTCCTCACGCTCCCGTTAGTTGCACGCGCCGCCGTTCTCCCCAGCGCGCGAGCAACTACGCGGCGCGCAAGCCGGCCTCTGAGAGTCGTCGACGAAGAGCGGTGAGGTCACGGGCGATCGGCCAGTCCCATCTCACCACCCGCGGCCCGAGCGCTCGCAGGCGGTCCTCACGTCGCTTCTCGGCGACCACGATGTCCGCGGGGTTGCGTCCGAGATCCGAGAAGTCACGGAGGTACTTGCCGATCCCGTCGAACTCGCCGATGACCTGCGCGTCGGGCCACCAGAAGTCGACGACGCCGATGAGGCCGAAAGCATCCAGAAATCGCACCTGAAGCTGCGGAGCCGGCAAGCCCAGCCTGTGGATGCCGACCCGGCTGAGCGACTCTCCCGGCGACCCCGACGCCGCATCCGCGAACTCGATGGACCAGGCCGCACGAGCCGAACCCGAACTTGCGGGGAGGATGGCCGCCCAGGCTCGGAGATCCTCGCGATCGACAGCCAGGTCGGGCCGTCCGAGGACTGCGTCGAGCACCGGGAGCGCGACCTCCGGCCGGTACCCGGCGGCGATGTGAACGGCGGTGTCGGAGGGCGCCGTCACGAGGAGCCCGTCGATGCGCCGTATGTCGTCGGGGATGCCGACAGCGTGCCGCCGGAGACCGGTCATCGATCGACCGCCCGGAGCGTGGGGCACGACGCAGTGCGGGATCGCCAGATCGCCGCCCACAACGGGCAGCTTCCAGACAAGCGCGGCGGACAGGTGCGAGAACACAGTGCCGGGTCGCAGCAGGGCGACGCCGCGCACGCGCGCGAGGTGCCGACCCTCGAAGTCGAGGGAGTCCCACATGTCGCGAGCGACGTACACCCCGCGCACGACTCGGACGAACTCACCACGCGCGGCCCCTCGATAGATCGCTGCCCGCTCTCCGGGGTTCGAGATCCGAGGCGTGACCAGGTAGTGCGAGTGCCAGGTGTCGTCCATGCACCTCAGGTGGCCGTCGCGCTCGACCTGCCCGCCTGGCCGCTTCTCCGATGAGGACGGCGCCGCCGCGACGATCCTGTGGAGGATGCGCGAGGCTGAGTTGCACACGCGGCTCGCAGGACGGCCGCGCGTGCAACTAACTCCAGCGGAAGCTACGCCACCAGAACTCAGCGGCCGGAGGGCCAGGGACGGGCGGCGGGGCCCGTGTAGAGCTGCTGCGGGCGCCCGATCTTCGTCGCGGGGTCGCCGACCTGCTCGCGCCAGTGGGCGATCCACCCCGGCAGGCGGCCGATCGCGAAGAGCACCGTGAAGGTGCGCGCCGGGAACCCCATCGCCTTGTAGATGACCCCCGTGTAGAAGTCGACGTTGGGGTAGAGCTTGCGCTCGATGAAGTAGTCGTCGGCGAGCGCGGCCTCTTCGAGCTGCTTCGCGATGTCGAGCAGCGGATCCTTGACGCCGAGGTCGGCGAGCACCTCGTCGGCGCTCTCCTTGACGAGCTTCGCGCGCGGGTCGAAGTTCTTGTAGACGCGGTGTCCGAAGCCCATGAGCTTCACCCCGTCCTCCTTGTTCTTGACCCGCTCGACGAACTTCTGCACGCTCTCGCCGGACTCGTGGATGCGGGTGAGCATCGAGAGCACGGCCTCGTTGGCGCCGCCGTGCAGCGGGCCGTAGAGGGCGTTGATGCCCGCCGAGATGGAGGCGAAGATGTTGGCCTCGGTCGAGCCGACGAGCCGCACGGTCGAGGTGGATGCGTTCTGCTCGTGGTCTTCGTGCAGGATGAGCAGTCGCTCGAGCGCGTTGACGAGCACCGGGTTGATCTCGTACGGCTCGGCCATGTTGCCGAAGTTGAGCTTGAGGAAGTTCTCGACGAACGACAGCGAGTTGTCGGGGTAGAGGAACGCCTGCCCGAGCGACTTCTTGTGCGCGTAGGCGGCGATGACGGGCAGCTTCGCGAGCAGCCGCACCGTGTTGATCTCGACCATCTCGGGGTTGTGCGGGTCGAGGGAGTCTTCGTAGTAGGTGGAGAGCGCCGACACCGCCGACGACAGCACCGACATCGGATGCGCGGTGTGCGGCAGCGCCGAGAAGAACGTCTTGAGGTCTTCGTGCAACAGCGTGTGGTGGCGGATGCGGTCTTCGAACCGGGCCAGCTCCGACGCCGTCGGCAGTTCGCCGTAGATCAGCAGCCACGCGACCTCGAGGTAGGTGGAGTGCCGGGCGAGGTCTTCGATCGCGTAGCCGCGATACCGCAGGATGCCGGCATCCCCGTCGATGTAGGTGATGGCGCTCTTCGTCGAGGCGGTGTTCACGAAGCCCTGGTCGAGGGCGGTGAGCCCCGTCGTCTTCATGAACGTGGACACGTCGACGCTGTCGCGTCCGTCCACGGCACGGACGATCGGGAACTCGGCGGTCGTGTCGCCGTACGAGAACGTGGCCGTGTCGGGCTGGTTGTCGCTCACCCTTACAGCCTAGGGGTGGCCGACAGGCACTACCGCGACGTGCAGAGAAGGGCCTGGTCAGTTGGAGGTTGACGCCAAACGACGCGCGGCCTCGGCGACGCGTTCGTCGCTCGCGGTGAGCGAGATGCGCACATGCGCGGCCCCCGCGTCGCCGTAGAACGCGCCCGGCGTGACGAGGATGCCGTGGTCGGCCAGCGCCGCCACGGTCGCCCAGCTGTCCTCGCCGCGGGTCGCCCAGAGGTAGAGGCCGGCGCGCGAGGAGTCGATGCGGAACCCGGCATCCTCGAGGGCGCGCACGAGGATGTCGCGGCGGCTCCGGTAGCGCGCCTTCTGCTCGACCACGTGGGCGTCGTCGGCGAGGGCGACGGCCATCGCGTGCTGCACGGGGGCCGGCGGGATGAGCCCCGCGTGCTTGCGGGCGTCGAGGATCTCGCCGACGAGGTCGCTGCAGCCGGCGATGAACCCGGCGCGGTAGCCGGCGAGGTTGGAGCGCTTCGAGAGCGAGTGCACGGCGAGGGTGAGGCGGCGCGAGCCCTGCGTCACCTCGGGGTCGAGGATGGATGCCGTGGGGGCGTCCGAC
>CAMLMQ010000144.1 GCA_946481135.1 uncultured Microbacteriaceae bacterium
TCGCCGCCAAGTGGATGAAGCTCGTCAGCAACGCGAGCGTGCTCGTGCCGACGGCCGCGCTCGGGATGCCGATGGCGGATGCCCTCGCGGTGCCCGGCATGCGGGAGCTCATGACGCGCGCCGGCCAGGAGGCGCTCGACGTCGGTCGCGCGCTCGGCCACCCCGTGCTGCCGATCTTCGGGCTGCGCGCCGACGACGTCGCGCAGCCCGAATCCGTCGTCAGCACGATGCTCGACACCCTCTATCGCGGCTTCGTGCGTCCGGGCGCGACGACGACCGTCCTGCAGGACTGGACGAAGGGCCGCCGCAGCGAGGCCGGCGACATCAACGGCGTCGTCGTGCGTTCCGGAATCGATCTCGGCATCCCGACCCCGGTCAACGCCGCGATCCTCGAGGTCGCCCGCCGCATCGAGTCCGGGGAGCTCGAGACGGGCGTCGACAACCTCGCACTGCTCGAGCGCCTCGCGGCCTGAGAGACCTCGAGCGGCGCCCCGCGTCCTAGGCTCGACCCGTGAGCTCCGCGCTGTCGATCACCTCCGCCGTGCCCGACCCGGCGCTGCTCGATCTGCCGTGGAGCCTCCCCCTCGAGCTGTGGCCCGAGGAGTACATCGCGGCGCTGCCGAAGGGCATCTCTCGCCACCTCGTGCGGTTCGTCCGACTGAACGAGCACGTGCTCGCCGTCAAGGAGACCACCGAGGAGATGGCGCAGCGCGAGTACGACCTCCTCCGCACCCTCAACCGCCTCGACCTGCCGTGCGTCGAACCGATCGCGGTCATCACGAACCGCACGGCCGCCGACGGCGAGCAGCTCGCCCCGGTGCTCGTGACGCGGCATCTCAAGTTCTCGCTCCCCTACCGGGCGGTCTTCTCCCAGGCGCTGCGCCCCGACACCGCGACGCGCCTCGTCGACGCCCTCGCGGTGCTGCTCGCGCGGCTGCACATCGCCGGCTTCTTCTGGGGCGACGTGTCGCTGTCGAACACCCTGTTCCGACGGGACGCCGGCGCGTTCGCGGCCTACCTCGTGGATGCCGAGACCGGCACCCTGCACGACCGCGCGCTCAGCGACGGGCAGCGCGAGCACGACCTCGAGATCGGCCGGGTCAACATCGCGGGGGAGCTCTTCGACCTGCAGTCGGGCAACCGCCTCGACGAGGATGTCGACCCGGTGTCGCTCGCCGACCGCATCGTCGCCTCCTACCGCGAACTGTGGAGCGAGCTGACGGCCTCGGAGTCGTTCCCGGAGAGCGAGCGCTGGCGCATCGCCCGACGCGTCGAGCGGCTCAACGACCTCGGCTTCGACATCGAGGAGCTCGCCATCACCCGCGACGCGGGCGGCGCCAAGGTGCTCATCCAGCCGAAGGTCGTGGATGCCGGCCACCACTCGCGACGCCTGCTGCGGCTGACCGGGCTCGACGCGGGCGAGAACCAGGCGCGCCGGCTGCTCAACGACCTCGACGCGTACCGCACCTCGGGCGGCCGCGAGAACCAGGACGAGGAGGTCGTCGCGCACGAGTGGCTCGCCCGCGTCTTCGAACCCGTCGTGCGCGCCATCCCCCGCGATCTGCGCGGCAAGCTCGAGCCCGCCGAGGTGTTCCACCAACTGCTCGAGCACCGCTGGTACCGGTCGCAGGACGAGAAGCGCAACGTGCCGCTCGCGGAGGCTCTGACCTCCTACATCGAGAACGTGCTGCGCCACCGCCGCGACGAGATGACCGTCGTGGGTCCGCCGACCGGGGCGATCACCCAGCCGGTCGGCGTCGTCGAGGACTGGCGCGACAAGGTCTGACGGTGCCCGCTGCCCCTTCCCGCCCGGGTCCGCTCGCCCGCGTCGGCGGCCTCGCCGCCCGCCATCCCGTGCTCACGGTGCTCGTCTGGGCCGTGCTGCTCGCCGCCGCGCTCGGCACCGCCGTCGGAGGCGTCACGGGGCAGACGCTGTTCGAGCGCCTGCACGGCGATGCCCCGAGCGTCGACGGCGAGAGCGCCCGGGCCGACGACCTGATCGCGGACTCGGGCTCGGGCTCGGGCTCGGAGACCGAGTCGCTGACCCTGCTCGTCCACGGCGTCGAGGCGACCGAGCCGCGGGCCGTCGAGCTCGCCGGGGAGCTGGCGGCCGTGCTCGACGATGTCGAGCGCACGAGTCTCACCGCTCCGTTCGCGCCGCCGCTGCCGACGGGTGAACCCGACCCGCGCATCCTGCCTCTCCTCGCCGACGACGGTGACGGGTTCCTGCTGACCGCCACGGTCGAGGGTTCGGGAACCGCCGAGCCCGACCCCGCGGCCGTGGATGCCGTGCATGCGGCGCTCGACGACGCGGCCGACGCCTACCGCGACGCGTTCCCCACCGCGACGGTGGAGGTGGGCGGCACCCGGCTGCTCGTGGACTCGATCCTCGAACTCTCCGAGAACGACCTGCGACGCGGGGAGAGCGTCGCACTGCCCATCGCCCTCGTGGTCATGCTCGTCGTCTTCGGCGGCTTCCTCGCCGCGGGCATCCCGCTCGTCGGGGCGGGCGCGGCGATCGGCGGCGGGCTCGGCGTGCTCTTCGGGGTGACGCAGCTGACCGACATCGACACCACGGTGCTCAACGTCGTCACCGCGGTCGGACTCGGGCTCTCGATCGACTACGGCCTGCTCATGGTGTCGCGGTTCCGGGAGGAGTACCGCCGTGACGTCGGCGGCCGTTCCGGAGGGCGCGAGGCGCGCATCGACGCGATCGTGCGCACCGCCGACCGCGCCGGACGCACCGTCGTGTACTCCGGCATCACCTTCGCCATCGCGTCCGCGGGCCTGCTGGTCTTCGAGCCGCGGATGGTGCGCGCTGTCGGCATCGGCGCGATCGGCGTCACACTCATCGCGATCCTCTCGGCCGTGACCCTCGTGCCCGCGCTGCTCTCGCTCCTCGGCGAGCGCCTCGCCCGCCCCGGACTCCTGACACGCATCCCCGGACTCGGTCGCGCCCTCAGCCGATTCGGCGACGTCGCCCCTGAGGAGGGATTCTTCTCGCGCCTCGCGCGACGGGTGCAACGGCATCCGGCGCTCGTGACGATCGGCTGCGCGATCGGGCTCGTGCTCGTCGGCACCCCGCTCGCGACCCTCACGATCGCGAACACGAGCGTCGACTCGATCCCGCGCACGGCGTCGGCCTACCCGTTCGTCGCGGCGCTCGACGACCACTTCCCCGCGGCGACCGCCCCGCGCGTCGCACTCGTCACGGCCGACGCCGCCACGGGCGACGACTGGGCCGAACGCGTCGCCGACCTCGATCATGTCGCCGAGGTCGGCGCGACGCTGCCCCGGGGCGACGGCTGGATCACGCGCGTCACGCTCGACGACCCGCGCTACGGCACCGACGTCGTGCGCGAGATCCGGGCCGAGCGGGATGCCGACGCCCTCGACGACGCGCTCGTCACCGGCACCGACGCGCGCACCGTCGACCTCACCGACGCGCTGTTGCGCGGGGCGCCGTGGGCGGCGCTCGTCCTCGGGCTCGGCACCGTCGTGCTGCTCTTCCTCATGACCGGGTCGCTCGTCATCCCGCTCAAGGCGCTCGTCGCGAGCGCGCTGTCGCTCGGCGCCTCGGTCGGGGTGCTCGTCTGGGGGTTCGAGCAGGGCAACTTCGCGGGGCTCATGGGGTTCGACCCCGACCGCGTCTACGGGGTCGACGTGCTCGTCCTCGTGCTGACCTTCGTCTTCGGCTTCGGTCTCGCGATGGACTACGAGCTCTTCATCCTGTCGCGGATCACCGAACTGCGCGCCCAGGGGGTCGACGACGCCGAGGCGATCGCCCGTGGGCTGCAGCGCTCCGGGCGCATCATCACGTCGGCGGCGCTCATCATCATCGTCGTGTTCGCGGGCTTCGCCACGGGCGACCTCATGGTCATCAAGCAACTCGGCACCGCGCTCGCGGTCGCGGTGCTGCTCGATGCGACGATCGTGCGCTGTCTGCTCGTCCCGGCGTTCATGACCTGGCAGCGCCGCATCCTCTGGTGGGCGCCCCGCTGGATGACCCGCCTGCACACGCGGTTCGGGCTCACGGAGGGCTGATCAGTCGACCGCCCGCGCGTATCGCCCCCCGAGCTCGCGCACGCGGTCGACGAGGGCCGGCGGCGAGTCGACGCGGAAGTCGAGCCCGAGCATCCCGATGTAGACGGCGATGATCTCGAGGCTGTCGGCCCCGGTGACGAGCACGCAGCGGCCCTCGTCGATCGGCTCGACGACCCCGACGGCCGGGTTGATGCGCGCGAGCACCGTCTCGGCCGACGCGAGCACCGTGATGCGCGCGTGCACCGACCACCCGGACGACGCGACGTCGCGCACGAGGATGGCGGTGTACTCCTCGGGTTCGAGCCCGCGCGGCGCGAATCGCCGGCGCGTCGGGGCGCGCAGCGCGATCCGGTCGACCCGGAACGTCTGCCAGTCGCCCGAGCGGGCATCCCGGGCGACCAGATGCCAGTGCCGCTGCCACGAGACGAGCCGGTAGGGCTCGACCACCCGCGGCTCCCCCGACTCCTCGAAGCGCAGCCACTCGCGGTCGCGGATGGCGGCCGAGATCGCGGCGAGCACGCCGGGCGCGACCGGTACTCCCTCGCTCGTGCCGTCGGTGACCGGCCCGCTCGTGACGGCGGAGCGGATCGCGGCGACGGTCGGCCGCAGGCGCGACGGGAGCACCTGCTCGAGTTTCGCGAGGGTGCGCGCGCTCGTCTCCTCCATCTCGGCGAGGCCCTGCGCGAACTGCAGCGCGACGACCACCGCGACGGCCTCGTCGTCGTCGAGGAGAAGCGGCGGCAGCGTGCCGCCCGCGCCGAGGCGATACGAGCCGGTCGAGCCGCGCTCGGCGTCGACCGGATAGCCGAGCGCCCGCAGGCGTCCGATGTCGGTGCGGATGGTGCGCCCGGTCACCCCGAGTCGTTCGGACAGCTCGCGACCGGACCAGCGCGGGCGCGACTGCAGGAGCGACAGCAGCGCGAGCAGTCGGGCCGACGTGTCGGTCATGTTCCAACTGTCGGGGATCATTAGGATCGAATCCTTCCTATATGGACTCTACCGTCGAGACATGACGAAGAACACCGGCCCCGCCGACATCCGCCCCTTCCGCCTCGCCGTCTCGGACGCCGACCTCGACGACCTCCGCTCCCGCATCGCCCGCACCCGCCTGCCCGCGCCGGCCCCCGACGACGACCCGGTCTACGGCGTCACCCGGGCCTGGCTCACGGACGCCCTCGCGGCGTGGGAGGTGCACGACTGGCGCGCCGACGAGGAGCGCATCAACGCGCACCCGCAGTTCCTGACCGAGATCGACGGCCAGACGATCCACTTCCTCCACGTCGAGTCGCCCGTGCCGACCGCGACGCCTCTGCTGCTCGTGCACAGCTACCCGGGGTCGTTCGTCGACTTCCTCGACCTGATCGGGCCGCTCACCGACCCGGAGGCGCACGGCGGATCCGCCGCCGATGCCTTCTCGCTCGTCATCCCGTCGGCGCCCGGTGTCGGCTTCAGCACCCCGGTCGTCGACCGCGGCTGGACGACCGCACGCGTCGCCCGCACCTTCGACGCGCTCATGCGCCGCCTCGGCTACGACTCCTACGGCGTGCACGGCAGCGACTTCGGCGCGATCGTCGCGCGGGAGCTCGGACTCCTCGCCCCCGAGGGGTTCCTCGGACTGCACGTGCAGCAGGCGTTCTCCTTCCCGTCGGGCGCGCCGGGCGAGTTCGACGCCCTGGGCCCGACGGACTACGCGGCGCTCGAGTTCCTGCAGTGGTTCCAGTCCGTGGGCGGGTACAACGCGATGAACGCGTCCCGGCCGCAGACGATCGGGATCGCCCTCTCCGACTCCCCCGCGGGTCTGCTCGCCTACGACGAGCTCTTCATGGGCTTCGACCGGCCGTCGGGCGTCCCGCTCCCGAGCATCCTGACCGAGGTGTCGGTCGCGTGGTTCGCGAACTCGGCGGCGTCGGCGGTGCGGTACTACTTCGAGAATGCCCGCGTGGAGGCCGAGCCGCAGGTGAACCATGCGCGCATGGGCGTCGCGCTCTTCGCCGACGACTTCCGGAGCATCCGGAGCTTCGCCGACCGCGACAACGACAACATCGTGCACTGGAACGAGTTCCCGAGCGGCGGGCACTACGCCGCACTCGAGCGCCCCGCCGAACTCGTGGGCGACATCCGGGCCTTCTTCGCCGCCTGAGTAGGCGCGGCCGGTGCCCTCTCGGGTGCCGGCCGCGTCGTGGTCTCAGCCCGCGGCGCGCTTCCGCGCCACCTCGTAGAGCGCGACCGACACGGCGATTCCCGCGTTGAGCGACTCCGTCGACGACTCGATCGGGATGCTGACGACCGCATCGCAGGTCTCCGTCACGAGGCGCGACAGTCCCTTGCCCTCGCTGCCGACGACGAGCACGACGGGCTCCGCGGCGAGCGCGAGGTCGGGAAGCGACACGTCGCCGCCGCCGTCGAGCCCGAGCACGAACACCCCCCGGGCCTTGAGCTCCTTGAGCGTCGTCGTGAGGTTGCCCGCCATCGCGACGGGCACACGCGCGGCGGCCCCGGCGGACGTCTTCCAGGCGGAGGCGGTCATCCCGACACTGCGGCGCTGCGGCACGATCGCGCCCTGCCCGCCGAACGCGGCGATCGAGCGCACGATCGCGCCGAGGTTGCGCGGGTCGGTCACGCCGTCGAGGGCGACGAGCAGCGGCACCTCGCCGCGTTCGAGGATGTCGTCGAGCAGCTGCAGCGGGTGCGCGTACTCGTAGGCGGGCACCTTGAGCGCGAGCCCCTGGTGCACGGCGTCCGGTCCGGAGAGGCGGTCGAGCTCGGGCCGCATGACCTCGACGATCGGGATGCCGCGCTTGCCGGCGATCGAGATCGCCTCCTTCACGCGATCGTCCATCTCCAGGCGCGCGGCGAGGTAGAGCGTCGTGGCGGGGATCTTCGCGCGGAGCGCCTCGACGACCGAGTTGCGTCCCGTGACGATCTCGGAGTCGCCGTCGCGCTTCGGGCTGCGGGTGCGCGGCGCGGGCTTGCCGCCCTGGCCGTGCTTCGCGCGGGCCGCGTCGAGGCGCTCCTGCGCCGCCTTGCGCTTGCCGGCGACGTGCCAGCTGCGGTCGGTGGCCTTCGGGGTCGGCCCCTTACCTTCGAGGGCCTTGCGGCCGTGGCCGCCGGTGCCGACGGTGGGGCCCTTCTTGTTGCCGCGCGCTCCGGGGCGTCCGGGTTTGACCATGGTCAGATGCTCCATCTCGGTCCGGTGGGGGTGTCCTCGAGGGTCACCCCGGCGGCGGCGAGCGCGTCACGCACCCGGTCCGCCGCGGCGAAGTCGCGGGTCGCGCGGGCCTGCTCGCGCTCCCCCAACAGGTGGTCGACGAGCGCGGTGAGCACGGCATCCGAGCGCCCGGTGTCGCCGTCGTGCACCCACTCGGGCGCCGCGGGGTCGAGGCCGAGCACGCCGAGCATCGCGACGACCTCGGAGCGAAGCCGAGCCGCGGTGACGACATCGGCGGCGTCGAGCGCCGCGTTGCCCTGCCGCACCGACTCGTGCAGCACGCCGAGGGCCTGCGGAACGCCGAGGTCGTCGTCCATCGCGGCGGCGAACGCGTCGGGCACCGCGACGGCGCCGGTCTGCTCGACCTCGGGCGTCGCCGCGACGGCGGCCGCGGCGCGGTCGAGGAACCCCTCGATGCGGCCGAACGCCGCCTCGGCCTCGCCGAGCGCCCCCGGGTGGTAGTCGATCGTCGAACGGTAGTGCGCGCTGCCGAGGTAGTAGCGCACGACGATCGGCCGCGCGAGGCTCAGGAACTCGGCGGCGTAGATCGAGTTGCCGAGCGACTTCGACATCTTCTGGCCCTCGACGACGACGAGCCCGTTGTGCACCCAGTGCGTCGCGAAGGGGTCGCCGGCCGCCGTCGACTGGGCGAGCTCGTTCTCGTGGTGCGGGAAGCGCA
>CAMLMQ010000145.1 GCA_946481135.1 uncultured Microbacteriaceae bacterium
AGCGAGAAGGCGCTGTCGGGGGAGAGCGCGGCACCCGTGTCGCGGAGCAGCTGCACGCGGGCCTTGATGACGTAGGCGATCGCGTCGCCGAGCACCGTCGTGTACGAGGCGCCGTGGTACGACGGGTCGGGCTCGGTGAGGCCCGGGAACTTGTCGACGTGCTGGCTCCAGGCGAACGTGCCGCCGTCGACGATGACGCCGCCGATCACGGTGCCGTGGCCGCCGAGGAACTTCGTCGCGGAGTGCACGACGATGTCGGCGCCGTGCTCGAACGGACGGATGAGGTACGGCGTCGCGATCGTGTTGTCGACGATGAGGGGCAGGTCGGCGGCGTGCGCGACGCCCGCGACGAGCTCGATGTCGAGGATGTTGATCTTCGGGTTGCCGATCGTCTCGGCGAACAGCAGCTTGGTGTTGGGGCGGATCGCCGCCTCCCACTCCGCGGCGTCGTCCTGGTTCTCGACGAAGGTGACCTCGATGCCGAGCTTCGCGAGCGTGTACTTGAAGAGGTTGTAGGTGCCGCCGTAGATCGACGACGACGAGACGATGTGGTCGCCCGCACCCGCGATGTTGAGGATGGAGTAGGTGATCGCGCTCGAGCCCGACGCGGTCGCGAGGGCCGCCGTGCCGCCTTCGAGAGCCGCGAGGCGCTCCTCGATGACCGCCTGGGTCGGGTTCATGATGCGGGTGTAGATGTTGCCGAACTCGGCGAGCGCGAAGAGGTTCTTGGCGTGGTCGGCGGAGTTGAAGACGTACGAGGTCGTCTTGTAGATCGGCGTCGCGCGCGCGTTCGTGACGGGGTCGGGCGCGGCCCCGGAGTGGATCTGCTTGGTCTCGAACTTCCAGTCCGACATGGGTGCTCCTTGGTCGTGGTGAACGCCAGCGAGCCTAGGTCGGGCTCGCGGGAAGGGCCACCGCCGACGCAACGGAGCGTAATCAGGGCGACGGCGCGTCCCGCCGGGATCCCACCGCATCCGTGCGGGAGGCGCCCACGAGGTCGTCGGTGTCGCGGAACAGCCACTGCGGCTTCGGCTCGATGAGCGGGCGGAAGATCCGCCGCACGGCGGGGCTCGCGAGGATGATCGAGATCGCCGTCGACGCGAACACCATCGTGAGCAGCCACGTCGCCGAGGCGTGGTCGTCGCGGAGCACCCCCGACTCCCGCAGCGGATAGAGCACGAAGCTGTGCAGCAGGTAGACGTACATCGTCGCCTGCCCGAAGGCGCTGAAGAAGGTCTCGCGCCGCGGGATGAGCAGGAAGAACGCGGCGCTCAGCACGGTCGCGAGCAGGATGAGCCCGAGGCGCAGCAGTCCGGCCCACCACTCGTCTTCGCCGAGCGCGCGGTAGGAGTCGTCGTAGAAGAACCAGTACTGCAGCTCGAACTCGCGGAACACCTGCACGTTGAGCGCGACCGCGGCGAGCCACGCGCCCATCACCGCCGCGGCGAGCGCCCGCCACGCCCACACGACGCCGCCGAGGTCGCGCCACCGCTGTACGACGTCCCACTGCCGCAGCTGCCAGCCGAGGAGGAAGAACGGAAGGATGCCGATCGCACGCGAGAGCGAGAAGGTCGAGTCGACGTTGGCGAGGTAGCCCACGCCTACGCTCAGCAGCACCGCCCAGACGAGCGGCCAGCGCAGCAGCACGAGGTAGGGGAGCACGAGCCGGAAGATCGCGAGCGCGAGCAGGAACCACATCGTCCACGACGGCTCCGTCGGGTTGAACGCGGCGCGGCCCTCGACGAGCCACTTCACGAGGCTCCAGATGGTCTCGAAGATCGCGTACGGGATGACGAAGTCGGTGAGCACGCGCCGCATCCCGCGGGTCGTGGGCGGCGACGCCTTCGAGAAGTAGCCGCTGATGATCGCGAACGCCGGCATGTGGAACGCGTAGATGAAGAGGTAGAGGGTGAGGGCGTTCGAGGAGTCGAGCGTCTGGCGCTGGATGGCGTGACCCATGACCACGAGCACGATGCACCCGAACCGGGCGTTGTCCCAGAGCGGGATGCGGCGAGTGGCCCTCACGCGTCGACCCTAAGCGATGCACCCTACGGTGGAGTCATGGGCAGACGCGTGGTCGTGACGGGGGCGAGTTCCGGCATCGGGGAGGCGACGGCGCGGCGATTCGCGGCGCACGGCTGGTCGGTGGTCGGGGTCGCGCGCCGCGCCGAGCGGCTCGAGGCGCTCGCCGCCGAGCTCGGCGACGCCTTCACCCCGATCGTCGCCGACCTCACGGACGCCGACGACGTCGCCCGGGCGACCGCGGGGATCGCCGCGGCGGGCCCCGTGCACGCGCTCGTGAACAACGCGGGCGGGGCGTTCGGGATGGCGAGCGTCGAGCACGGCGACCCCGCCGACTGGCGTGCCATGTTCGAGATCAACGTGCTCGCCGTGAAGAACGTCGTCGCGGCGCTGCTGCCCGCGTTGCGCGCGGGCGCCCGGGATGCCGGCAACGCCGACATCGTCACCGTCACCTCGATCGCGGCGCACGTCGCCTACGAGGGGGGTGCCGGGTACAACGCCGCGAAGGCGGGTGCGCACATGCTAACCGCGGTGCTGCGGCTCGAGCTCGCGGGCGAGCCGATCCGCGTCGTGGAGGTCGCCCCCGGCATGGTCAAGACCGACGAGTTCTCGCTCGTGCGGTTCGGCGGCGACCGGCAGAAGGCGGATGCCGTCTATGCGGGGGTCGAGGCTCCGCTCGTCGCCGACGACATCGCCGAGGCGATCGTGCACGCCGTCGAGCTGCCCGGCCACGTCAACCTCGACCTCGTGACGATCAAGCCCGTCGCCCAGGCCGCCCCGCACAAGGTCGTGCGCGGCCCCCTCGCCCCGAAGCACTGACCCCTAGCTTCGCTGTTCGCCCGATTCGCCCCGTTCGAGCGCGCTCGACAGGGGCGGATCGGGCAAATAGCCGTCCACCGCCTGCTCCTCCTCGGTGTCGGCGAACGCGAGCTTGGGCACGAAGAACAGCAGCACGGTCGCGACGACCGCCGTGCCGCCGCAGATCGCCCAGGCCGTGTAGTAGCCCGACAGGCTCGCCGCGGTGCCTGCCCCCGCGACGACGCCGGTCGCGAGCACGAGGCCGAACGTGGCCGACGCGAAGGCGCCGCCGATCGTCTTCGTCGTGTTGGTGAGCCCCGTCGCGACGCCCGTCTGCCCGCGCGGCGCGGCGGCGGCGGCCGCGGCGGGCAGCGCGGCGACGAGCGCCCCCGAGCCGAGCCCGGCGATGCAGATGCAGATGAGCACCTGCGCGAGGTCGTCGTGGAAGGGGATGAGCGCGAAGTACCCGACCGCCACGAGACCGGTCGCCGCGATGAGCGCGAGCCGCGGCGAGCTGCGGCGCGCGAACACCGCGAAGAGCACCGCCCCGACGATGAGCGACACGAGGTAGATGCCGATGACGATCGACCGCATCCCCGAACCGAGGCCCAGACCGTAGCCGACGACCTCGGGGTCGGTGCCGGCGAACGTCGACAGCGGGATCTGCGCGCCCAGCACGCTGATCCCGAAGAGCCCCGCGGTGACCTGCACGGGCCACATGTTCTTCTGCGCGACCATGCGCAGGTCGATCGCGGGGTCGTCGCGGCCGAGCACCCAGCGGCCGAACGGAATGAACGACGCCAGGCCCGCCGCCATGAGCACCCACACCCACCACGTGCCGGGGCCGTTGAGCCGCAGGAAGGTGAGCGACGACGTCGTGAGCAGCAGCGCGAACGACAGCAGGACGAAGCCGACGAAGTCGAGGCTGCGGTCGGGCACCGGCTCCGACTCGGGCACCCCGAAGAGGATGGCGAAGAACGCGAGCGTGACGATGATCGCCGGGATCATGAGCGTGAGCGTCACGTTCTGCTCGAAGACGCCGAACAGCGCCCCGCTGCCGAGGGCTCCGAGGATCGCCCCGAGTTCGAGCGCGACGACGAGCAGGCCCGCGGCCCGCCGCGTCTGCGAGACCCCGGTCTTCGACCGGCGCCCCTTGTCGAAGATGAGGGCGACCTCCAGCGGCAGCCACACGGCGTAGAACCCCTGCAGCGCCCACGCGATGAGGAAGGTCGTGAAGTCGCCCGAGAACGCGAGCCACCACGACGCGGCCGCGGTGAGCGCGGTCGAGACCAACAGCATCCTCTTGTGACCGAACATGTCGCCGAGCTTCGCGAGGATCGGCACCGCGAGAGCCGAGAGCAGCAGCTGCGCCGCCTCGAACCAGTTGAAGTCGGCGTCGGTGATGCCGAGGTGCACGACGAGGTCGCTGATGAGCGGGATGTAGTAGCCCTGCAGCACACCGCTCGTGATCTCGAGCAGGAACAGGAAACCGACCAGCGCGAACGTGATCTGCGCGAGGGACCGCGGCGTCCCCGGGGCATTCGTCATGGCCGGAGCCTAGCGGCGCGGCGCGGTTAGGCTCGACCCGTGACCGCCGCGCCCAAGCCCCTCGCCGAGCTGGTCGACGCCGGATGGGCCGCAGCGCTCGAGCCCGTCGCCCCGCGGGTCGCGGCGATGGGTGAGTTCCTCCGCGCGGAGGTCGCCGCGGGTCGGCGTTATCTCCCCGAGGGCGCCGCCGTGCTGCGCGCCTTCACGCAACCGTTCGACGCGGTGCGGGTGCTCGTCGTGGGGCAGGATCCGTACCCGACGCCCGGACACCCGATCGGCCTGTCGTTCGCGGTCGATCGACACGTGCGCCCTCTGCCGCGGAGCCTGCAGAACATCTACCGCGAGCTGAACGACGACCTCGGCATCCCGCCCGCCTCGCACGGCGACCTCACCGCGTGGACCGACCAGGGCGTGCTCCTGCTCAACCGCGTGCTGACGGTGCAGGCGGGCGTGTCCGGCTCCCACCGCGGGCGGGGCTGGGAGGAGGTCACCGAGGCCGCCATCCGTGCGCTCGTCGCCCGCGACGCGCCCCTCGTCGCGATCCTCTGGGGTCGGGATGCGGGCACGCTGCGGCCGCTGCTCGGGGACACGCCGATCGTCGCGTCGGCGCATCCGAGCCCGCTGTCGGCGTCGAACGGCTTCTTCGGATCCCGTCCGTTCAGCCGCACGAACGACCTGCTGCGCGCGGCCGGGGCCGACCCGGTCGACTGGGGACTCCCGGCCTAGGATCGAGCCATGCTGGAGGAGGAGTACAACCCGCGGCGCAGACTGCCGCGCCACCTCCGCCCCGCTCCGCCGCCCGAACCCGAGTTCTCCTACGAACTCCGGGATGCGACCGAGCGCGACATCCCCGACATGCGCGAGATCTACAACCACTACGTCGCCAACTCGACGGTCACGTTCGACGAGGAACCGATCACGCTCAAGCAGTTGCGCCGCAAGTTCGCCGACGCGCAGAAGCTCGGCTACCCGTGGCTCGTCGCCGAGTCGCCGAGCGGCCAGGTGCTCGGATACGCCTACGTACTGCCGTGGAAGCCGAAGGCGGCCTACCGGTTCACGGTCGAGAACTCGATCTACCTGCGCGCCGCCGCGACCGGCAAGGGTCTCGGTCGGTCACTCATGGCGGAGCTGCTGCCCCGCGCGAAGAAGGCCGGCGTCAAGGAGGTCGTGGCCGTCATCGCCGACAAGGGCGCGGAGGCCTCGATCAAGCTGCACCGCGACTTCGGGTTCACCGAGATCGGCCACATGGGCAAGGTCGGCTTCAAGTTCGGCCGCTGGCTCGGCACGTACCTCATGCAGAAGAGTCTCAAATGAGCGACATCCCTCGCGTCGCGCAACTGCGCCTCGTGCTCGAATCCGCCGACCTCGACGCCGCCGTCGCGTTCTACCGCGACGTCCTGGGGCTGCCGGAGCGCGAGTCGTTCGACGGTCCCGGCGGTGCGCGCGTCGTCATCCTCGACGTGCCGACCGCGACGCTCGAACTCGCGAACCCCGCCCAGGTGGCCTTCATCGACGACGTCGAGGTGGGACGGCGGGCGGCGCACACCTTCCCCCTGACCGTGCGCGTCGCGTTCGAGGTGCCCGACGCGGCGGCGGCGGCGGCCCGACTGGAGGAGGCCGGAACGGAACTCGTCGCGGCGCCCGTCGAGACCCCGTGGCGCTCGCTCAACGCGCGCTTCGAAGCGCCCGACGGGATGCCGTTGACGGTGTTCGAGGAGCTCGATCAGCCCTCGGAGTAGACCTGGGAGGTGACCTCGTCGACGAGCTCGGTCGCCTCCGCGAAGCGGTCCTCTCCGCCGACGGCCTCGATGACCGACACCCAGCTGTCGGTGCGGATGACGTGGAGCTCGCCGGGGGAGCTCACGTCGTCACCGATGCGCGCATACGACAGCGCGCCGTCGCGTTCGGATTCGATGAGCCCGCTGTCGATGAGCTGACGCACGATGCCCTGCCGGTTCGCGGTCGTGATCGGGGCGACGGACACGATGACCGTCGTGGCCGGCGCCTCCTCGTCGCCCCAGACGCACGTGATGCCGCCCGCCCGCTCCTCGGGGGTCGGGTCGACGAAGTAGTCCTCGCCGTAGAGGCCGCCCGGCCCGCCGAGCAGGTCGCGCCCCTCGTCGGCGAACCGCCCCACGGTCTCGGCGGTGAGCAGTTCGGAGCACTGACGCGGCATCCGGAATTCCCGCACCGCGGGCGCGTCGTCGCCGGGCGTCGCCGACGGCGTCGGATCGGGGTCGGGGGCGACGGTCTCGTCGTCGTCGACCGCGGCGGGGGCCGGGCTGCAGCCCGCGAGGAGCAGGAGGACGAGCAGCGCTCCTCCGAACCCCGATCGCACGCGCATCCCGGCCTCCCTGTCGCGTGGAGCGAATGTACCACCCGGATCCGTCAGGACCGGGGGGTCGCCTTCCGCAGGATCAGGTACGCCGCGACGACGGCGACACCCGACACGATGAGGCTGAGGGCATAGGCGCCCGTGAAGCCCACGCTGACGAAGAAGTCGCCCACGGCGCCCCACGACCCGCTCGCGGTCAGCAGTGCCACGCCGCCCAGCACGAGCAGGGACAGCAGCGAGAAGAAGAGGATGAGGCCCCGCGCCTTCCACCGCACGTACATCGCCCCGAAGGCGCTGCCGAGCGCGAAGAAGAAGAGGAAGAGCGCGAAGACGTGGAACGCGCGCAGCCACCACGGGGAGTCGATCCCGAAGTAGATCGCGTTGAACATCGCACCGCCGAGGCCCCAGCCGTTCGTCCACGTCTCGATCGCGGTGAGCAGCACGAAGACCGCGGAGTAGAGCACCGCGAGCGCGACGAAGGTGAGCACGGAGCCGATGACGTAGTCGCGGCGGGTGGACCCGAAGCCGAGCGCGAACGAGAACGACGAGTTCATCGCCATGATCGCGATGACCATCATGTAGACGAAGATCCACAGGGTGGCGCCGCTGTACTGGAAGCCGTTGGAGACGCCCTGCACCGTCTCAGGGTCGTTCGGGGCCGCGGTGCGCACGATCCACCAGATGACCCAGTTGGCGGCGAAGATCAGTCCGACGACGTAGAGCGGCGGCCAGAAGATCGTGAACTGGTTCGCGGCGTGCAGGCGCGCGACGTTGGTCAGCCGCGAGCCGAGGGGACGCGCCGACGGGGCGGCGAGGGTGAGCGGGAGGGCGGTCATGCGCGGGGCTCCTTGTCGGTGTCGAGGGGCTGTTCTTGGAAGTCCACGGCGCGACCGGTCGTCAGGCGCACCACGAGCTGCTGGAGGGAGACGGGCCCGAGCTCGAGTCCGGCGGCGCGAGCCGCCTGCTGCTCGGCGGGGGAGAGGCCGGCGACGGTGAGCGAGACGAGCCCGCCGATCGCGTCGCGGTGGAGCACCTCGCGGGATCCCACGAAGGTCTCGACTGCCTCGCGGCCTCCGACGACGGTCGTGGCGGAGCCGCGCAGCTCGTCGGCGGGGCTGTCGACGAGGATCGCGCCGTCGTCGATCACGATGACATGTTCGAGCAGGTCGCTCACCTCGTCGATCAGGTGGGTCGAGAGCACGATGGT
>CAMLMQ010000146.1 GCA_946481135.1 uncultured Microbacteriaceae bacterium
CGTCACGGTCGCGAAGATCTGGGACATCATCATCGACCCGATCGTCGGCGCCTACAGCGACCGGGAGTTCGCGGCCCGCGGGTCGCGTCGGCGGCTCATGCGGCTCGGCGCGGTCGTGCTGCCGGTCTTCTTCGTGCTCACCTTCGCCGTGCCCACGGGGACGGAGCCGCTGCTCGCCGCCGTCTGGGTGTTCGTCGCGTTCCTGCTCGCCGCGACCGGGTTCTCGTTCTTCCAGGTGCCGTACAACGTGCTGCCCGCCGAGCTCGTGTCGGGCTACGACGCCCGCACCCGCCTGCTGTCGGCCCGCGTCGTCGTGCTCACCGCGGCGATCCTGCTCTACGGCGGAGGCGGTCCCGCGCTCCGCGAGGTCGGCGTCGAGCTCTTCGGGTCCGACTTCGGCGGCTACCTGTTCATGGCCGTCGGCGCCGCGGCGATCTTCGTCGTCGCCATCCTCGTCACCGCGACCGTCGAGCGCGCGTCCCGCGGCGAGCTGCGCGCCCAGCCGGCCCCGGCATCCGTCGCCTTCGACCTCGCCCCGCCGCGCGACTCGATCGCCGTGCAGGCCCGCCGCGGGCTCGCGATGCTGCGCTCGTCGCGGCCGTTCCGCACGCTGCTCGCGACGTTCTTCACGCAGGCGCTCGGCGCGGGCGGGATGCTCGCCGCCACCCAGTACGTCGCCACGTGGGTGCTCGGCGACCGCGACGCCGTCACGACGCTGTTCATCGGCCTCATCCTCCCGGCGATCGTCGCCGCGCCGCTGTGGGGCGTCGTCGCCCGTCGGATCGGCAAGGAGCGCTCGTACGTGATCGCGACGGCGCTGTTCTTCCTCGCGGCCCTGTCCCTCACGGGCCTGCTCGTCGTGCCCGGCTACTGGATCATCGTGCCCATCGGGCTCGTCGGCATCGCCTACGCGGGCCTGCAGGCGTTGCCGCTGTCGATGCTGCCCGACGTCATCGCCCACGACGCGCGCGCGAACGGACCCGGCCGCGGCGGCTCGTTCAGCGGCATGTGGACGGCGGGCGAGACGACGGGCCTCGCGTTCGGCACGACGATCCTCGCCGTCATCCTCGCGGTCTCGGGGTACCTGGAGTCGACCGCCGCGACCGTCGTCGAGGCCCAGCCCGCGTCGGCGGTGTTCGGGATCGTCATGGCGTTCAGCGTCGTGCCCGCGACCCTCATGGCGCTCTCGTTCATCCCGCTGCTGCGCTACCCGCTGCGCAAGCGGGACGTCGACGCCGACGCCGACGCCCCCGCCCCGACGCTCCCGCCGCCGTCGGTCTGAGCCGCCGGTCTCGGGTCGCGCGCGTCTCCGCCGTGCGGGTCGCGCGCGCCTCCGCTTCATCCGCGACTTTTCGTCGGGATGCCGCTCCGATCCGCGCGAATTGTCGCGGATGGCCCCGTCCGACCGACTAATCCGTCAATTCGGGGTGCTCGGGGGCGGTAATCCGTCACACATGCGACGGATTACCGGGGGCGGGGTCACCGAGGGCGGGCGACCGGGGCGGGTCACCGGGGCGAGACGGGCAGCCGCCGACCGGGGAGGTCGCGGCCGCGGGCGGCGAGGGTGTCGGCGAGAGACAGGATGGCGGCCGCGGCCGGGTCGGACGGGTCGCCGAGCACGACCGGCACCCCCGCATCCCCGCCCTCCCGCAGCGCGCGCGACAGCGGCACCCGCGCGAGCACGGGCACCCCGAGGCGCGCGGCGACGGCGTCCCCGCCCCCGCTGCCGAAGAGGTCGCCCGTCATGTTCTCGACGACGCCGAGCACGGTCTGGCCGGTCTGCCGCGCGACGAGGCCCGAGCGTTCGGCGACCTCGGCGGCGGCGGGCTGCGGGGTCGTCACGACGAGCACTTCCGCGTGCGGCAGCAGCTGCCCGATCGAGATCGCGACGTCGCCCGTGCCGGGCGGCAGGTCGAGCAGCAGCACGTCGAGGTCGCCCCACCAGACGTCGGTGAGGAACTGCTGGATGGTGCGGTGCAGCAGGGGCCCGCGCCACGACACCGCCGTCGACCCGTCGACGAACATCCCGATCGAGATGACCGAGACGCCGCGCCCGACGGGCGGCATCATGAGGTCGCCCACCTTGGTCGGCTTCGCGGCGGCCCCGTCCGGACCACCGAGGCCGAGGATGCCGGGGATCGAGAAGCCGAAGACATCCGCATCCACGAGCCCCACCCGCAGCCCCCGTCCCGCGAGCGCGACCGCGAGGTTCGCGGTGAGCGTCGACTTGCCGACGCCGCCCTTGCCGCTCGTGACGGCGACGACGCGCGTGAGGGTGTCGGGTCCGAACTGGCTGCGCCGGGTGCCGCGCAGTCGGGCGACGAGGGCTTCGCGTTCGGGCGGGGTCATCGCGCCGACGCTCAGCTCGAGGTCCGAGATCCCGGGAACCCCGAGCACGGCCTCCCGCACATCCCGCTCGATCGTCTCCGCCGCGGGGCACCCGACGATCGTCAGCACGATGTCGACGTTCGCGCGCGAGCCGTCGACGGTCACCGCGCGCACCATGTCGAGCTCGGTGATCGGGCGTCGGATCTCCGGGTCGATCACCCGCCCGAGCGCGGCGCGCACCGCCTCCGCGGACCCCGTCACGGCTTCGGGGCGTCGTCGGCGTCGCGGTCGAGCTCCTCCAGCATCGCCCGCAGCTCGGCGCGGATGAAGTCCTTCGTCGCGACATCCTTCATCGCGAGCCGCAGCGCGACGACCTCGCGCGCGAGGTACTCGGTGTCGGCGAGGTTGCGCTCGGCGCGCTGCCGGTCCTGTTCGATCTGCACGCGGTCGCGGTCGTCCTGCCGGTTCTGCGCGAGCAGGATGAGCGGCGCCGCATACGAGGCCTGCAGCGACAGCGCGAGGGTCAGCACCGTGAATCCGAGGGCCTGCGAGTCGAAGCGCAGCGGCTCGGGGGCGATCGTGTTGTACAGCATCCAGACGATGACGATGAGCGTGAGGATCAGCAGGAACCACGGGGTGCCCATCGCGCGGGCGATGCCCTCGGTGAACCGCCCGAACCGGTCGCGGCTGGGCGCGCGCGTCGGGAACGGGGTGAACGCCGCGTTCTTCGGGACGTCGAGGCGGGGATCGTTACGGGCGGGTCGAGCGCGGGCCATGCGACGTCCTCCTTCCTCGGGTGGCGATCGTGGCGGTGCCGGTGGTCACGGGCGGGGCGGTCTCGTCGTCGGAGGTACTTCGCCAGTCGTCCGGCAGCAGGTAGTCGAGGACGTCGTCGATGGTCACCACCCCGACGAGACGGTGCTGCTCGTCGACGACGGGCAGCGAGACGAGGTCGTACGAGGCGAGCCGACGCGACACCTCGGCGGCACTCGTGTCGGGGGTCACCGGCTCGAGGTCGCTGTCGAGGATCGTGCCGAGCCGCTCGTGCGGCGGGTAGCGCAGCATCCGCTGGAAATGCACCATGCCGAGGTAGCGCCCGGTCGGCGGCTCGTAGGGCGGCAAGGTCACGCAGATCGCCGCGCCGATCGCGGGGGCGAGCTCGTGGCGACGGATGAGGGCGAGCCCCTCGGCGACCGTCGCGTCGGCCGACACGATGATCGGCTCCGTCGTCATGAGGCCGCCCGCCGTGTCGGGGGCGAAGTCGAGGAGGAAGCGCACATCCTCGGCCTCCTCCGGCTGCATCAGCCCGAGCAGCGCCTCGCCCCGGTCGGTCGGCAGCTGCGCGATGAGGTCGGCCGCGTCGTCGGGCTCCATCTGGTCGAGCACGTCGGCGACGCGGGCGTCGTCGAGCCGCGTGATGAGCTCGACCTGGTCCTCCTCGGGCATCTCCTCGAGGGCGTCGGCAAGGCGGTCGTCGGGCAGTTCCTCGGCGACCTCGAGGCGGCGCTCCGCGGGCAGGTCGAGGAGCGTGTTCGCGAGGTCGGCCGGGCGGAGGTCGGTGTAGGTGGCGATGAGCTGCTCGGCCGACTGGGCCTCGCCGGGGGCGTTCATCTCGCGCACCTGGGTCCACGTGGCGAACGTCGTCGCACCCTTCGCGAACGGTGAGCCCGACCGGGGCCGACGCAGGAAGAGGTCGCCGACCTCCCACTCGCCCGGTGCGGTCTGCTCGATCGCGACATCCTCGATCGTCGCCTCACCCGACCCGTCGCGCAGCTGCACCCGGCGGCCGAGCAGTTCGGCGATGACGCGCACCTCGCCGCCGCGCTGCTCGAAGCGGCGGAGGTTGATGAGTCCGGTCGTGATGATCTGGCCCGAGCCGATGCTCGTGACGCGACCGATCGAGAGGAACACGCGGCGCTTGCCGGGCACCTCGACGATGAGACCGACGACGCGGGGTGACTCGGTTCTGCGGTACACGACGACGACGTCGCGGGCGCGGCCGACCTTGTCGCCCGCGGGGTCGAAGACGGAGCACCCGGCCAACCGGGCGACGAAGACCCGCGTCGCGCTCACGCTCGAAACCCTACTCTCGCCAGCCTGGGCGACCGCGGAGGAGCAGACTGTGATCCATGTCCCGGGATGAGCGTCTGGTGCTCGCGATCGCCGTACTCGCCTCGTTCGTGGCGTTCCTCGACGGCAGCGTCGTGAACGTCGCACTGCCCGCCATCGTCGACGACCTCGGCGGCGGCATCGCCACCCAGCAGTGGACGGTCGACGCCTACCTCATCACGCTGGGGTCGCTCATCCTCGTCGCGGGGTCGCTGTCGGATGCGTTCGGCCGCATCCGCATCCTGCGCATCGGGCTCGTGCTGTTCGGGGTTGCGTCGGTCGCGATCGCGGCGGCGCCCGACCCGCTCTTCCTCGTCGTCGCGCGGGCCGTGCAGGGGGTCGCGGGGGCGCTGCTCGTGCCGTCGTCGCTCGCCCTCATCACGAGCGTCTTCTCGGCGGAGCGGCGCGGGCGCGCGATCGGCACCTGGACGGGTCTGACGAGTGCCGCGTTCATCATCGGCCCGTTCCTGGGCGGGGTGTTCGTCGACCTCGCGTCGTGGCGGTTCGCGTTCCTCATCAACGTGCTGCCGATCGCAGTGACGTTCGTGCTGCTCGCCGTGCTCGGGCAGCGCGACGAGGCCCACCCCGGCGTCCGCATCGACTACCTCGGTGCCGTGCTCTGCACGATCGGACTCGGCGGGCCGGTCTTCGCCCTCATCGAGCAGCCGAACCTGGGGTGGGGGCATCCGGCGATCTGGTTGCCGATGGTGCTCGGCGTGATCGCGTTCGCGGGCTTCCTGCTGCGGCAGCGGGTCGCGCCCAACCCGATCCTCCCGCTTCGGATGTTCTCCTCCCGCAACTTCTGGGCCGGCAACCTCGCGACGTGGTTCATCTACGGCGCGCTCGGCCTCACGTCGGTCGTCGTCGGCGTGTACCTGCAGGAGGGGGCCGGCCTGCCCGCCACCCTCGCGGGGCTCGCGGCCCTGCCGAGCACGATCCTCATGATCGTGTTCTCGTCGCGGGTGGGGGCGCTCGCCGGCCGGTTCGGCGCGCGCCTGTTCATGACGGTCGGGCCGATCGTCGCGGGACTCGGCACACTCCTTTACCTCTTCGTGCGGCCCGAACCCGACTTCGATTACTGGTGGCAGGCGCTGCCGGCGGTGCTCGTGTTCGGCATCGGGCTGACGCTCACGGTGTCGCCGCTCACCGCGGCGATCCTCGGCGCGATCGAGCCCGAACGGGCGGGCACCGCGTCGGCCGTCAACAACGCGGTCGCCCGCGTCGCGGGTCTCGTGCTCGTCGCGATGCTCGGCATCATCGTCGGTGGCGAACTCGACCTCGAGGGGTTCCAGCGGGCGACGATCGTGACCGCGGCGCTGCTCGTCGCGGGGGGTGTCGTGTCGTTCTTCGGGATCAGAGACGCTCAGGGCGAACACACGGATGCCGCCGAGGCGAGGGCCTGAGCGGAACTGCCATACTTTCGCCCATGAGCAACCCCTCGGCCTTCGGCGGCCGCAACGCCGAGCAGCGCGTGCCGAAGGGCGACGTGCTGGGAACCTATGAGACCTACGCCGAGGCGCAGTCGGTCGTCGACCGGCTTGCGAAGGCCGACTTCACGGTCGCCGACCTGTCGATCGTCGGCAACGACCTGAAGACCGTCGAGCGGGTCACCCGGCGGCTGTCGTGGAACCGCGCCGCTCTCGAGGGGGCGCTGAGCGGCGCGTGGTTCGGCCTCTTCATCGGCCTGCTGCTGACGCTCTTCGAGCCGACGATCAACTGGACGATCTTCGTCGCGGCCCTGCTCATCGGCGCCGTGTTCGGGATGTTCTTCCGCCTCGTCGGGTACGGCATCTCGCGCCGCAACCGCGACTTCGACTCGCGCACGCAGGTGCTCGCGAGCAACTACCAGGTGCTCGTCGCCGGGGAACACCTCGCGAAGGCGCAGGACGCGCTCTCGCGTCCCGCGCCCTCCGAGTAGCCCCCGTCACGCGCCGGTTTGTTGCACGTGACGGCGAACAGACGCGGTCACGTGCAACAAACGGCAGCAGAACAGGGTCAGCGGCGCCCGGCCCGGCGGCGGAACAGCCACCCGCCCCACACCGCGGCGACGAGGATGATGCCGACGCACCAGAGCACGGCGATCGGCCACTCGGGAGCGATGCCGCCGCCGGTCAGCAGTCCGCGGATCGTCTCGATGAGCGGCGTGATCGGTTGGTGCGTCGCGAACCCCTGCAGCCATCCGGGCATCGTGTCGACCGGCACGAACGCGCTCGACAGGTACGGCAGGAACAGCAGCACGAACCCGTACCCGCTCGCGGCGTCGGGGCTCGCCGAGGCGAGACCGATCGCGGCGAAGAGGCTCGTGATCGCGAGGATGTAGAGCGCGACGAGGGCGATCGCGGCGATCCACTCGACGCCGCCGGCGGTCGGCCGGAACCCGACGAGCAGCGCGACCCCGACGACGACCGCCGTCGCGGCGAGGTTGCGCACGAGGCTCGCGACGACGTGCCCGGTGAGCACGGCGCTGCCGCGGATCGGCATCGTGCGGAACCGGTCGATGATGCCGGTCGTCATGTCCTGGTTGACGCTCACGGCGGTGCCGGCGGCACCGAAGCCGGCGCACAGCAGGATGATGCCGGGCACGACGTAGTTCACGTAGTCGCCCGTGCGGTCGATCGCCCCGCCGAAGACGTAGGTGAAGACGAGCATGAGCATGACGGGCAGCACGACGGCCATGAGGAGGGCCTCGACGTTGCGCACCGAGTGACGCAGCGCTCGGCCGATGAAGACGGCCTCCTCGGTGAACGGGGCGAGGGGCGCGCGGGGCGCGAGGGTGGGGCGGGTGGCGAGCGTCGTGGTCATCAGGCGGCCTTCCGAGTCGAGGTGGTGAGGGCGAGGAACACGTCGTCGAGGGTGGGTGCCGGCAGGCTCAGCTCCTCGCCGACGCGCGACTTGAGCTCGGCCGCCGTGCCCGTGGCGACGATGCGGCCTCCGTCGAGCAACGCGATGCGATCGGCGAGGCGGTCGGCCTCCTCGAGGTACTGCGTCGTGAGCAGCACGGCGGCTCCGTCGTCGGCGAGCGCGCGGATGGCGTCCCAGAGCTCGCGGCGGCTGCGGGTGTCGAGGCCCGTGGTGGGCTCGTCGAGGAACACGACGGGGGGTGTGGCGACGAGGCTGAGCGCGAGGTCGAGGCGCCGCCGCATCCCTCCGCTGTAGCTCGCGGCGGGCTTCCGTGCGGCGTCGACGAGATCGAACCGTTCGAGCAGCTCCGCGGCTCGGGCCCGGCTTTCGGCTCGCGTGAGCCC
>CAMLMQ010000147.1 GCA_946481135.1 uncultured Microbacteriaceae bacterium
ATGACGACGGTGTGGCCGGCGTTGTTGCCGCCGTTGAACTTCACGACGTAGTCGATGCGGCTGGAGAGCAGGTCGGTGGCCTTGCCCTTGCCTTCATCGCCCCACTGGGCGCCGACGATCACGATGGCGGGCATGGCGGAACTCCCTTGGTAACGGAGGGATTACACCCCATCCTATCGGGCGGGCCGCGTCACGCCCACCGGCGCACCCACTCGTGCATGACGATCGCGGCGGCCGCCCCCGCGTTGATCGACCGCGTCGACCCGGCCTGCGCGATCTCGACGACCACATCGGCGGCGGCGAGCGCCTCGGGCGTGAGCCCCGGCCCCTCCTGCCCGAACAGCAGCACGCAACGTTCCGGGATGTCGGCATCCCGCACGTCGATCGACCCGGGCACGTTGTCGACCGCGACGATCGGCAGCCCCTCACCGCGCGCCCAGGCGACGAGGTCGGCGACATCCGGATGCTCGCGCACGTGCTGGTAGCGGTCGGTGACCATCGCGCCCCGGCGGTTCCAGCGACGCCGTCCGACGATGTGCACCTCGGCGGCGAGGAACGCGTTGGCGGTGCGCACGATCGAGCCGATGTTGAGGTCGTGCTGCCAGTTCTCGATCGCGACGTGGAACCCCCGGCGCCGGGTGTCGAGATCGGCGACGATCGCGTCCATCGCCCAGTAGCGGTAGCGGTCGACGACGTTGCGGGTGTCGCCGTGCTCGAGCAGTTCGGGGTCGTAGCGGTCGTCGGACGGCCACGCCGCACGGCCTCCCGGCCACGGCCCGACACCGATCTGCCGCTCACCCTCCACGCGACGACTCTACGATTCAGGTATGCGGACCCGCGGCGACATCGAGTGCTGGCTCACCGACATGGACGGCGTGCTCGTGCACGAGAACACGCCGTTGCCGGGAGCCGCCGACCTCATCCGGCAGTGGACGGAGGCCGACACCCCCTTCCTCGTACTCACCAACAACTCGATCTTCACCCCGCGCGACCTCGCGGCGCGGCTGCGCGCGTCGGGTCTGAACGTGCCCGAGGACCGCATCTGGACGAGCGCGCTCGCGACCGCGGACTTCTGCGCCGCGCAGATCCCGGGCGGGTCGGCGTTCGTGATCGGCGAGGCGGGCATCACGACCGCGCTGCACGAGGCGGGCTTCATCATGACCGAGACCTCCCCCGACTACGTCGTCGTCGGCGAGACGCGCAACTACTCGTTCGAGGCGATCACGCGCGCCATCCGGCTCATCAACAACGGCGCGCGCTTCATCGCGACCAACCCGGATGCCACCGGCCCGTCGGCCGACGGCGTGCTGCCCGCGACGGGCGCCGTCACCGCGCTCATCTCGAAGGCGACGGGCAAGGAGCCCTACGTCGTCGGGAAGCCGAACCCGATGATGTTCCGCTCGGCGATGAACCGCATCGGCGCGCACTCGGAGAACACGGCGATGATCGGCGACCGGATGGACACCGACATCGTCGCGGGCATCGAGGCGGGCCTGCACACCGTGCTCGTGCTCACCGGCATCGCCGACCAGGCCG
This sequence comes from uncultured Microbacteriaceae bacterium, assembly GCA_946481135.1. Next base: position 1,537 of record CAMLMQ010000147.1, read on the forward strand.
AGATCGAGCGCTACCCGTTCCGTCCCGACGAGATCCTCTCGGGCGTGCACGAGCTCGTCGGGTGATCTGGACGCCGGGAGACGCCGACACGATCGTGCACGGCGACAACCTCGCCGTCGCCGCGCAGCTGCCGGATGCGAGCTTCCGGCTGATCTACCTCGACCCGCCGTTCAACACCGGCAAGACGCAGCGGCGCCAGCGCACGACGGTGACGCGCACCGACGAGGGCGGCCGGGTCGGGTTCGGCGGTCGCAGCTACGTGCACGAGGCCGGCGCGGTGTCGCGCTACGCCGACCGCTTCGACGACTACTGGGCGTTCCTCGAGCCGCGGCTGACCGAAGCACACCGCCTGCTGGATGACGCGGGCACCCTCTACCTGCATCTCGACTACCGCGAGGCGCACTACGCGAAGGTCGCGCTCGACGGGCTCTTCGGGCGGGACTGCTTCCTCAACGAGATCATCTGGGCGTACGACTTCGGCGGGCGTTCGACCCGGCGTTGGCCGGCGAAGCACGACACGATCCTCGTCTACGTGAAGAACCCGTCCGCCTACTACTTCGACGGTGCCGCCGTCGACCGCGAGCCCTACATGGCCCCGGGACTCGTCACCCCCGAGAAGGCGGAACGCGGCAAACTCCCCACCGACGTCTGGTGGCACACGATCGTGCCGACCAACTCCCGCGAACGCACCGGGTACGCGACGCAGAAACCGGAGGGCATCCTGCGCCGCATCGTCGCCGCGTCGAGCGCCCCCGGGGATGCCGTGCTCGACCTCTTCGCCGGGTCGGGCACGACGGGGGCCGTCGCCGCGGCGCTCGGCCGCGGCTACGTGCTGGTGGACTCCAGTCCCGACGCGATCGACGTGATGCGGTCGCGGCTGCCGGAAGCCCGGGTCGTGTCGGTCTAGGGAGCGGGTTGCTCGGCGGCGGGCGCGGGAGGCGGCACCGCGAGGCTGCCCGTGAGCGCCTCCCCCGACGACCGGCTCACGAAGCAGTAGTACGACGGGTCGGCCTCCCATTGCTCCGCGGTCACCGGGTACGCCCCCTGCACCGCGACGTCGGTGTACGCGCCGGCAGCCGCGAGGTCGACGACTCCGGGCGCGCTGCACAGGATCGTGATGCGCGCGGCGAGCGCCTCGACGCCGGGGAACGGGTCGTCGGGCTTGCCGACCTGCGGGTTCTCGGGGTCGACGACCTCGGGCGGGAACCACGCCCGCGCGACGAGCTGACCGCCGTGCGGCTCGGCGCAGTCGACGACCGTGTAGTCCTCCTGCCACGCGTCGACGTACGGGTCGAGGCACTCCCCGCCGAGCAGCTCGTCCCACGCGTAGTCGCCCGGCTCGACCGGACCGACGGGCAGCGCCGTCAGGGTCGGCGTCGGGGTGGGGCTGGGCGTCACGACGGCCGGCGCGGGACCGAGCAGGTCGGGCAGGCGGGTGCCGAGCAGGAACAGGCCGATGAGCAGGATGACCGCGAGCAGTCCGGCCCCGACGCCCGCGAGGATCTTCTGCACCCGCCCGAAGGTGCGCGGCGGAGGCGGCGACCCGTCGCCGCCGGCAGGCACCCGCACGAGCTCGCTCGACCGGGCGCGTGCGGCGAAGGGGGCGTTCGACGGGTCCGGGCCGAGCGTCGAGTCGTACTCGCGGAAGCGGTCGTCTCCGAAGAGGGTGTCGAGGGCCGAGCCGGGCTCGGTGGATGGGCCGGGGGCGACGAGCGGGGCCGGGACGAGCGCCTGCGTCGGCTGGTCGCCGGCCGGGTCGGCGAGCGGCATGGCCTGGGTCGGTTCCGGCTCGTGCACGTCGAACGCCTGGGTCGGCTCAGGCTCGCGCATCACGAATGCTTGCGTCGGCTCGGGCTCGACGATCGGCACGGGCGGCTGCAGCGGCGCGGCGGCGGGGATGTCGAACGGGTTGGCGAGCTGGGGTGCGATCGGCGGGGGCGACGCCGACTCGGGAGTCGGCACGGGCTCGGCGGCGGGCGGCGGTGCCGTCGCGGACGCCGCCTCCTGCTCACGCCGCTGCGCCGCCTCCCGGGCTTCGCGTTCGAACTTCGCGAACCAGTCCTCGGCGTCGCCTCCCTGGTCCGGGTTCACTGCGCCGCGAGTCCCAGATCCTGCAGCGAGATCGCCGCGTAGTAGGGGTACCCGGCCGCCTCGATGATCTCGCGCGCCCCCGTCGAGCGGTCGACGACGACCGCGACGGCCGCGATCTCGGCGCCCACCTTCTTCAGCGCCTCGATGGCCTTGAGCGGCGAGCCGCCCGTCGTCGACGTGTCTTCGAGCACGACGACGCGCTTGCCCTCGAGGTCGGGCCCCTCGACCTGGCGGCCCCGACCGTGGTCCTTCGGCTCCTTGCGCACGACGAACGCGTCGTAGCGCCGACCGATCGCCGCGCCGCGGTGCAGGACCGCCGCGGCGATCGGGTCGGCGCCCATCGTGAGCCCGCCGACGGCCGCGACATCGGGGATGTCGGCGATGAGGTCGGCCATGACCTCGCCGATGAGCGGGGCGACGCGACCGTCGAGGCTGACCTTGCGCAGATCGATGTAGTACGTGGCCTTCTTGCCGCTCGTGAGCGTGAAGTCGCCATGGAACACCGCGTCGTCCTTGATGTGCTGGATGAGCTGGCTCCGGGCGTCGGTCACACCGACAAGACTAGAGTCATGCGCCTCGCGACCTGGAACGTCAATTCCGTCCGCAGTCGGGTTCCCCGCATCCTCGACTTCCTCACCCGCGAGAGCGTCGACGTGCTCGCGATGCAGGAGATCAAGTGCACCGACGCGCAGTTCCCGCGCGAGGCCTTCGAGGATGCGGGATACGAGATCGCGCTGCACGGACTGAACCAGTGGAACGGCGTCGCGATCGCGAGTCGGCATCCGATCGAGGATGTCGCGATCGGCTTCGAGGGGATGCCGGGGTTCCTGAAGGGCGAGGAGGGACCCGATCTGCCGCGGGAGGCGCGCGCGATCGGCGCGACGACCGGCGGGGTGCGGGTGTGGTCGCTCTACGTGCCGAACGGGCGTGCCCTCGGCGACCCGCACTACGCCTACAAGCTCGACTGGCTCGCCGCGCTCGCCCGCAATGCCGCCGCGTGGGCGGCCGACGACCTTCCCCTCGCGCTCACCGGCGACTTCAACATCGCGCCGACCGACGGCGACAACGGCGACCCGACCGTCATCCCCGGGCTCAGTACCCACGTCTCCGAGCCCGAGCGCGCGGCCTTCGACGCCCTCCTCGGAGCCGGGCTCACCGATGTCGTACGTCCGCGCGTGCCGACGGGCTACACCTACTGGGACTACAAGCAGCTGCGATTCCCCCGCAACGAGGGGATGCGCATCGACTTCGTGCTCGGCTCGCACACCTTCGCGGATGCCGTCACGGGCGCCGCCATCCACCGTGACGAGCGCAAGGGCGACGCCCCGAGCGACCATGTGCCCGTCGTCGTCGACCTCGACCTCCACCCGGACGACGATGACGACCGGATGATGATCTTCTAGCTTGATATGCAAGCCGTCACTTGCCTATTGTGGCGGCATGGGTGACGTCTTCCGCGCGATCGCGGAACCGACGCGGCGGCAGATCCTCGACGAACTCGCCGACCGCGACGGCCTCACGCTCTTCGACATCTGCACGCGCCTCGCGGTGCGGCACGGCAACACGTCCACCCGCCAGGCGATCACCCAGCACCTCGCGGTACTCGAAGACGCCGGCCTCGTGCACTCCCGCAAAGAGGGACGCACGCGGGTGCATCACCTCGACACTCGACCCCTGCGCGCGATCCTCGAGCGCTGGCCCCTCACCGACTAGGAGACCACCATGAAGCCCCGTATCCACGTCACGAGCGTCTTCGTCGACGACCAGGCGAAGGCCCTCGAGTTCTACACGACGAAGCTCGGGTTCCTGCCCAAGACCGACATGCCCGCCGGAGCGTACCGCTGGCTCACGGTCGTCGGACCGGGCGAGCCCGACGGTGTCGAGCTGCTGCTCGAACCCGACGAGCACCCCGCGGCGAAGGAGTTCCAGCGCGCGCTCGTCGAGAGCGGCATCCCGGTGACGTCGTTCATCGTCGACGACGTCGTCGCCGCGCACCGCGAACTCGAAGCGCTCGGCGTCACCTTCATCCAGCCGCCCACCGAGATGGGTCCCATGGTCACGGCGATCCTCGACGACACGTGCGGCAACCTCATCCAGTTGGCGAGCATGGAGTGAGCGGCGGCACCCCCGACGCCGTCGACGCGGAGGGACGCAAGACGGGTCCGTGGACCGAACCCGATCCGCACGGCGGGGTCATGGCGGGCGAGTACGTCGCCGGCGAGCGCCACGGCACGTGGCGGCACCTCCGCGCCGACGGTGCCGTGCGCTCCGAAGGCGACTACGACTCCGGGGAACTGCACGGCACCTGGACCTGGTATCGCGCCGACGGCGGCCTGCTGCAGCGCGGCGCGTTCGACCGCGGCGAGAAGCACGGCCGGTGGGAGCGCTGGGATGCCGCCGGTCGACGCAGCGACGCCGGCACCTGGGAGCACGGTCGGCGGGTGAAGCCCGCCGGCTGACGGGCCGGTTCAGCGCGGGGCGAGCAGCGCCGCGACGACGAGCATCGCCGGAAACGAGCCGAGCGTCGTCAGGAAGACGACGTCGCGCGCGAGCACCTCGCCCCGCCCGTAGCGCTGCGCGTAGTTGAAGACGTTCTGACCCGCGGGCAACGCCATGAGGATGACGGCCGCGAAGAGCGCCTCCTCGTCGAGGCCGAAGACGAAGCGTCCGAGCGGCCACGCGATGAGCGGCACGACCGCGAGCTTGAACACGGTGGCGAGGATGGCATCCCGTCGGTACTCTCCCGGCGCGAGCACGCGCGTGCCGTGCAACGACATCCCGAAGGCGAGCAGGATCACCGGAACGGCCGCACCGCCGATGAGCTCGAACGGCTGGAACAGCTCCTGCGGCAGTTCGATCCCGCTCACGGCGACCGCGAAGCCCAGGGCGGACGCGATGATGAGCGGGTTGCGCACGGGCTGCAGCAGCACGCGTCCGACCGAGAGCCGCCCGCCCGTGCTGAGGTCGAGCACCGTCAGGGCGATCGGCGTGATGACGATGAGCTGCAGCAGGAACACCGGGGCGGATGCGGCGGCGTTGCCGAGCACGTAGGCCGAGAGCGGGATGCCCATGTTCGTGGCGTTCGCGTACGACGCTCCGAGCGCGCCGATCGTCGCCTCCGGCACGGGGCGCCGCCAGGCCAGGAGCGCGATGAGCGCGACGACGACGAGCGCGATGCCGGCCGTCGACGCCGTGGTCGGCAGCAGCTCCGAGAACAGCGCCCGCACGTCGGCTTCGGCGAGCACGGTGAACAGCAGGGCGGGTGAGAGCACGAAGAAGCTCAGCCGCGTGAGCACGAGCACGCCGTGCGGTCCGAGCAGACCGCCCCGCCCGATCCCGTAACCGACGGCGATCACGAACGCGATGATCGCGAAGCCGATGAGCACGCCGATCACTCCCTCAGCGTAGGCCGCACGCACGAGGTCGACCGTGGGGCGCGCATCGACGCAATGATCGTGCGCCGGTCGCAACCCTTTCCGAAGGAGCCGTTCCTAGGCTCGAGCCATGACCTCGCTCGCCGCCCCGCCGATCGGCGACGTCGTCGCGTCCCCCGCCTGGATCGACCTCAAGGCGGCGGTCGCCGACCTGCAGCCGCTGCAGGCGCACGACGGCAGCATCCCGGACCCCGCGCACCACGCGCTCGCGGCCGAACTCTGTGCGCGGATCAGGAGCGCGGTCGAGCAGCTGTCGCCGACGTTCCCGCATGACGCGGATTACCTGAACGCGGCACGTGCCGACCTCGAGAAGTGGGAGGCGCAGGGATTCGGGGTGCCCGACTTCCTCGACTCGCTCGTCGCGTTCCACCCCGAGCAGCACCGCGAGGACGGACTGCGCCACCTCGTCGTGTTCCCGATGTACACCCAGAACGGCAGCCCCGACCGCCGCGTCGAGGCGGTGCTCGTCGAGGTGATCTGGCCCGACTTCATCGCCCGGCTCGAGGAGACGTACACGAACGCGCTGTTCGTGCCCATCCGGTTCCTCGACTTCACGGCCGGGTACGACACCAACTCGGCGGTGCTGTTCC
>CAMLMQ010000148.1 GCA_946481135.1 uncultured Microbacteriaceae bacterium
GCGTTGTGGATGCCGATCTCGAACGAGCTCGCGACCGCCTGGCGCGGCTCCACCCGGAACAGGCGCGGCACGAAGAAGCCGATCGTGAGCGACAGCACGCAGAACAGCACCGTGATGCCGGCGAGGCTGCCGAGGTTCGGGAAGAACAGGTCGCGGTTGGAGATGATCGCCCCCACGATGACGACCGCGAGGATCACCATCGACGCCACCCGCACCGGGCGGTCCATCGTGTCGGCGAACGCCGGGGCCAGACGGCGCACGATCATGCCGAGCACGACCGGCCCGAGCACGATGAGGAACACCTCGACCGCCTTGCTGAACTGGATGCCGAGGCCCTCCTCGTCGGGCAGGAAGATCGAGATCGCGAGGTTCGTGAGCAGCGGCAGCGTGAACAGCGCCACGATCGAGTTGATCGCCGTGAGGGTCACGTTGAGCGCGACATCCCCGCGGAACAGATGCGAGTAGAGGTTCGCCGTCGTGCCGCCGGGGCTCGCCGCGAGCAGGATCATGCCGACGGCGAGGATCGGCGGCAGTTGGAACAGCACGACGAGACCGAAGCACACGGCCGGCAGCAGCACGAGCTGGCAGGCGAGCGCGACGATCACCGCCTTCGGATGCTTGCCGACGCGCGCGAAGTCGCCGGGGGTGAGCGAGAGGCCGAGCCCGAACATGATGATGCCGAGGGCGACCGGGAGTCCGATGGTTGTCAACGCTGACATGTGCTCATCGTGGCGGAGATCCGGCCCGGAGGCCAGCATCCGCCGGGTCAGTTCGCCGGGTAGCTCAGTCCGATGATCTCGCGCACGGCATCCATCGTCGCCATGATCTCGACGGTCTCCGACGGGGGCAGGATCTCCCCCGCGACGAGTCCCGCCGCGACGAGACGCTCCACCTCGGCGGCCTGGAAGTGCATGCCGCGTCCGGGCACGCGCTCCTCGTAGCGCTCGACGACGTTGTGGTCGCGGTCGTAGTGCGTGAACGACGCCTGGTTGTACCAGACGCGCTCGATCTCGATGCGACCCTCGGTGCCGTTGACGGTCGCGCGGTTCGGGCCCACGGCATCCAGCTGGGTCTGCAGCACCGCGTGGGCGCCGGAGGCGTAGCCGAAGATCATCGACGTCTGCGCGTCGACCCCCGTGGCGGTGGGTGTCGAGTGCGCGACGATCGACGTCGGGGCGCCGAGCACGTCGAACGCGAACGACACGGGGTAGATGCCGAGGTCGAGCAGGGCGCCTCCGCCGAGCTCGGGGCGGATGAGCCGCTCGATGTGGTCGATCTTCTGGTCGTGGTCGACCATCACGGTGCGGATGTCGCCGAGAGCGCCGGAGGCGATGATCTCGCGGATGCGCACCATGTGCGGCAGGAAGCGCGTCCACATCGCCTCCTGCACGACGAGGCCCTTCTCGGCGGCGAGGTCGACGATCTCGCGGGCTTCCGCGGCATCCATCGTGAACGGCTTCTCGACGAGCGCGTGCTTGCCGCCCTCGAGCACGATGCGCGCCGACGCGGCGTGCCACGGATGCTGCGTCGCGATGTAGATCGCGTCGATGCCGGGGTCGGCGGCGAGCTCCTCGTAGCTGCCGTACGCGGTCGGCACGCCCATCTCATCCGCCCAGGCCTGCGCCTTCGCGAGGTCACGGGCCGCGACCGCGACCACGTCGAAGCCGTGCAGCTTCATGTCCGCCGTCTGGGCCTTGGCGATGCCGCCGGCCCCGAGGATGCCCCAGCGCAGTCCGTTCTCCGTCATGCGTTCAGCATGCCATCGGTCGCCCACTCGCGGATGCGCGGCCACGGGCCGAAGCCGGTCGCCGGGATGAGGTGGCCCCCGGCCGGGACGGTCTCGACGGGGACCGCGTCGTCGATCTCGTAGGAGCCGCGTGTGCCGCCGGGCGCGTACTCGTCGCCCTCGCCCTCGAAGATCCGCGTCTCGACGCCGGGCAGCGCGGCGATGTGCGGCGGGTGCTCGACGAACGACGCGACGACGGTGGAGGCGAGCATCGACGGTGCCGGGACGGCCACGAGGGCGAGGCGGGTGACGCGACCCGGCGAGCCGCCGCGTGCGAGCCGGGTGAGCCAGAGCGAGGTCGCGAGGCTGTGCGCGAGCAGCGTCACGGGACGCTCGTCGCGGGTCACGAGGCCGTCGAGCAGCTCGAGCCAGGTGTCGAGGTCGGGGGTGTCGGGATCGGGCAGCTGCGGGTAGTCGACCTCCGCGCCGAGGGCGGTCAGCTCGTCGAAGAGCCAGTGCTGCCAGTGGTCGGCCGGGCGGCGGTTCTCCCACCCGTGGAGGAGGACGAAACGGGGTGTCGCGGTTCTCATCCTCCGATCGTGTCGGACGGGAGTACCGTGGCGCCATGCTTCCCCTGCCGAACCTCCTCGCATTCCTGGCAGCGGCGACCGTGCTCGTGATCATGCCCGGTCCGACCGTGCTGTTCGTGGTCGGCCGGTCGCTGTCTCTCGGACGCCGCGGCGGCCTGCTGAGCGTGCTCGGCAACGCGATGGGGCTCGTGCCGATCATCGTCGCCGTCGCGTTCGGCGTGGGGGCGCTCATCGCGGAGTCGGCGATCGTGTTCGCGGTCATCAAGTACGCCGGAGCCGCCTACATCGTCTACCTCGGGGTGCAGGCGATCCGGCACCGTCGGCGCACCGCGGAGTCCATCACGGGGGGCGTCAGCCGCAAGTCGACCCGGCGGATGCTCGGCGAGGGCTTCCTCGTCGGCGTGAGCAACCCGAAGACGATCGCCTTCTTCCTCGCCGTGTTGCCGCAGTTCGTCGCCCCGCAGGCCGGGTGGGTGCCGGGTCAGCTGCTGCTGCTCGGCGGCATCTTCATCGTGCTCGCGCTGCTCTCCGACGGGGCCTGGGCGCTCGCCGCCGGGTCGGCGCGGGACTGGTTCGCCCGCTCGCCGAAGCGGGTCGAACGGCTGGGCGCGACGGGCGGCGTCATGATGATCGGACTCGGGGGCGTGCTCGCCCTCACGGGGTCGGAGAAGTAGGTCTCGACACGCGTCCTGCGGGCGCTACTCGACCACCGGGTCAGTCGACGACCGTGATGGTCACGCGATGGTGGCCGGTCGCGCCATCGGGCACGACATCCTGTCGCTCGGCGGTCTGCACCTCGCCGTCGACGCTCGTCGCCCGCACGGCGAGCTCATGCTCTCCGCGAGTCGCCTCCCAGCGGTAGCTCCATTGCACCCAGGTGTCCTCCGAGATCGCGGTTGCGAGCTCGGCCTCCCGCCAGGGACCGTCGTCGACCGACACCTCGACCCGGGCGATGCCGGTGTGCTGATGCCACGCCACCCCGGCGACCACCACCTCACCCGCGGCGACGGACCCTCGCGGCACGTCGATGCGCGACGAGATCTTGATCGGACCGCGCTCGCTCCAGCCGCGGTCGGTCCAGTAGGCGCGCGCGGCGTCGAACCGCGTGACCTCCAGCTCGGCGACCCACTTCGTCGCCGACACGTAGCCGTAGAGGCCGGGCACGACGAGCCGGGCCGGGAAGCCGTGCTCGAGCGGCAGCGGTTCGCCGTTCATCCCGATCGCGAGGATCGCGTTGCGGTCGTCGGTCAGCGCTTCGATCGGCGTCGACGCCGTGAAGCCGTCGACGCTCCGGGAGAGCACCATGTCGGCGCGCGCGGTCGGCCGGGCGCGGGCGAGCAGCTCGCGCACCGGGTAGCCGAGCCACAGCGCCGTGCCGATGAGGTCGCCACCCACCGGGTTCGACACGCACATGAGCGTCGTGCGGCTCTCCCCGAGCGGCAGGGCGACGAGCTCCTCCCAGGTGAGCACGACCTCCTCCTCGACGAGGCCGTGGATGCGCAGGCTCCAATCGGCGGGGTCGATGTTCGGGATCTGCAGCGCGGTGTCGATGCGGTAGAAGCCCGGGTTCCGGGTGATCAGGGGGCTGATCTGCGGGATGTCGAGTTCGGCTCCGGCCGGGATGGGGGGTGCCGCGACCGCGGGGCGGGGCAGCCGGAAGGTCTCCCGCACGCCGGTGACGGCGCGCGGTCCCGCCTGCAGCGCCGCACCGGCGACGGCGGCGAGGGCCGCGACGACGCCCGCGCCGCCCGCCCAGGTCAGGAATCGTCGGCGGCTGGGTGCCGCGGCACCGGGATCCGTCGCGACCGCCGGCGCCGGAAGCCGGGACAGCAGGAAGGTGAGCCCGAGCGCGGCGGCCACGGTCGCGATCGTCGCGGGGATCGCATCCAGCACCGCCGCGCCTTCGCGCGTCATCGCCGCGACGATGCCGAACACCCCGGCGGCGACGATCAGCAGTCGCCCGGCGAGCGGACGCCACGCATGGAGGATGCCCGCGACGGCCGCGAGCGCGATGAGCACGATGCCGACCCCGACCAGCAGCGCGATCTTGTCGGCCGTGCCGAAGAGGGCGATCGCGGCATCCTTCGCCCACGGCGGGGCGAGGTCGATGAGCAGCGACCCGACCACGAGCACGGGGCTCGCGCGGGGCGCGAGGATCCCCGCCGCGAGTTCGGCGACCCCGAGCCCGAACGCGACCGCGGCCACACCGGCCACGGCGGGGAGCAGGCGCCGGCTCATGGCAGCACCTTACGCGCGTGATCCCGGCTCACGCCGGGTATTCGGAGCCGCCCGCTCAGGGGGTTGGGTGTCGCGCGTCGTAGGCGCGGAAGCCCGACTGCACGCGCACGAGCAGCGCGATGAGGCCGATGATGAGGATGCCGCCGAGCACGGGCGGGAACCACAGGGCCACCGCCGTCGCGAGCACGCCGATGTAGAGGTCGCCGACGCGCGGCCCTCCCGCGACCACGACCGTGAAGATGCCCTGCAGGCGCCCGCGCATCCCGTCGGGGGTCGCCATGAGCAGCATCGTGCCGCGGAAGATCGCGCTGATCTCGTCGCTCGCGCCCATGCCGAGCAGCGCGAAGGCCGCGACCCCGAGCGCCACCGGGTTCGCCTCGGTGATCTCCGAGCCGACGGCGCCGACCCATCCCGCCGCGAGACCGAGCTGCATCCCCAGCACCGCGAGTCCGAACAGCAGCACGAAGCCGCCGTAGACGGTGATCGCGCGGGCCACGGCGAGCCCGTGGCGGTGCACGCTGCCGACCGGCCCGCTGAAGAGGCTCGCGAGGAAGGTGCCGACCGCCATCGCGGCGGTGAGGATGCCGACGGTCACCGGCCCGCCGCCGAGCACGAGCGCGCCGAGCGCCGGGAAGAGCACGTGCGGGCGGCCGAACGTCATCGCGACGATGTCGACGAGGAACGACATGCGGATGTTGGGCGCCGTGCGCAGGAAGGCGATGCCCTGCTTGAGCGACGTCCAGCCGGGGCGCGCGACGCCGTCCGCCGCGGCGAGGCGGGGCAGCGTGACGATGCCGAGGAACATCGTGCTGAACAGCACGATGTCGACGAGGTAGGTCCAGCCGAAGCCGACCGTCGCGACGAGCACGCCCGCGAGCGCGGGACCCACGGTGAGTTGGATGCCGAACGCGATCCCGTTGAGCGCGCTCGCGGCGGGCACGAGCTCACCGGGGATGAGGCGCGGCGTCACCGAGGCGCGCGTCGTCATCTGCACGGTCGCCGCGACCGACCCGAGCGTCGCGAGCAGGTAGAGCGGCCACACGGGCGGATCCGCGAGTCCCGTGTCGTACCAGGCGATGAGGGCGAGCCCGATCGTCGACGTCCAGCCGACGAGAGCGCTGCCGAGCAGCACGATCTTGCGGTCGAACGCGTCGGCGAGCATCCCGCCCCACAACCCGGCGACGATCATCGGCAGCAGCCCGATGCCGCCGACGAGCGAGACCGCGAACGTCGACTCGGTGATGTCGTAGACCTGCAGGCCCACGGCCACGACGGTGAGTTGGGCGCCGATGCCCGAGATCGCGCCGCCGAACCAGAGGCGTGCGAACGCGGGCGAGACCCGCAGCGGGGTGATGTCGACGAACCGCCGGCGCTTCGCCGTCGCCGGCTGATCGGAACTCACGAGGTCCGACAGTACTGGCGGGATCGCGTCGGGGGCTGTCGGTCGTCCCACTGGATGGATGTCGCCTCTCCTGCTTGCCTCGAGCGCATGACGCACACCACCGCCGACCGGGATGCCGCGATCGACCACTTCGCCGCGAAGCTGCGCTTCGAGACCGACCCCTCGGACGTCGCCGCGGCGTTCGCCGCCGGGGAGCGCTTCGTGCTCGTGGATGTGCGCGGTCACGCCTCGTGGCACCAGGGTCGGATCGCGGGGGCGTTGCACCTGCCCCACGCCGAGATCCCGGAGAGAGCCACCGACCTCATCCCGCTCGACGTGCCCGTCGTCGTCTACTGCTGGGGTCCGGGCTGCAACGGGGCCACGCGGGGTGCGCTGCAGTTCGCGCGGCTCGGCTACGCCGTGAAGGAGATGATCGGCGGGTTCGAGTACTGGGCCCGCGAGGGGCTCGAGATCGTCGACGAGTCGGGCCCGATCACGCGGGCCGTCGACATCCTCACCGCCCCGCGCGCCGCCGCGGGGGTGAGCTGCGACTGCTGATCCGACCGCGTCTGGATACCGGACCGCCTTCGGAACGCGCGTCGATGCCGTGAAACGGTTGTTTTGTATACAGAAGCGGCGTAGCGTGGCGGGGTGCGAGCGAGTGAGCGGGCCTATGCGGCGCTGCGGGAGGACATCCTCACCGGGCGCCTGACGGCAGGCACGCCGCTCTCGGAGGTCGACCTCGCCGAGCGACTCGGCGTCTCGCGCACGCCGCTGCGGGCCGCCCTCGCCCGTCTCGCGCTCGAGGGTCTCGTCGACACGACGCGCGGACGCACGGGCGTCGTCTCGGCCGTCTCGACGCAGAGCATCACGGCGCTGTTCGAACTGCGCGAGGCGCTCGAGACCCAGGCCGCGCGGCTCGCCGCGCGTCGACGCGACCCCGCCGTCTTCGACGCGCTCGCCGACCGGTTCGCCGCCGCGCCCGAACTGCTGCGGGATGCCGGCGTCGACGCCTACTACGACCTCGTCGCCGAGTTCGACGACGCCCTCGACGACGCGCTCGCCAACCCGGTCTACCGCGGCGCCCTCGACGGGGTGCGGCTGCACCTCGCCCGGGCCCGCCGCCTCGCGACCGACAACCCCGAGCGGCTCGTGCGCAGCGCCGAGGAGCACCGGCTCATCTGCGCCGCCATCCGCGACGGGGATGCCGCGCTCGCCGCGTCGGCCACGACCGTGCACCTCAAGGCATCCCTCACCACCATCCTCGACACGCTCGCGGCCGCAGAGGCCGCGCCCACGAAAGGCACCGCATGAGACTCCACCCGCTGCGCACGTATCGCTCCGACGAGAACCTGCCGAAGGAGGAGCAACTCGCCTGGAAGATCGCGCAGGTCGCCGTCGACCCCGTCGAGGTGGAGGCCGACGTCGCCGAGATGATCGTCAACCGCGTGATCGACAACGCCGCGGTCGTCGTCGCCTCCCTCGGCCGTGCCCCCGTGGTCGCCGCACGCGGTCAGGCGGAGGCCCGCCCGAGCACGAACCCCGGAACCGGCGCGACGGTCTTCGGCGCCGACGGGCGCTACGCCCCCGAGTGGGCCGCCTTCGCCAACGGCGTCGCCGTGCGCGAGCTCGACTACCACGACACCTTCCTCGCCGCCGACTACTCGCACCCCGGCGACAACATCCCGCCGATCCTCGCCGT
>CAMLMQ010000149.1 GCA_946481135.1 uncultured Microbacteriaceae bacterium
TCCGCAACCGCGTGAAGACGCTGCTGCAGATGGCCGTCGTGCTCACCTACGGCGCGTCGATGCCCGTCGTGAAGATGGGCCGCATGGCGGGGCAGTTCGCCAAGCCGCGCTCGAGCGACACCGAGACCCGCGGCGACGTCACCCTCCCGGCGTACCGCGGCGACATCGTGAACGGCTACGACTTCACCCCGGAGTCGCGGCAGGCCGACCCGGCTCGCCTCGTGCAGGGCTACCACACGGCTGCGTCGACCCTGAACCTCATCCGCGCCTTCACGCAGGGGGGCTTCGCCGACCTGCGTCAGGTGCACTCGTGGAACAAGGGCTTCGCCGCGAACCCCGCGAACCAGCGGTACGAGGGTCTCGCGAAGGAGATCGACCGCGCGGTGCGCTTCATGGAGGCGGCGGGCGCGGACTTCGACGAACTGCGGCGCGTCGAGTTCTACACGTCGCACGAGGGTCTGCTCATGGACTACGAGCGCCCCATGACGCGGATCGACTCCCGCAACGGCACGCCCGTGAACACGAGCGCGCACTTCCTGTGGATCGGGGAGCGCACGCGCGACCTCGACGGAGCGCACATCGACTACTTCTCGCGCATCCGCAACCCCATCGGGGTGAAGCTCGGGCCCTCGACGACGCCCGAGGTGATGGAGAAGCTGATCGACAAGCTCGACCCCGAGCGCGAGCCCGGCCGCCTGACCTTCATCACGCGCATGGGGGCGGGCAAGATCCGCGACGCCTTGCCGCCTCTGCTCGAGGCGATCACGGGGATGGATGCGACGCCGCTGTGGGTCACCGACCCGATGCACGGCAACGGGCTCACGACGCCGACCGGTTACAAGACGCGGCGCTTCGACGACGTCGTCGACGAGGTGCGCGGCTTCTTCGAGGCGCACCGCGCGGCGGGGACGTTCCCCGGCGGCATCCACGTCGAGCTCACGGGCGACGACGTCACGGAGTGCCTCGGCGGCTCGGAGCAGATCGACGAGGCCACGCTCGCGACCAAGTACGAGTCGCTGTGCGACCCGCGCCTCAACCACATGCAGTCGTTGGAGCTCGCGTTCCTCGTCGCCGAGGAGCTCGCCGCGAGGTGAGTCCTCGGCGACGCTAGCCGACGCTCAGACGCACGGTGACCGTGTCGCCGCGCAGGACGGTCTCGCCCGGCTCGGGGTCGGCCCGGGTCACCCGCGAGCTGTTCGGGAACGTCTCCGCGACTTCCTGGTCGATGCCGCGCTCGAAAGCGAACTCGAGGCCGGCTGCGATCAGGGCGTCGCGCGCCTGAGCCCACGACATCCCGACGATCGGCGGCACGGCGACCGGTTCCGGACCGAGCGAGACGTTCAACCCGACGACGTCCCCGGGGGAGAGCGTCGCCCCCGGCTCGGCGAGCGAGATGACCGCGCCCTCGGGGACGTCGTCGTGGTAGCTCTGGATCTGACGGCCCGGGTCGACGCGCAGGTCCACGGTCGCGAGGGTCGCGGTCGCCTCCTCGACGGACTGCCCGGCGACATCCGGAACCGGTCCGGCCGAGACGACGAGCGTGATCGGTTGCTTCTCGCCGTACTGGGCCACTCCGAGAAGGGTCTGGCCGTCCGCGCCGAGTGCGTCGAGCAGCAGACCGCTCGCGAGCTCGGCGTCGAAGCGGGTGACGGTGTCGCGCGCCGTGAAGTTCTCGGCGACGATCGCCTCCGCCGCCTCCAGCGCCATCCCGCGCTCGAATGCGATGTCGATGGGCTGCGGTCCCGTCGAGATGAGCAGCGTCACCGAGCTTCCTCGGGTGAGGGCGGTGCCGATCTCGGGCTCGGTCTGCGCGACCGCGTCGACGGGGATGTCGGGGGAGGGGGTCGTGCCCGTCTGCTCGGCCACCTCGAGCCCGAGATCGGTCAGCAGCTCGCGGGCATCCTCGGGCGACATCCCGGCGACTGACTCGGGGATCGTGACCGTCGAGCCCGGTCCGAAGCCGAACCACCAGCCGAGCGTCCCGCCGACGAGCGCGAACGCGGCGACGACCGCGAGGATCGGGATCCAGCGGCGGCGACGGCGGGGTGTCGGGCGTTCCTCGACGACCGCCAGCTCGCTGCCGGGGCCGCGCGGCCCGCCGGGACCCCGCCGCGGGGAGAGCACCTGCGTCGCGGCCTCGGCGAGCGGTCGGTCGGAGCGGATCCCGTCGGTCGAGCCGCCCGGACCCGTCGCGAATCGGGTCGACGGGGGCGCCGAGGGGAGCACCTGGGTGAACGCACGCGTCGGGCCGGTGACGGGCGCCAGATCGAGTACCGACTCGGTATCGCGCACCTGCTCGAGCAGAGCCCGTGCATCCGCCGGCCGTTGGTCGGGATCCTTCTCGGTCGCCCAGATCACGAGCTCGTCGAGTTCGCGCGGCACCTTCGGGTTCTTCGTGCTCGGCAGCGGCACCGGCTCGTTCGCGTGCCGGTAGGCGATCTGCATCGGCTGCTCGCCCGTGAAGGGCTGCTCGCCGGTGAGCATCTCGTACATCATGATGCCGACCGCGTAGATGTCGCTGCGGGTGTCGGCGATGCCCCGGGTCACGAGTTCGGGGGAGAGGTAGGCGATCGTGCCGAGCAGCTGCGCCCCGGTCGCGGTGTTCGCGGTCGCCGCGCGGGCGAGTCCGAAGTCGCCGATCTTGATGCGGCCGTCGTCGGCGAGCAGCACGTTCTCGGGCTTGAGGTCGCGGTGGATGATTCCGGCCTTGTGCGCGGCGGAGAGACCCGACAGGACGGCCTCGGCGATGTCGATCGTCTGCTGGGGGGTCAGGGAGCCGTACTCGTCCAGCAGGTCGCGCAGGGTGATGCCGGGCAGGTACTCCATCACGAGGTAGGCCGACTCCGAGTCCTGGCCCTGGTCGAAGACGTTGACGACGTTGGGATGTGCGAGCCGCGCCGCGCTGCGCGCCTCCTGGATGAAGCGCTGCTTGAACTGGCTGTCGTCGGCGAGGTGTCCGTGCATGACCTTGACCGCCACGCGCCGCTCGAGCCGCAGGTCGGTCGCGAGGTACACGGTGGCCATGCCGCCTCGAGCGATGCGTGAGCGCACTTGGTACCGGCCGTCGATGAGCCGGCCGATCATCGGATCGGTGGCATTGACACTCACCCCGGCAGTCTAGGTTCGCGTCTCGCGGGAGCCTGGGAGGACACCCGGGTTCCCCGGAGGGCTGTCAGGCAATCGTGATGCGGGCGCTCGGCCGGGTCAGGCGAGAGCGGCGAACCAGGCGCGCGCGCTCGCTTCCCACTTGGCGTAGTGGTCGGGGTAGGCCGAGATCTGCACCTTCTGGGCGGCGACCGTGAGCGGCATCGACTGCCAGCCGGCGATGTCCATGAGACCGCGCGTGTAGCCGCTGCGCCCGTGGTAGAAGAGGTACGCCGCGTGGTGGGGGTTGAGGATCTCCTCGACGGTGCCCCATCCCGTGCTCGGCCGCTGCTGGAACAGCCCGACCGAGTCGCGGTCGCCCCAGTCGATGTTGCGCAGGCTCGATTCCTGCATCGCGGTCGCGAGCGCGATGATGATGCCGTAGTCGGGGATGCCCTGCTCGCGTCCGACCTGGATGATGATGCGGGCGTTGCCCTCCTGCTCGGCGGTGAGGGTCGTCACCGACCCGCCGCCGCCCGACGCGGGGGCGCCGCCGGAGGAGGCTCCACCGGCGGCGGGGATCGTCAGCACCCCGCCCGGGTAGATGATGCTCGAGGCGGTGAGACCGTTGGCCGCGAGCACGGCCTGCGTCGTGACCCCGAAGCGCGCGGCGATCGACGAGATGGTGTCGCCGGATCGGATCGTGTAGGTGCTCGTCGCCGGGGGCGGCGAGACGGGAGCCTCGGGCGCGGGCGTGACCGCGGAGACGAGTTCGACCGCGGGCGCGGAGGGGGCGGCGGTCGCGGGGATCGCGATCGTCTGCCCGGGGTAGATGATGCTCGACCAGCCGAGGCCGTTCGCCGACAGCACCGCGGGCACCGAGACGCCGAAGCGCGCCGCGATCCGCGAGATCGTGTCGCCCTTGACGATCGTGTAGCGACCGCCCTCCTGCACGGTCGCCGCCGGGGCGACGACGGCGCCGGGGGCGAGCTTGAGCACCTGACCGGGGAAGATGAGCGACTTCCACCCGAGCCCGTTGACGGCGAGCACCGACGCGGTGGAGAGTCCATGGCGCCCGGCGATGGCCGCGACGGTGTCGCCGGCCTGCACCGTGTAGGTGCTGACTGCGGAGGCGCCGCCCCCGGTGGTGCGGGCCGCGGTGGCGGCCAGGCCCCGCAGCGAACCGGCGAGGTCGGCGCGTGCCTTGGCCGGCTTCTTCGGCCCCGCCTGCACGGGTTCGACCGGACCGGTGAGGTTGAGGCCCATCGTCATGGCACTCGCGACGACGAAGGGCAGGGTCTTGCGCACGCCCTCCCCGAGCCGGCCGCGCGTCTTCGGCGGCAGGTGGCGCCCCCCGCGCCGGGCGGGTTCGTGGGCCGGGATGAGAGCCGGCGTGGCCGGCGCATTGCGCATTTCCATGGATTTCTCCGCCTTCTCTCCCCACCCCCCGGGGATCGCGTGTCGGCACTCCTCCCCACGTTGACACAGGTGACTATTCGTGTCAACCAATGTGGCGCGTGTTGTTCGAGTTCACATGATCGAAACATTCTGGCGATGGCAGACTGGAGCGGTGTCCGCCGCCCGAACCTGGCTCACCGTCCCCGACCTCGTCGACGTCCTCGGCCTCCCGCAGGGCCGGGTGCGCCGTCTCCTCCAGGAGTACGCGTTGCTCGCCGTCCGAGTCGACGGCGTGCTCAAGGTGCCGGCCGACTTCGTCGTCGACGGCGCGCCGCTGCCCGAGCTGAAGGGCACGGTCGTCGTCCTGCACGACGCCGGGTTCACCGACGACGAGGCGATGCGCTGGCTCCTGGAGGACGAGGCCTCCCTCGGGACCGCCCCGATCGACGCCCTCCGCGCCGGGCGCAAGGCCGAGGTGCGCCGGGTGGCGCAGGCGCTCGGCTTCTGACCGCCCGAGCGTGTCAGCTCTCGCGGCGCGTGACGGCGTCGGCGAGGGCCGTGAGTTCGTCGCGGGCGGAGCGGGCCAGCGGAGCCGCTTCGAGGGCCGCGCGCGCCTGATCGAGCTGATGGGCGATGATCCGCTCGACGTGCTCGACCGCCCCGCTGTCGCGCACCGCGGTCTGCAGCATCGCGATCTGCTCCGCGTCGAGGCTGCGGTCGCCGAGCAGCTCGTCGAAGAGGCGGGCCGCCGAGCCCGGCAGCTTCTGGCGCGCGAGCGTGACGAGCACGGTGCGCTTGCCCTCGCGGAGGTCGTCGCCGGCGGGCTTGCCGGTCACCGCCGGGTCGCCGAAGACTCCGAGCAGGTCGTCGCGCAACTGGAACGCGATGCCGAGCGGGAGCCCGAACTCGCGGAGGGCGGCGACCTGCGCGAGCGACGCCCCGGCGAGCGAGCTGCCGATCGCGAGCGGCGCCTCGACGCTGTACTTCGCCGACTTGTAGACGACGACGCGCTGGGCGCGCGAGAGCAGCTCGTCGGCGGGGTGGGTGCGCCAGGCGAGCTCCTCGACGATGTCGAGATACTGCCCCGCCGTCACCTCGGTGCGCATCCGGGTGAACTCGGCGCGCGCCGCGCGGCCCGCCGCACCGCCCACCGCGGTGACGCCGGCATCCACGAGATCGTCGCTCCACCCGAGCAGGAGGTCCCCGAGGAGGAGCGCCGCCGACGTTCCGTACCGGTCGGACGACCCTTCCCATCCCTGGTCGCGGTGGCGCTGCGCGAACGCCCGGTGCGCGCTCGGCTGCCCGCGGCGCAGGTCGGAGTTGTCCATGATGTCGTCGTGCACGAGTGCCGCGGCGTGGAAGACCTCCAGCCCGGCGGCGATCGCGACGACGGCGGCGAGGTCGGGTG
Organism: uncultured Microbacteriaceae bacterium; assembly: GCA_946481135.1. The sequence continues at coordinate 5,891 of CAMLMQ010000149.1, forward strand.
CCGGCTCCGCCTCGAGCGGGTCGGACTCGTGCGCGCTGACGGCGCGCCAGCCCCAGTAGCAGAACAGTGCGCGGAACCTCTTGCCCCCCGCCAGGAAGCGTTGCGCCGCCTCGTCGAGCACCGCGAGGTCGGGGGACACGGCCCGCAACTCGGCGGCCCGTTCGGCGAGGAAGCCGTCGAGGCGGGACTGGACGAGATCCACTAACCGCGGACTCTCAGGCACGCGCCTACCTTATCCAGGTGTCGGCGTCCTACAATGATCTTCCCGGCGGCATAAGGAGCCCACCATGCCACTTTCGGAACAGGAGCAGCGCCTCCTCGACGAGATGGAGCGCAGCCTCTACCACCACGATGCCGACGACGTCGCCACCGTGGGTCCTCGAGGCCGCGCGAGTTACGGCGCGATCGCGATCGCGATCATCGCCGGGGTCGTCGGGCTCGTCCTCCTCATCGTGGGTGTCGTCGTGCGCCAGCCGCTCGTGGGCGTGCTCGGCTTCGGCGTGATGTTCGCCGGGGCGATGTTCGGGCTCGCCCCGCCGCGACGCTTCACCGTCCCGCGTGACGGGGCCCCGCGTCGTCCCGGGCTCATGGACCAGCTCGGCGAGCACTGGGAGCAGCAGCGGCGCGACGAGGGCTGAGCCCCCCCGACTTCATCGAGAAAGACCGACCTTCGGGTCGGTCTTTTTTTTTGCGCGCATCCCGATTTCTGTGTGCGCGCATGCCGGCTGCCAGGCCGCCGTCAGGTGGGCCGATCCGCGTCGCGTGCCCGTGCGTCGTCCGGGGTCCTCGCCGCGAATCGGTGCCCGCCGGGGAGTGCCGTGACCCCACAAGGGGGCGTCGGGGAGGAATTGGGGCGCAAAGTGGTTGTTTGGGGAGGAAAGTGGAGTAAAGTGGGTGACAACCTCGCAGTCTGGCCGGAGCAAGAGGGGGTGGCCGCATGTTGCTGGGCACCTTCGCGCCGAAGCTCGACGAGAAGGGGCGGCTCGTCCTCCCCGCGAAGTTCTTCGACGAGTTCTCCGGCGGCCTCGTCATGACCCGCGGCGTCGACCGCTGCGTCTTCGTGTACAGCGAGCGCGAGTTCGAGAAGGTGCACGAGCGGATGGCGAGCGCCCCCGTGACGACGAAGGAGGGGCGCGACTACATCCGCCTCTTCCTCTCCGGGGCGACGCAGGAGATCCCCGACAAGCAGCGCCGGGTGACCGTGCCCCCGATGCTGCGCGACTACGCGGGCCTCGAGCGGGAACTGACGATGATCGGCGCCGGGACGCGCGCCGAGATCTGGGACAGCGCCGCGTGGGACGAGTTCTACGCCGCGACCGAGACCGGCTATGCCGCCGCCGACGGGGAGGTGATCGCGGGCCTCTTCTGACCGGGTGGATGCGACCCTCAGCCGCGCACCCTGGCTTCCCTTCCCCGAAGCCAGGTCGCAGCGGATGGGGATCGGATCCTCCCGATCGGGCTCCACGGATCATGAACGACGACACCCCGAACTCCGCCGACGCCGACGCGCTCCACATCCCCGTGATGCTGGAGCGCTGCCTCGAGCTGCTCGCGCCCGCCCTCGACCGTCCCGACGCGGTGCTCGTCGACGGCACCCTGGGTCTCGGCGGGCACGCCGAGGCGTTCCTGCGGAGGTTCCCCGAACTCACCCTGGTCGGGATCGACCGGGATCCGGAGGCGCTGCGTCTGG
>CAMLMQ010000150.1 GCA_946481135.1 uncultured Microbacteriaceae bacterium
TGAGCAGCAGTTGCACGAGGTTGCCGAGGTGCAGGCTCGGCGCGGTCGGATCGAATCCGCAGTAGAAGACGATCGGCGGCCCGGCGAGCAGCTTCTTCAGCTCGCCCGCATCCGTCGACACGTGCACGAGCCCGCGATAGACCAGCTCGTCCCACACGTCGTCGAAGGACGGGTCGTTGCGCTGCTGCGCGAGCACGGCGGAGTCGGACACCGGGACAGATTACCCGCCCGGCTAGGGTGGGACGGTGCTTCCCCGCCTCGTCGCCGCCGGCGCGGCCCTCACCGTCGCCGCCCTCGGGATCCTGACCGGACCGGCCGCCTCGGCCGACGTGAACGACTTCGAGTTCGAGTCGATGCACGTCGACTTCACGCTCGACCGCGACGCCGACGGAACCTCTCGCCTGCACGCGGTCGAGACGCTCGTCGCGGTGTTCCCCGACTTCGATCAGAACCGCGGCATCATCCGCGACCTGCCGACCCGGGAACGGGTCGACGGCTTCGGGCAGGTCGACCGGGGTCTGACCGTGGTGTCGGTGACCGACGAGAACGGCGACCCGGTGCCGTTCGAGCGCTCGACATGGAGCGACGACGCGGGCACCGAGTTCGTCTCGCTCGCGCTCGGCACCGACGACTACGTGCAGGGTCGCACGACGTACGTCATCGAGTGGGCCGCCCGCGACGTCGTGCTGCCGTTCGCCGATACCGGATCCGACGAGTTCTACTGGGACGTCAACGGCACCGGGTGGGCGCAGCCGTTCGGGTCCGTGACCGCGGACGTGCGTCTCGGCGAGGGGCTCGAGGCGGCGCTCACCGGCGCGGCCGCGTGCTACGCGGGCGCCGCGGGGTCGACCGCGGGCTGCGACCTGGTGCGCGACGGCGACGGATTCGCGATGGATGCCGGCGCGCTCGGGCCGTATCAGAACGCGACGATGGCGATCGGGTTCGAGCCGGGCACATTCCGCTCGCCCACGCCGCTGGAGCAGTCGTGGCCGGTCACGGTGCTGCCGTGGGTGCTGCTCGGCATCCTCGCGGTCGCCGCCGTGCTCGCGGCGGTGTTCCGACGTGTGCTGTGGGTCGACGCCCCCGGGCGCGGCATCATCATTCCGAAATACGAGGGCCCGGACGAGCTCGGCGTGATGGCGGCGGCGAACCTCGTCGGGCGCCCGGGAGCCGCGCTGCCGGCGCAGTTCGTGCGCCTCGCGACGGAGGGCGTCGCGCGGCTCGTCGAGGATCCCGACGCCCCGGAGAACCGGCGCTTCACGCTCGAACTCGTCGACGCGGCCTCGGCGCAGGGCGCCGACGCGGTCGCGGTGAAGAAGCTGTTCGGAGCGAAGAAGGCCGTCGACGGGGCGACACTCGTGCTCGACCGCTCGAACCGGAAGCTCGGCGACCGGGTCGCCTCGCTCACCGCGCAGGCGGCCGGCGAGGTCACCTCGAAGGGGTACCGCGCGCAGGGCCCCAAGAGTCCGCTGAGCCGCCTGATCCTGTGGCCGGCCCTCGTCGTCGTGCTCGGCAGCATCGGCCTCGCGATCTGGTGCGGCGCGATGAACGTCGGCTCGCCCCTGCTCACCGTGCAGATCGTCGTCGGAATCGTGGGCGGCATCCTCGTCATGGGGTTCAGCGGCAAGCCGGTGCGCCGCACCGCGAAGGGCACGGCGGCCTACGAGCAGCTGCTCGGGCTGCGCGACTATCTGCGTCTCGCCGAAGCCGACCGCCTGCGCGTGCTGCAGAGCCCGGAGGGCGCCGTGCGGGAACGCATCGATCCGGGCGACGCGCGCGCCGTCGTGCGGCTCTACGAGCGGCTGCTGCCCTGGGCGATCGTGTGGGGAGTCGAGAAGGAGTGGGCGGACGTGCTCGCGGCGCACTACGACGAGACGGTGCCGCCGTCGTCGAACTTGGGGCTCGCGTCGGGGATCGTGGCGGTGTCGACCCTCGGCCGCTCCTACTCGTCGAGCTCGTTCGCGACGACGCCGACCCCGAGCTCGTCGGGCTCGGGCGGGTCGAGCTTCTCGGGCGGGTCGTTCGGGGGCGGCTTCTCGGGCGGAGGCGGCGGCGGAGGCGGCGGAGGCGGTCGCTGACCGCACCGCCCGGCAGACTGTCAAGCCTCCTGCCTTGATAATCGATTCTCAAGGTTCTATCCTTGACGGATGTTCGCCCTCACCGTCGACCAGATCGACAGTCGTCACGACGACGACCGCGTGCCGACGACGATCCGCGGACTGCAGGACCGCCACGGCGCGCGGCTGACCGGGGCGCCGGAGCGCACGGCCGGCGACGAATTCCAGCTCGCCACCGAGGATGCCCGCACCGCGCTCGACATCGCCCTCTCCCTCGTGCGCGCCGGGCACTGGAGCGCGGGGTTGGGCATCGGGGAGGTCCGTCCACCCCGGGGCGACAGCGTGCGCGCCCTCACGGGCGGGGCCTTCGTCGCCGCCCGGGACGCCGTGACCGCCGCCAAACGACGCCCCACCCGGTTCGCGCTCGTCGCCACCGACCCCGACGAGACCGCCCGGCTCGACCCGCTCGTGGGGCTGCTCCTCGCCCTCCGCGAGCGGCGCACCCCGGAGGGCTGGGAGCTCGCCGACCTGCTCGACGACTCCCCCGACCTGACCCTCACCGACGCCGCCGGGCGACTCGGCATCAGCACGCAGGCCGCGAGTCAGCGCGCGCAGACCGCGCGGCTCGCGCTCGACACGCAGGCACGCGACGCCCTCGTCGCCCTGCTGGGCGCGGCGGATGCGAGGATCGGGGGATGATCTCGCTCCCGACCGTCACCGGCATCGTCAGCTGGACCGGTGCGCTCTTCGTCGTGCTCGCCGCCGTCGCGGTGGCGATCATCGCCATCCGCACCAAGCAGCCCGTGCTCGCGCTGTTCGGGATGCTGCCGGTCGGCCTCGGCATCCTCGCTCTCGTGCTCGGCGTGCAGATGCCGACGCCGCCCGTGCTGCCCGCCCTCGTCGCGCTCGGCCTCGCCGCCCTCGGGATCATCGGCGGCAACCCGCTCACCGTCTGGGTGCTCACGCGGGCGTCGCGCGGCGACACGGTCGCGGGCGGCGAGCACGGCGGCATCCTCGTGCCGGAGGCCACCGCGTCGGGCGCGCGCAGCGCCACCCGCACCCGTGAGGTGCTGCGCGGCGGCACGTGGATCGGGTATCTGGAGCGCATCGCCGTCGTCGGAGCGATCGCCGTCGGACGCTTCGAGATCGTCGCGGCGGTCATCGCCGTCAAGGGCCTCGGCCGGTTCTCGGAACTCGACGCCCCCGAGGCGCGTGAGCGCTTCATCATCGGCACCCTCGTCAGCATGATCTGGGCCGCCGCGTGCGGCGCGCTCATCGTGCTGCCGGGTCTCGTCGCCTTCGGCCTGTAGTCGCTCAGCCGCGACGCCGCGGCACGTGGGCTCGGTACGGCGACACGGTCGAGTCGCCCGGGATCCAGAAGCGCCACGGGAAGTCGGCCGAGCCGCCCGGCCCCGACACGCCCGTGCGCGGCCCGTTCGCGACAGGGGCGACGGGATGCGGCGGCGGCTCGAGCCGGAACTCCTCCCCCAGCCGCGTGCCGTCGTCGTCGAGACGGATGCCGAGGGCGACCGTGAGGCGAGCCGGGCCGCGCGCGAGGTCGGCGTCGCTCACCGACGTGACCCGTCGGGCACGGGCCGCGTCGACCCCGGACACGATCTCGCCCGCCCGCAGCAGCACCCCCATCGGGTCGCCGTCGGTGCCGCAGACGACGTTCGCGCACACGTGCATGCCGTACGTGAAGTACACGTAGAGGTGGCCCGCGGGGCCGAACATCGTGGCGTTGCGGCGTGTGCGACCGCGGTAGCAGTGCGAGCCGGGATCGTCGGCCCCGCGGTAGGCCTCGACCTCGGTGATGCGCAGACTCGCCCCACGGCCGTGCAGCACCGCCCCGAGCAGCCGCGGCGCCACCTCGACCGACGAGCGGGTCAGGTCGAGCCCGCCCGCGTCGACGCCTCGGGTCAGAAGACCACGGTCCAGACGATCGCGACGACCACGAGGGCGACGGCGACACCGATGATCAGCGGCAGCTGCCAGGGGCGCTTCGCGGCCGACCGCGCCTCCCGCTCCTGGCGCGCGAGCCGGGCGGCTTCGCGCTTCTCGCTCGCATCCCCGCGACCGGACAGCGTCATACGAGCTCCTTCGGGACGAGGCCGCGCACCGCGGCGGTGAGGGCGGCGAGCTGTTCGGCGACCCGGTCGGGCGCCGTCCCCCCGACGCCGGAACGCGACGCGATCGAGCCGTCGACCGTGAGCACCTCCCGCACGTCGGGGCCGAGGCGCGGGTCGATCGCCGCGTAGTCGGCGTCCGACGGCTCGTGCAGCTCGAGCCCGCGCTCCTCGCAGAGCCGCACGAGGGCGCCCGCGATCTCGTGCGCTTCGCGGAACGGCACGCCCCGTCGCACGAGGTGGTCGGCGACATCCGTCGCGAGCGAGAAGCCCTGCGGCGCGAGTTCGCGCATCCGCTCGGTGTCGAAGGTCAGCGTCTCGACCATCCCCGCGAAGGCGGGCAGCACGACCTCGAGCGTCGTGACGGAGTCGAAGACCGGCTCCTTGTCCTCCTGCAGGTCGCGGTTGTACGCGAGCGGCAGACCCTTCAGGGTCGTCAGCAGCCCCGTGAGGTTGCCGACGAGGCGTCCCGCCTTGCCGCGCGCGAGCTCGGCGATGTCGGGGTTCTTCTTCTGCGGCATGATGCTCGACCCCGTCGAGTAGGCGTCGTCGAGACGCGCGAACCCGACCTCGCGCGTCACCCAGAGGATGACGTCCTCGGCGAAGCGCGACAGGTCGACGCCCAGCTGCGCGGCGATGTAGGCGAACTCGGCCACGACATCCCGGGCGCTCGTCGCGTCGAGCGAGTTGAGCAGCGGCTCGCCGAGCCCGAGCTCGCGCGCCACGACCCGCGGGTCGAGCCCGAGCGCACCGCCCGCGAGGGCGCCCGCCCCGTACGGTGATCCGCCGGCGCGCACCCGCCAGTCACGCAGGCGCTCCAGGTCGCGCACGAGCGGCCACGCGTGCGCGAGCAGATGGTGGGCGAGCAGGATCGGCTGCGCGTGCTGCAGGTGCGTGCGACCCGGCATCACGGCATCCGGATGCGCGGACGCCTGCGCCGCGATCGCGTCGATGAGCCGCACGACCTGCGCGGCGATCACGTCCGCGTGGTCGAGCAGGTAGAGGCGGATGAGCGTCGCGATCTGGTCGTTGCGGCTGCGCCCGGCGCGCAGCTTGCCGCCGAGCTCGGGCCCGACGATCTCGACGAGGGCGGCCTCGAGCGCGCCGTGCACGTCTTCGTCGTCGGGACCGGGACCGAGCTCTCCCGACTCGACACGGCGGGCGAGCTCGGTCAGCCCCTCGCGCATCCCGACGAGCTCGTCGGCGGTGAGGTGCCCGGCCTCGGCGAGCGCGACGGCGTGCGCGAGCGACCCGCGGATGTCGTAGAGCGCGAGCACCCAGTCGAAGTGCGTCGAGCGGCTGAGCGCGGCGAGCTCCGGGGCGGGGCCCCCGGCGAAGCGTGCGCCCCAGAGCTTCGCCATCAGGAGCTCAGATCCCGCCGGGCCGAGATCTTCGACGGCAGCGACCAGATCTCGATGAAGCCCTTCGCGAGCGACTGGTCGAACGTGTCGCCCGTGTCGTAGGTCGCGAGCGAGAAGTCGTAGAGCGACTGCTCCGACTTCCGCCCCGTGACGACGGCACGACCGCCCTGCAGCGTCATCCGGATCTCGCCGGAGACGTGGCGCTGGGTGTCGTCGATGAAGGCGTCCATGCTGCGCTTGAGTCCCGAGAACCACAGGCCCTCGTAGACGAGCTCGGCCCAGTCGGCCTCCATCTTGCGCTTGTAGCGGTTCACGTCGCGCTCGAGGGTGAGGTTCTCGAGCTCCTCGTGGGCGGCGATGAGGGCGAGCGCGCCGGGCGCCTCGTACACCTCGCGGCTCTTGATGCCGACCAGTCGGTCCTCGACGATGTCGATGCGCCCGATGCCGTGCTGCCCCGCGATGCGGTTCATCTGCTCGACCGCCTGCAGCGCGGTGACCGGCTGACCGTCGATCGCCACCGGGATGCCCTGGTCGAACGTGATCGTCACCTCGTCCGCGGGACCGTCGGCCGACGGGTCCTGCGTGTACTCGTAGAGGTCCTCGATCGGGGCGTTCCACGGGTCCTCGAGGAAGCCGGTCTCGACGGCGCGGCCCCACACGTTCTTGTCGATCGAGTAGGGGTTCTTCTTCGACTGCTGGATCGGGAGGTTGTGCTCCTCCGCGTAGACGATCGCCTTGTCGCGCGTGAGGGCGAGGTCGCGCACGGGCGCGATGCTCGTCAGGTCGGGCGCGAGGGCCGCGACGGCCGCCTCGAACCGCACCTGGTCGTTGCCCTTGCCCGTGCAGCCGTGCGCGACGGCGTCGGCACCGAGTTCCTTCGCGACGCGCGCGAGGTGCTGGGCGATGAGCGGACGACTGAGGGCCGAGACGAGCGGGTAGCGCTTCTGGTACATCGCGTTCGCCTTGAGGGCGGGCATGAGGAAGTCGTCGGCGAACTGGTTCTTCGCATCGACGACGACGGACTCGACCGCCCCGCAGTCGAGGGCGCGCTGACGGATGTCGTCCATGTCCTCGCCGCCCTGGCCGACGTCGACCGCGAGAGCGACGACCTCCTTGCCGGTGGCGTCTTTCAGCCAGCCGATGCCGACCGAGGTGTCGAGTCCGCCCGAGTAGGCGAGGACCACGCGTTGTGCCATGTGTGTCTCTCCTGTTAGTGCCGTTGATCAGTTTAGGGATGGGTAGGGTGGGGCCATGTCCGAGCCGAACTCACCGTCCGACCCGACTCCCCCGGTGCCGCCGGCTCCGTCGTTCACGTACGGCGAGCCCGCGCCCCCCGCGCCGCAGCAGCCCGTCGCACCGCCGCCGCCCGCTCAGCCCGCCGCCGCCGATCCGCTGCCGCCGCCCGCCTACGGCGAGCGCATCCCCGGTTACCAGTACCCGCAGACTCCGGTCGTTCCGACGCCCGGCGCTCCGGCCTACGGCGCCCCCGCGTATGCGGCGCCCTACGGCGCGCCCGGCGCCCCGCAGCCGCGTCGCCGCCGCACCTGGGACGTCGTGCTCACGATCATCCTCTTCGTGCTCGGGCTCTTCGGCATGGGCATCGGGCTCATCTACGCCGCCCTCTTCGCCGACCCGGTGCTCGTGAAGGAGATCTTCGACGAGGCGTTCCGTCAGTACGGGCTCGGCGGCTGGAACGGCACCGTCGGCGCCGCGCCCGCGGTCATCGCGGTGAGCCACGTCGTGCTGTACCTCGTCGCCGTGGGCGTCGGCATCCTGCTGCTCGTCACGAAGCGCATCGCGTTCTGGGTTCCGCTCGTCGCCGGCGTGGTCGCCGCGATCATCTTCTGGGGCGCGCTCTACAGCGTCGTGCTGAGCGATCCGTCGATCCTCAACATGGGGATGTAGGCCCGTCACGCGGCGGAGTTCCGCAGCAGCCAGACGAGCAGGGCCTTCTGGGCGTGCAGCCGGTTCTCGGCCTCGTCCCAGATGACGCTCTGCGGTCCGTCGATGAC
>CAMLMQ010000151.1 GCA_946481135.1 uncultured Microbacteriaceae bacterium
TCATCGAGCAGATGCCGCTCGACGCCGACGAGACCTGGCGGCGCGACAACCTCGTCTCGGCCGAGGAGCTGCTCGCCGAACTCGGTCGACGGTTCACCCTGACCCCCGCGGGCCGCGAGGACCCGTCGGCTCCGGCGGAGGAGTGGACGGTCGACGGCGGCCCCGCGACGGTCGGCGTCATCGCCTCGGTCACGCGATCGTTCTGCGAGGCGTGCGACCGCACCCGCCTCACCGCCGAGGGCACCGTGCGCTCGTGCCTCTTCGGCGACGACGAGACCGACCTGCGAGCGATGCTGCGCGGCGGTGCTTCGGATGCCGAGCTCGCCGACCGCTGGCGCGCCGCGATGTGGAACAAGCAGGCCGGGCACGGCATCGACGCCGCCGACTTCGCGCGGCCCGCCCGGTCGATGGGGGCGATCGGTGGCTGAGTCGTCGAGCGTGCTCGTGCGCTATTTCGCGGCCGCCGCGGATGCCGCGGGTCGTGACGAGGAGATGCTCACGGTCGGGACGGTGGGCGACTTGAGCGACGCCCTTCTGGCCCGGTACCCGGCGATGGCCGCGGTGCTCGCGAAGGGGTCGTTCCTCGTCGACGGCGTCGTCACCCGTGACCCCGCGCGCACGATCACGTCTCGCGTCGACATCCTTCCGCCCTTCTCGGGCGGCTGAGCGGGCTCGCGCAGCAGGCTTGCTCCGCCGATCTCGCGTTGCTCCGCGAAATTTCCGCGGAGCAGGCGCAGAAGTGCGGAGTAAGCCCTGGACGGCTCAGAGTCCGACCCACTCGGAGGGTCCGTCGGCGAGGTGCTGACGCTTCCAGATGGGGACGCGCTGCTTGATCTCGTCGACGAGCTTCGCGCACGCCGCGAACGCCTCCGCACGGTGCGGGGCGGCGACGACGGCGACGAGCGCGACATCCCCGATGCTCAGATGCCCGATGCGGTGGGCGGCGGCGACGCGCAGCCCCGCCTCCGACGCGACCGACGCACAGACGTCGGCGAGGAAGCGCTCGGCGTCGGGATGCGCCCGATAGTCGAGGCTCGACACGGCCGCGTCGTGGTCGTGGTCGCGGATGACCCCCTCGAACACGACGAGCGCGCCGTCGGCGTCCGTCAACACTTGGGCTTCGAGCCACGCCCGGTCGATCGGGTCGGTGACGATCAGCGCCACGGGTTCACTCATGTCCGCCTCCGTCGAGTTGGTCGTGCACGTGCGGCAGCAGCTGCTCGAGCACCGCGAGACCGTCGCGCACGCCGCCCGGGGAGCCGGGCAGGTTGACGACGATCGTCGAGCCGGCGAGCCCGGCGAGGGCCCGCGACAGCGCCGCCGTCGGGGTCACGGCACGCCCCGCCGCGCGGATCGCCTCCGCGATGCCCGGGAGTTCGCGGTCGAGCACGGCACGTGTCGCCTCGGGGGTGAGGTCCTGCGGGTGGATGCCGGTGCCGCCCGTCGTGACGACGAGTGCGGGTGCCCCGGCGACCGCGGCGGCGAGGGCCCGCTCGATGTCGATGTCGGGCACGATGACCGGTTCGTCGACGACGTAGCCGTGGGCCCGCATCCACTCGACGATCACCGGCCCGGTGCGGTCCTCCCGAGTGCCGGCCGCGGCGCCGGTCGACGCGACGAGGACGACGCCGGCACCCCGAGCCGCGGACGCCGCGGACGCCGCGGGCCCGTGCGACCCGTCGGGAGTCCAGTGCCCGTGCTTGCCGCCCGTCTTCTCGACGAGGCGGACCTCGCCGAGCACGCAGCCCGGGTCGATCGCCTTCACCATGTCGTGCAGGGTGAGTCCCGCGACGGCCACCGCCGTGAGCGCCTCCATCTCGACGCCCGTCTTCGCCGTGACGGCGACGGTCGCGCGGATGCCGATCGACGACTGCGACGGCTCGAACTCGACGACGACGGAGTCCAGCGGCAGCAGGTGCGCGAGCGGGATGAGTTCGCTCGTGCGCTTCGCCGCCTGGATGCCCGCGATCCGCGCGGTCGCGAGCGCGTCGGCCTTCCTCAGCCCGTCCGAGACGACGAGCGCGACCACGTCGGGGGTCGTGTCGAGGCGTCCCGTCGCGACGGCGACGCGGCGTGTGACGGCCTTGCCGCCGACGTCGACCATCCGGGCGCGGCCCTCCGTGTCGAGGTGGGTCAGCCCGCCGGTGTCGCTCATAGCTCCCAGGTTTCCACAGTCGCGCCCGCGGGGAGCTCGGTCGCGTCCTCGGGGACGTCGAGCAGCACATCGGCGGCGGCGAGCGCGGCGACGAGGTGCGACGACGTGCCGCCGACCTGCTCGACGCGACCGTCGGGCAGAGCCCGTCCGCGCAGGAACTGCCGCTTGCCCGGCACCGACGTGATCGGCGCCTCGAGCACGCGCGACACCCGGATGCGGTCGGGTAGACCCGCGACGTCGCGCAGCACCGGTTCGACGAAGAGCAGGAACGAGAGCTGGCTCGACACCGGGTTGCCGGGGAAGCACACGACCGGGATGCCGCGGTAGGCCGCGATCGCCTGCGGTCCGCCGGGCTGCATCGCGAGCACATCCACCGTCGCGCCGAGCGGTTCGAGCGTCTCGCGCACGACCTCGTGGGCCCCCATCGAGATGCCGCCCGAGGTGAGGATGAGCTCCGCCTCCGCCGCGACGGCCGCGTCGAGCAGTGCCGCGAAGGCGTCGGCGTCGTCGACGACCCGCCCCTCGAGCACGATCTCGGCCCCGACATCGCGACTCGCGGCGGCGAGCGCGGTGCCGTTCGAGTCGGCGATCTGCCCGGGGCCGAGGGGCTCGCCGGGGGCGACGAGTTCCGAGCCCGTCGAGAGCACCGCGACGCGCACCCGCGACCGCACCGGCACCTCGGTGATGCCCGCCGCGGAGAGCGCCGCGAGGTGACGCGGGCCGAGGCGCAGGTCCGCGGGCAGCAACTCCTGTCCGGCCCGCAGGTCGGAGCCGACCTCGCGCACGTACGCCCCGGCGGCCCACGCCGATGCGATCGTGACCTGCCCGTCGTCGGTCGCCGTGTCCTCGACCGGCACCACGGCATCCGCCCCCTCGGGAACGGGGGCGCCCGTCATGATGCGCACCGCCGTGCCCGGGGCGAGCGGGGCGGGTGTCCCCGCGGCGGCGGCGACCTCACCCGCGACGGGCAAGGCGGCCCCGGGGGCGACGTCGGCGGAGCGCACCGCGAACCCGTCCATTTGCGAGTTGCGGAACGGCGGCAGGTCGATCGGGGAGGCGACGGCGGTCGCGAGCACCCGCCCGAGCGCCGCCCCCACCGGGATGCTCTCGGCATCCCGGGTGCGCAGCGGCGCGAGCAGCGCGCGCACGCGTCCCTCGTGCTCGGCGACGGGGGTGCGGGCCATGGGTCAGTACCGGGGCAACGACGGGTCGACGCGTGACGCGTAGGCGTCGACGCCGCCCGTCAGGTGCCGGGCGTTCGTGAAGCCGTTCGCGACGAGGAACTGCAGCACCTGGGCGCTGCGCACCCCGTGGTGGCAGTAGACGACGGTGTCGGCGTCGGAGTCGAGCTGCGTCACGACGTCGGAGATCTGCCCCATCGGGATGAGCGTCGCCCCGGGGATCGCGACGATCTCGGTCTCCCACGGCTCGCGGATGTCGAGCAGCACGGGCGGGGTGGCGCTCGCGAGCTCGTCGCGCAGCTGCTCCGGGCTGATGGTGCGGTCGGGGATGTCCACGCGACTCGCGGTCCTCTCCTCGAGCGACCCGGGGCGCGGGGCGTCCGGGTCGCGGCGGTATTCGATCTCGCGGGTGCGCCCGCTGAGGGCGTCGTACGCGGCGACGCGGCCGAGCAGCGGCTCCCCGATGCCGGTGAGCAGCTTGAGCACCTCGGTCGCCATCATCGATCCGATCACGGCGGGCACGCTCGGCAACACCCCCACGACGTCGCATGTGTCGCCGGTCGTGGCGTCGCCCTCGTCGGGGAAGAGGTCGCGGTAGTCGACGCCTCGCTCGTCCCACGCGACGCCGACCTGGCCCCCGTAGCCGAGCGCGGAGCCCCAGACGAGCGGGATACCGCGGATCGCGGCGGCGTCGTTCGCGAGATAGCGCGCGGCGGGGTTGTCGGTCGCGTCGACGACGACGTCGGCGTCGAGCAGCAGGTCGAAGGTCGCACCCGGCTCGAAGCGCGACTCGACGACCGTGAGGCGCGTCTCGGGGGAGAGGGCGGCCAGTCGTCCGGCGGCGGAGCGCGCCTTGCCGCGGTCGAGGTCGGCGGGCAGATGCAGCGTCTGCCGGTGCAGGTTCGACAGGCTGACGGTGTCGTGGTCGACGATCGTGATCGCCCCGACGCCGGCGGCCGCGAGGATCGGCAGCAGCGCACTTCCGAGGCCGCCCGCCCCGACGACGACGACGTGCGCGTCGGCGAGGCGACGCTGCGCGTCGGCCCCGAACCCGGCGAGGATGCGCTGCCGCGCGTAGCGAGGCGATCCGGGGTCGACAGGCATGTTCCCATCCTTCCAGCGTGTCGCGGTGCGCGCTCGCCCGGCTGCCGTGCGGGTGCGGTGCGGGTCGACCGGGTGGACACGATTGCGCGGTTCAGGATGACGGCGCTCGCGTGTCAGGCTCGCACGCCCGCGGGTGACATCTCCTGAACGGCGCAGGGAGACGTGGGACATCCGCGCCTCAGGACTCTCGCAGATGCGGCGTAACTAGGGCCAAGGATCCGCATGTGCGGGTTTCGTGCGAGGATGGCGGCGTGACGGAGTTCACCATTCGGCAGGCTGCGGCGCTGCTCGGGGTCAGCGACGACACCGTGCGTCGGTGGGTGGATGCCGGGCGGCTTCCGGCGGGCACGGGCGAGAATGGACGCCGCGTCATCGCCGGGACCGACCTCCTCCCGTTGCTGCAGGAGTCGCCGGCCGTCTCCGCGCTCGCCGAGGCGTTCCCGCTCGCGACGACGTCGGCGCGCAACCGCTTCACGGGCATCGTGACGCGCGTGCAGGTCGACGGCGTGATGGCACGGGTCGACGTGCAGGCGGGGCCGTTCCGCGTGGTCTCGCTCATGACGCGCGAAGCGGCCGAGGAGCTGGGACTCGCCCCCGGGATGCTCGTCGCCGCGAGCGCGAAAGCCACCGTCGTCACCGTCGAGGCGCTGTGAGGGTCGTCGCCGTCGTCGGGCTGGCTCTTCTCGTCGGATGTGCCCCGACCGACGAGCCGAGCGAGACGCCGAGCGGCCGACTGACGGTGCTGGCCGCCGCCTCCCTCACGGATGCCTTCGACATCCTCGCGGCGGTGTTCGAGCGGCAGCACCCCGGAGTCGACGTCGTGATCTCGACCGGCGGCTCGTCGGCCCTCGCCGAGCAGGTGCTCTCCGGAGCCCGGGCGGATGTCTTCGCCGCCGCCGACGAGGCCCCGATGGCGACCGTCGCCGACGCCGGACTCGCGGCGTCAGACGTCGTGTTCGCGACGAACACCCTCACCCTCGTCGTTCCCGTCGGCAACCCGGGAGGGGTGGCGGGCCTCGACGATCTCGCCGACCCCGCCCTGACGGTCGCGCTCTGCGACCCCACCGTGCCGTGCGGCGCGGCGGCGGAGCGCCTGCTGGCGGGCGAGGGCGTGACCGCGAGCGTCGACACGTTCGAGGAGGACGTGCGGGCGGCGCTCACCAAGGTCGCGCTCGGCGAGGTGGATGCCGCCCTCGTCTACCGGACGGATGTCGCGTCGGTGGCCGGCGCCGTCGAGGGCATCGTCGTGCCCGAGGCGGAGGCGATCGTCAACCGCTACCCGATCGCGGTGCTCACCGACGCGCCGAACCCGACGGCGGCGCGGGCGTTCGTCGAGTTCGTGCTCTCCCCCGCCACACGGGAGGTGCTCGCGGATGCGGGCTTCGGCATCCCGTAGGGGGCGGCCCGGGCCGGTCGTCGTCGCGCTCGCGGGCGTCGGCCTCGCGCTGCTCGTGCTGCCGCTCGTCGGGCTCGTGCTCCGGGCCCCGTGGGCCGAGCTTCCCGGCCTGCTGAGCAGCGGTGCCGTCGTCGAGGCCCTCGCGCTGTCGCTCGGCACCGCGGGACTCAGCACCGTCGCGTGCCTCGTGCTCGGCATCCCGCTCGCCGTGCTGCTCACCCACTCGGTGCACTGGCCGGTCGTGCCGCGTCGGCTGCTGCGGGCGGCGATCACGGTCCCGATGGTGCTGCCGCCCGTGATCGGGGGCATCGCGCTGCTGCTGCTGCTCGGGCGCCGCGGCATCGTCGGGGTGTGGCTCGCGGAGGTCGGCATCACGCTGCCCTTCACGACTCCCGCCGTCGTGATCGCGCAGACGTTCGTCGCGATGCCGTTCCTCGTCTTCGCGGTCGAGGGCGCGCTGCGCTCCACCGACCGCCGTTCGGAACTCGCGGCGGCATCCCTCGGCGCGAGTCCCGCGCAGGTCTTCCGCCTCGTGACCCTGCCGCTCGTCGCGCCCGGCGTCGCGGCGGGCGCGGTGCTGTGCTTCAGCCGCGCGCTCGGGGAGTTCGGCGCGACGATCACGTTCGCCGGGTCGTTCCCCGGGGTCACGCGCACGCTGCCGATCGCGTCGTACCTCGCGATGAACTCCGACCCCGACACCGCGATCGCCCTCGCCCTCGTGCTGCTCGCCGTCTCGCTCGTCGTGCTGCTCGCGCTGCGCGACCGGTGGATGCCCGGAGTGGTGCGGTGACGGAGCGTCGTGAGGTGAGCACGCTCGCCGTCGACCTGACGGTGCCGCGCGAGGCGTTCGACGTCGTCGCCGCGTTCGACGTGCCGGCGGGTCGCGTGCTCGGCGTCGTCGGACCGAACGGCGCGGGCAAGTCGAGCATCCTCGCCGGGATCGCGGGCCTCGACGATGCGACCGGCACGGTGCGGCTCGACGACCGCGACCTCGGGATGCTGCCCGCGGAGCGCCGCGGCGTCGGCGTCGTCTTCCAGGATCTCCTGCTGTTCCCGCACCTCACCGTGCGCGACAATGTCGCCTTCGCGCAGCGGGTGCGGCTCGGCGGCTGGGCCCGCGCCCGGGAGGTCGCCGAGGCGTGGCTCGACCGGCTCGACCTGCGCGCGCTCGCCGACCGGCATCCCGGCGCGCTCTCGGGTGGGCAGGCGCAGCGGGTCGCTCTCGCGCGAGCCCTCGCGTCGGAGCCCGCCGTGCTGCTGCTCGACGAGCCGATGGCGGCGCTCGACGTCGAGGTGCGCGACGAGGTGCGCGCCGACCTCGCGGGTCACCTGCGGCAGTTCGGCGGCCCGGCGGTGGTCGTGAGCCACGACCGGGCGGATGCCGTGGCGCTCACCGACGACCTGCTCGTCGTCGAGCGGGGCCGGGTCGTGCAGCGGGGGTCGCTCGCCGAGCTCGCGGCAGCGCCGGCGACGTCCTGGGTCGCGCGCTTCGCGGGTGGCTGACGCTCACGGCGATCCGTCTAGCGCGTCGCGTCGCCGATGTGCAGCCAGTAGAAGGATTGGGTGCCCATCGTG
>CAMLMQ010000152.1 GCA_946481135.1 uncultured Microbacteriaceae bacterium
CGGTCGGGGTAGTCGTCGCGCATGTGGCCGCCGCGGCTCTCCTTGCGGTTGCGCGCCGAGAACACGACGACCTCCGCGAGGTCGAGCAGGAAGCCGAGCTCGATCGCCTCGAGCAGGTCGGTGTTGAACCGCTTGCCCTTGTCTTGGATCGAGACGTTCTTGTAGCGCTCGCGCAACTCGTAGATGGTCTGCGTGACCTTCGCGAGCGACTCGTCCGTGCGGAACACCTGGGCGTTCCGGTCCATCTCGTCCTGCAGCTCCTTGCGGATGGCCGCGATGCGCTCCGTGCCGGTCGAGTTCTTGAGCTGCGCCACGAGGTCGACGACGAACTTCGCCGGGTTCTCGGGCAGCGGCACGAAGTCGGCGGTCTTCGCGTACTCGGCGGCGTTGATGCCGGCCCGCTTGCCGAAGACGTTGATGTCGAGCAGCGAGTTGGTGCCGAGTCGGTTGGAGCCGTGCACCGACACGCACGCGCACTCGCCCGCGGCGTAGAGCCCGGGCACGACGGTGTCGTTGTCGGAGAGCACCTCCGCCTTGACGTTCGTCGGGATGCCGCCCATCGCGTAGTGCGCCGTCGGCATCACGGGCACGGGCTCGACGACCGGGTCGACGCCGAGGTAGGTGCGGGCGAACTCGGTGATGTCGGGGAGCTTCGTCTCCAGCACCTCGGCCCCGAGGTGGGTGCAGTCGAGCAGCACGTAGTCCTTGTGCGGCCCGGCGCCGCGACCCTCGGCGACCTCCTGCACCATGCAGCGCGAGACGATGTCGCGCGGCGCGAGATCTTTGATGGTCGGGGCATAGCGCTCCATGAAGCGCTCGCCCGACGCGTTGCGCAGGATCGCGCCCTCGCCGCGCGCACCCTCCGTCAGGAGGATGCCGAGTCCGGCCAGGCCGGTCGGGTGGAACTGGAAGAACTCCATGTCCTCCAGCGGCAGGCCCTTGCGCCAGATGATGCCGACCCCGTCACCCGTGAGCGTGTGCGCGTTCGAGGTGGTCTTGTAGATCTTGCCGAAGCCGCCCGTGGCGAAGACGATCGACTTCGCCTGGAAGACGTGCACCTCGCCCGTGGCGAGCTCGTAGGCGACGACGGCCGACGGGCGCTGCTTGCCCTTGACGGTCGTCATCGCGATGTCGAGCGCGTAGTACTCGTTGAAGAAGTTGACGCCGAGCTTCACGCAGTTCTGGAAGAGCGTCTGCAGGATCATGTGGCCGGTGCGGTCGGCCGCGTAGCACGCGCGGCGCACGGGCGCCTTGCCGTGGTCGCGCGTGTGGCCGCCGAAGCGACGCTGGTCGATCTTGCCGTCGGGCGTGCGGTTGAACGGCAGGCCCATGTTCTCGAGGTCGATGACCGCGTCGATCGCCTCCTTCGCGAGGATCTCGGCCGCATCCTGGTCGACGAGGTAGTCGCCGCCCTTGACGGTGTCGAAGGTGTGCCACTCCCACGAGTCCTCTTCGACGTTGGCGAGCGCCGCCGCCATGCCGCCCTGCGCCGCGCCGGTGTGCGAGCGGGTCGGGTAGAGCTTCGTGATGACCGCCGTCTTCGCCCGCGGTCCGGCCTCGATGGCGGCGCGCATGCCGGCGCCGCCGGCTCCCACGATCACGACGTCGAACTGGTGGTAGTGGACGCCGTCGATCACGGCTCCGTCCTCGAATTCCATGTGGCCGGGCCTTACAGGGTCGAGCAGAACTGCGGCAGGAGCTCCGCCGGCGAGTTCGGCGGGCAGGGGTCGAAGGTGGTCAGCACGAGGCTGCCGAGCACGAGCAGCACGATCGTCGCGCCCGCGAGGGCGACGAGGAACACGAGGCGAAGCCGGCCGCGCGAGTAGTCGTTGATGATCGTGCGCATCCCGTTCGCGCCGTGGATGAGCGCGAGCCAGAGCAGCAGCATGTCGTAGACGATCCAGAACGGATCGGCGAGCTTGCCGGCCACGAACGCGAAGTCGATCTGGTTGACGCCCTCGCCGAGGAACAGGTTGACGAGCAGGTGGCCGAAGATCAGCACGACGAGGAGCACGCCCGAGAGCCGCATGTAGAGCCAGCCCCACTTCTCCCAGTTCACGCCGCGGCGGCGGGGTCGGGGGGCGTTCGGCAGCGGGACGGCGGTCATCCGTGGCCCCCGCCCGCGAACATGTGCATGAGCTGACGAGGCACGAACCCGGCGAGCAGCAGCACCCAGATCGCGATCGCGATCCAGAACATGAGGCGCTGGATGCGCGGTCCGATCGTCAGGAAGTCGATCGCGATGATGCGCAGACCGTTGAGCGCGTGCAGCCCGATCGCGGCGACGAGGCCGATCTCGCCGAATCCCATGATGGGCGTCTTGTAGGCGCCGATCACGACGTTGTACGCCTCGGGGCTGATGCGCACGAGCGACGTGTCGAGGATGTGCACGAGCAGGAAGAAGAAGATGGCGACACCGGTGATCCGGTGGAGCACCCACGACCACATCCCCTCGCGGCCGCGGTACAGGGTGCCGACGGGTCGCTTCAGAGGGGCGGTCTTGGGGGCCCGGATCTTCGCCGCGGCCTGGGTGGACACGGATTCCTCCTTGAGCTCCTGAACGGATTGTCTCCAAGCGGGGTGGCGCGCCGCAGGGTGGATCAGTGCTCCCAGTCTAGGGGCGTGCGTCGACGAGCGCTCGCCGCGTCACGACGGCGCCGTAGTGCTCCAGCAGCTCGTCGCAGATCGCCGACCACGACCGGCCGAGCACGCGCCGTCGACCGGCCTCGCCCATCCGGGCACGCAGATCGGGCGCCGCGACGAGCCCCTCGACGGCGTCGCGCAGGTCCGACTCCGAGGTGGGGTCGTAGAGGATGCCGTCGACCCCGGTCTCGACGAGGTCGATCGGCCCGCCCGCGCGCGGCGCGATGACCGGCAGGCCGCTCGCGTGCGCCTCCTGCAGCGTCTGGCCGAACGTCTCCTCCGTGCCCGTGTGCACGAACACGTCGAGGGCCGCGTACGCCTCCGCGAGGTCGTCACCGTGCAGGGCGCCGAGGTACGACACCGGGATGCCCTCGAGTGCGCGTCGGACCGCCGGCATCGCGGGCCCGTCCCCGACGATCACGAGCCGCAGATTCGGGACGCCGCGCAGCACCGCGAGCCGCTCGAGGCTCTTCTCGGGAGCGACCCGACCGACGTAGCCGACGAGGGTCTCGTCGCCCTCGGCGAGACGTGAGCGCAGGGCGGCGACCCGCGCGTGGCTGCGGCGTCGCGGGTGGTAGCGCTCGAGGTCGACGCCGCGGCCCCAGCGGTCGAGGCGCGGCACGCCCGCCGCGCGCAGGTCGGCGAGAGCCGTCGACGACGGAGCGAGGGTGAGGTCGGCGCCCTCGTGGATCCAGCGGGTGAGGCGCATCGCGAAGGCGCTCGCGGCCGAGAGGCGGTTGCGCTTCGCGTACCCCGAGACGTCGGTCTGGTAGATCGCGACGCTCGGCACCCCCAACCGGTTGGCCGCGGCGATCGCCTGCGCTCCGAGCAGAAAGGGTGAGGCGACGTGCAGCACGTCGGGCCGGAAGCGATCGAGCAGTCCGCTCACCTGCGAGTTCGGGAGGCCGACCGGGAACTGGCGGTAGGCGAGCGCCGGCACCTCGTGCACGGGGAAGCCGGCGTAGCTGCGCGGCGACCCGGCGGCGGGCACGACGACCATCGCCTCATGGCCACCGTGGGCCAGATGCTCCAGCACCCGCACGACCGAGGTCGTCACCCCGTTCACCGTGGGGAGGAAGCTCTCGCTCACGACCGCGACCCTCATGCGGCGACGGTACGAGCCGGGGTGCGGCGGCGAGGCGACGGCGGCGTGACGCGTCGGTGTACGTCGGCTGAAGAGCAGGCGGGTTCATCGCCCTAGGCTCGAACCCATGTCGGATCACCCTGCTGCGCTCGACCGCTTCTACAGCATCATCCCGGCCGGGGGCGTCGGCTCGCGACTCTGGCCGCTCTCGCGCGCCGACGCGCCGAAGTTCTTGCACGACCTCACGGGTTCGGGCAGCACGCTGCTGCGTGCGACGTGGGATCGCCTCGCGCCCCTCGCGGGCGACCAGCGGATCATGGTCGTGACGGGCCGTGCTCATCGCGCGGCGGTCGAGGGGCAACTCCCCGAACTCGCCGACGCGAACATCGTGCTGGAGAGCGAGCCGAAGGACTCCTCCGCCGCGATCGGGCTCGCCGCGGCGATCCTCGCGCGGCGCGAACCCGACGTCATCGTGGGCTCGTTCGCGGCCGACCACGTCATCTCGGATGTGCGTTCCTTCCGCCGGGCGATCGAGCAGGCCGTCGCGGTCGCCGACGCCGGGTACATCGCGACGGTCGGCATCACCCCGACGGAGCCCGCGATCGGCTTCGGCTACATCCACTGCGGGGAGGCGCTCGGCATCCCCGGGGCTCCGAAGGCGCTGCGCGTGGAGAGCTTCGTCGAGAAGCCCGACCTCGAGACGGCCGAGCAGTACCTCGAGGGGGGCGAGCACCTGTGGAACGGCGGCATGTTCGTCGCGCGCGCCGACGTGCTGCTCGATCAGATGCGGCAGTCGCATCCCGAACTCGTCGCCGCGCTCGACGAGCTCGCCGCGGCGTGGGACGATCCCGCCACCCGCGGACCCGCCGTCGACCGGCTCTGGCCGGGGCTCACGAAGATCGCGATCGACTACTCCGTGGCCGAGCCGGCCGCCGCCGCGGGACGCCTGGCCGTCATCCCCGGCACGTTCGACTGGGACGATGTGGGCGACTTCGCCTCGATCGCGAAGCTGCACGCGGGCGGGCGCAAGAACGACCTCGCGATCCTCGGGGCGAACGCCCGGGTGCTCGCGGACGCCTCGAGCGGCATCGTCGTGAGCCAGAGCGACCGCATCATCTCGCTCATCGGCGTGCGCGACATCATCGTCGTCGACACCGCGGACGCGCTCCTCGTCACGACGACCGCGAACGCGCAGCGGGTGAAGAGCGTCGTCGACGCCCTCAAGCTCTCCGGCCGCAACGAGGTGCTCTGAGTCGCACCGGGCGTCACACCTCGATCTCGCCGCCGACGCGGCGGAGGTGGTCGCGGAAGGTGAGCGCAGGCTCGGTCGCCCGCGCCGCGAGGTAGTCGCCGAACCGCACCTGGTCGCGCAACGTCGTGCCTCCGCGGATGAAGTCGGCCTGCCGTCGTTCCGTCACCGCGATCGCCTCGGCGGCGTCGAGCACGTCGTCGAGCCGGGCGGTCGGCACGAAGAGCACGCCGTCGTCGTCGCCGAACACGGCATCCTGCGCCGTCACGACGTGCGGCCCGACCCGCGCGCTGCGCAGGGCGTCGGGATGCCGCGCCTCCAGGCGCTGCGGACCCGACGGGAACGCGCCGAGGCTGAACACGGGCGCCCCGATGTCGAGCAGGTCGGCGGTGTCGCGGTGCAGCCCCCAGACGACGACTCCCGAGACCCCCGCGGCGAGGGCGTCGAGCAGCGCGAGGTCGCCGATGCACGCCTCGTCGTCGCGGGCGTCGTTGTCGATCACGAGCACGTCGCCCGGCCGCGCGTCGAGCACGGCTTCGAGGTAGACGTCGACGCTGCCGGCGTGGCGCACCGGCAGCACGCGTCCGGCCGTCCGTGACCCGGGCACGAGCGGGCGCAGGGTCGCGGGTGCGCAGCGCACCGGAAGGTCGAGGCGCAGACACGCGTCGGCGAGGAGCGGGGTGGAGAGCGTGGCGAACCGGTCGAGCATGCCGCGACGCTAGAGCGTGGGGCGGCGTCGCGACCACGTCCACCTGGCTAGCGTTGGACCGTGACCGTTCCCCTCGTCATCGACACCGACACCGCGCAGGACGACTGCGTCGCCATCCTCGTCGGCCTGCTCGATCCCGACGCCGACCTCCGCGCGATCACGATGGTCGCCGGCAACGTCGGGTTCGACGCGCAGGTGCGCAACGCCTGGATGACGCTCAACGTCGCCGACCGTCTCGACGTGCCCGTGCACCTGGGCTGCCGACGGCCCCTCGTGCGCGAGTGGGTGTCGGCCGAGAACGTGCACGGCGACGGCGGGGGCGGCCTCGCGATCGACGACACCGGGTTGGAGCCGCAGGCCGAGCACGGCGTCGACGCGCTCATCCGCCTCGCCGCCGAGAACCCGGGCGAGCTGTCGATCGTGTGCATCGGGCCGCTGACGAACATCGCGATGGCCGTCATCAAGGACCCGTCGTTCGTCGGCAACGTGAAGGCGCTGTACATCATGGGCGGGTCGAACAACGCGCGCGGCAACATCACCGCCGCGGGGGAGTTCAACTTCTACGTCGATCCGGATGCCGCCAAGGTCGTGTTCGCGGCCGGGTTCTCCGACGTCGTCGTGGTGCCGTGGGCGCCGCTCACCCTGAACGACGCCCTCTTCTCCCGGGACGAGATCGCGACCCTCGCCGAGATCGGCACCCCGCTCGCCCGTTTCGTGGTGCGGGTCTGCGAGGCGACGCTCGCGTTCGACGAGTCGGTCGGCATCCCCGGGTCGACGCACCCCGACTCCCTCACGGCCGCGGTGCTGCTGCACCCCGAGCTCGTGTCGGCGAGCGCGCGCTACGCGGTCGACGTGGAGGCCGACTCGGAGCTCACGCGCGGGTACGCCGCGATGTCGTGGGGTGTTCACGGCCTCCCCGACAATGCGACCGTGATCGAGGCCATCGACCACCGGGCGTTCTTCGACTATCTGGCCGGTCTGCTCGCCCGCCCGACGACGCCGCCGCGCGACTTCAGCCCGCCGCTGTAGGCCGTGGGGCCGAGCGCGATCATTTCGCGCGCATTTCGCCCGGGTCGCAGTTTGGTAACCGTTGCGAGCGGGCGCCCCGGCGAGTGTGGTCGCGAATGTTGCGCCGCGTTACAGTGTCCCCACCACAACCCCGGCGTTCCCGTCGGGGCTTTTGCACATGGAGGATCCCAAGTGAATCTGATCACCCGTAAGCGCGCGCTGCTCAGCGTCGCGCTCGCCGGCGCGAGCGCCCTGGTGCTCGCCGGCTGCGGCGCCGCTCCCGAAGAGGGCAACGGCGGCGACGACACCGTCGACTACCTGGCTTGCGCCGTCTCCGACGAGGGCAGCTGGAACGACAAGAGCTTCAACGAGGCCGCGTACGGCGGACTCCTCCAGGCGGAGGACGAGCTCGGCGTGCAGATCGCCGACGCCGAGTCGGCGAGCCCCGAGGACTTCGAGACGAACCTCACCGCGATGGTCGACGAGGGCTGCGACGTCATCTTCGCCGTCGGCTTCAACTTCTCGATCGACAACCTCATCTTCGACTTCGCGACGGCCAACCCCGACTCGCAGTTCGTCTGGATCGACGGCTGGAACCAGGGCGAGGCCAACCTCAAGCCCATCGCCTACTCGATGAACCAGTCGAGCTTCCTCGCGGGCTA
>CAMLMQ010000153.1 GCA_946481135.1 uncultured Microbacteriaceae bacterium
GCGCCCCGACCTCGAGGTAGACGTTGATCTTGCCGGGGGCCCGCACGTGCACCGACCGTGCGCCGCCCCGGGAGATCATTCCTCCACCCTAATCAGCGAACCGGGCGGCGCTCGCGTGCCGCCCGGTCGGAGTCACGTGAGACGCCTCCGCAGCGAGCGCGGACCGAACGCCGTGAGCAGGCCACCGAAGCCGATCGCGACCAGGGCACCCACGAGCCACCCCCGCGGGTCGGCGCCCGTGTCGGCCAAGCCCGGCCCCGGCGGCACGTCGACGAGCACGATCGCGGTCGCCGGCAGGGTGCTCAACTGTCCCGACGGGCCCGTCGCGGTCGCGGTCGCGACGTTGCGCACCTCCTCGGCGGCGATGTCGTTCTCATCCACCGTGTAGGGGTCCGACTCGACGACCACCGACTCGCCCGGTGCGAGCGAGGCCACCGGCGCCGGAAGGAGGGCGTCGACCATGGGGTCGTCGATCGTCACATCCGTCACCGTGCGGCTCCCGGTGTTGGTGAGGGTGAAGCGATAGACGATCTGCTCGCCGACATCCGCCCGGCCGTTGCCGTTCAGATCGGTGAGGACCGCGCGCTTCTCCAAGGACACCGACGCCTCGTCGGGCGCGAGCGGGACCGACGCGACATCCTCCGGCGAGGAGACCGGCGTCGGAGGGGTACCCGGGATGAACCCGGTCGCGGTCGCGCTGTTGACCAGCTCCTGCGCGACGATGTCGGCCTCGGTCACGGTGTACGCGAGGGTGCGCACGGCCGTGCCGCCGACCGGGATCGTGCCGACCGGGATCGACGCCGCCACCCGCGCGTCGTCGATCACGATGTCGACGAGCTCGGTGTTGCCGGTGTTCGTCACCGTGAAGCGGTAGAGGATGCCCTCCCCGGCGTCCGCCATGCCGTTGCCGTTCGCATCGTCGAGCAGCGCCTCCTTGTCGATGAGCAGCCCCGGGTCGGCCACGGGAACCGACGCGCCGGCGAGCGACGACGCCACCGGATCTCCGTTCGGATCCTCCGCCTCGGCGTGCGCCGTGTTGACGATGGCGCCATCGCCGTTCGGCGTCGCGACGTCGGCGGCGGTGACGATGTAGGTGGCGGTGAAGGTACGCGTCGCCCCCGGCGCCAGAGGCCCCGAGTCGGGCGACGTGATGCCGCTCACGGTCGGGTCGACGATCGTGAGCGCGTCGACCGTGACGTTGCCCGTGTTCGTCACGGTGAACGTGTAGGTGAGCTCCTCGGTGTCGTCGGCCACCCCGTTCGCGTTGACCGGACCCGTGATCGCGACCGACTTCTCGAGGGCGAGAGCGGGCGCCGCCGGAGGCGTCGGCACCGTCTCCTCACCCGGCGGGCTCGTGACCGGGCCGCCCGGCCCGTCGCCGTTCGCCGTCGCACTGTTGTAGACCTCGCCGGCGTCGATGTCCGCCTGCACGACCTCGTAGAGGTCGGCCACGACGGTGCGCGACTCGCCCGGCGCGAGGTCGAACGGCGCCGGAAGGCCCGTCACCCGGGGGTCGACGATCTCGATCCCCGTGATCGTCACGTTGCCCGTGTTGCGCACGTCGAACGTGTACTCGATGTGCTCGCCGAGATCGGCGACGGTGTTGCCGTTGTCGTCGACGATGCGCGCCGACTTCGCGATGAGGAGGGCGTCGTCGACGGGCGATGCGCCGATCGACCACGTGTCGGGGTCCGACTCCACGTCGACGCCGCCGGGTACGGTGCCCTCCGCGGTCGCGACGTTCACGACGGAACCGGCGAGGATGTCGTCCTCGGTGACCGAGTACGCCGCGGTGAACGTGAACGTCGCTCCCGGCTCGAGGGTCACCACGGTGGGCGCGATCCCGACCACGAAGTCGTCGTCGATGCGCACGTCCTCCAGACGGGTGTTGCCGGTGTTGGTCACCTCGAACGAGTAGGTGATCACCTCTCCGAGACTCGCGAGCGAGTCGCCGTCGAGGTCGGCGAGCATGCCTTCCTTGTCGAGCACGAGCGCGGGATCGACCGTCTCGGTCGACGTCTCCGACGGCGGGGTCGTGATGTCGGGGCCCGAGGGCGGAGTTCCCGTCGCCGTCGCGCTGTTCTCGACCGAGCCGTTCGCGACGTCGGCGGCGGTGACCGTGTACGGGACGCTCACCGTCACCTCCTGCTGGGGAGCAAGCGTGCCGACCGGGGGCACGGCGAACATCGCGTCATCGACCTCGACGCCGGTCAACGTGACATTGCCGGTGTTCCGGACGAGGAACGAGTACTCGATCGACTCGCCCTCGTCGGCGACGCCGTTGACGTTCGTGTCGTCGAGCTCGGCCGACTTCACCACCGCCAGTCCGGGAGCCGCGGGCGGCACCGCGACGACGGCGGTGTCGCTCGACGTCAGGTCGGGGCCCGCGAGAGGGTCGGTGGCGCTCGCCGTCGCCGTGTTCTCGATGTCCCCCGCATCGACGTCGGCCTGCTCGACCAGGAGTGCGGCGGAGAAGACGCCCTGTTCACCCGGGCGAAGCGACGCGAACGATGCCGGCGAGACCTCACCGGGGGTGAACATCGGATCGGCGAGCAGCACGTCGCCGACCGTCACGTTGCCCGTGTTGGTGACGATGAAGCGGTAGGCGATCGACTCACCCGGGTCGGCGTATCCGTTCGCGTTCGTGTCCGAGAGCACGGCCTGCTTGTCGAGCGTGATCTGCGGAGCAGCCGGCCCGAGCGGAACGGTCACGGTCGAGGGATCCGACTCGATCTCGGTGCCTCCCACGGGCGTTCCGAGAGCGGTGGCCGTGTTCTCCACCTCGCCGCCGACGATGTCGCCCGTCGCGACGGTCAGCACGTCCGACGTGAAGACCAACTGCTCACCGGGCGCGATCGACGTGTCCGGCGCGGAGATGACGACCGAGCGACCCTCGAGGAAGGGATCGTCGATCTCGACCGCATCGAGGGTGACGTTCCCGGTGTTGGTGACGACGAAGGTGTAGACGATCTCGTCGCCCTCTTCGACCAGCGTGTCGCCGTCGACATCCGTCCACTCGGCGGATTTCACCACCGTGAGGCCCACTCGCACGGTCTCGGTCGTCGTCGTCGTCTCGGTCGACGTGACGGGCGGCCCCGTCGGAGGCGTTCCCGTGGCGGTCGCCGAGTTGACGACCTCGCCGGCGAGCACGTCGGCCGGGGTCACCTCATAGGAGCCCACGAAGTCGTGGGCCGCGCCCGGGGCGAGGTCGACGGTCTCGACGAGCCCGGGCAGGAGGGCGTCTGTGACGGTGACGTCGGTGAGCGTCACGTTGCCCGCATTGGTGGCTCGGATCGTGTAGGTGATGGTCTCACCGGCATCGGCCACGCCGTTGCCGTTGGCGTCGGCGAGGGATGCCGACTTGACGGCGGTGAGCGCGGGAGCCGCCGGCACAAGGATCTCCGCCGAGTCGCCGGCCGAGACCGCCCCGGCCGCGGTGGTCCCGTCCGCCTGCGCCGTGTTGCTGATCGCGCCGGCATCCACGTGCGCCTGGGTGACCACCAGCGGATCGGCGACGAACGTCACCGAGTCACCCACCGCGAGGTCGGCGCTCACCGGCGTGATGCCGGAGACGAGCGGATCGGTGATCGTGACGCCCGTGATCGGCAGGTCGCCGATGTTCGTCACCTCGAACTCGTACTGAACGGTCTCTCCGACCTCGGCGACCCCGTCCCCGTCGTCGTCGAGGGTCGCGACCTTGTCGAGCGTCATTCCGGGCACCAGAACTCGGAAGTCGGCGCTGCTGACGTTGTTGCTCGAGACCGGGTCGCTCTCGTTCGCCAGCACGCTGGCCGTATTGGTGATGGAGCCGCGCGGGGCGGACGCATCCACGGTGACCGGGATCTCGTACGCGGTGGTCGCTCCGACCGCCAGTCGACCGCCGCTGCAGGTCACATCCTGCCCCGCCGCGGAGCATCCCGCGGGCAGAGTGCCGACGGTGAGACCGGTCGGGATCGTGTCGGTGACCGTGTGCCCCGACGAGACGCCGGGACCGACGTTGCGCACGGTCAGCACGTAGTCGAGCGCGTCGCCGCGCAGAGCGGTGGCACTCGACATGGTCTTGACGATCTCGAGGTCGGTCGGATCACCGAGGGAGGCGGTGGCGTCGTTCGAGCCGGAACTCGGGCCGGCGATCCTCGACACCACCGACAGGCCGGGCGTCGCGGAACCGGGGTTGGTCACCCGGATCTGCGCGATGCCGCCATCGTTGAACGAGAATCCGAGATTGCCGTTGCCGTAGGTGAAGGCACCGCCCGCGATCCCCGTTCCGACGAGTGAGGGGATCGTGAAGGTCGTGACCGCTCCCGACACCGGGTTGATGCGGTTGACGACGCCGTCCGCGTTGAGACCCCAGAAGTAGCCGTTGAGCCAGGTCATGTCCGGGGCGATCGAGCTCGTCGCGCCGGTGAGGGCGATCGATCCCGTCGCACCGGTGGGCACCGCGACGTTCGTCCAGTACAGGGTCGTGCCGGACGCGTAGTAGAACCGGTTGGCGACGTCCCCGAAAGCGCCGACGACGGAGTTCACGACGGCGTTCTTGATCACCGTGACGCCCCCGGCCGGTCCGATGCGTACGATCTGCGCGGGCTGGCCCGCCGCGGCCGGCGACCGAACCCCGTAGATGAAGCCGTCCGCCTCGTTGAACCCGATCGCGTTGTAGGTCGCCCCCGTGTGCGGCATGCCGACGTTCGTGAAGGTGATCTGGCCCGCGCTCTGGACGCCGCTCATGAGTTGGGTGCGCGCCGGGCTGCCGACACCCTGCGCCAGGTAGACGATGGGCTCGTTGGTGGGGAACTGCGCGTAGGCGGGCGCCGACGGCGCGACGACAGCGAGTCCGGTGCCGACGAGCAGGGCCGCCGAGGCCGCGGCGACGAGACGGCGCCACACCGACGGTCGAGAGGCGCGGCGCGCAGGCGCGCGCATAGAAAGGACGGTCATGTGAACTCCCCCAACAGATCAGATGACCTGAGCGATCCCGCCCGCATTCCCAGCAACTGCGATAACGCGACTCCCCCGAGTCACTTTCACCTTAGCGAGGACGCAGAGGATTCCGCATCTTTTCTGAGAAGTTCGCTCAGCCCCTGGCGCGGGCGACCGCGAGGAAGTCGCGCACGGTCAGCTGCTCTCCGCGCAAAGTCGGGTCGACCCCGGCGGCCTCCAGGCGGGCGGATGCCGCGGACGACCCGCCGAGCACATCGGCGAGCGCCTGCCGCAGCATCTTGCGACGCTGACCGAACGCGGCGTCGACGAGGGCGAAGGTGCGCACCCGCTCCTCCTCGGTGCCGGGACGCTCGTCGCGCTCGAACGCCACGAGGATCGAGTCGACGTTCGGAACGGGCCAGAACACCTGCCGGCTCACGGTTCCCGCGAGCGACCAGCGCCCGTACCACGCGGCCTTCACACTCGGGGCGCCGTACACCCGTGACCCGGGGGGCGCGGCGAGGCGCTGCCCCACCTCCGCCTGCACCATGACGAGCACCGTCTCCAGCGACGGCACCGTCTCGAGCAGGTGCAGGAGCACGGGCACAGACACGTTGTAGGGCAGGTTCGCGACGAGGCGGCGCGGGGCTCCCGGGATGTCGGCCCGCAGAGCGTCGGCGGCGACCACGGTCAGGGGGGCGCCGGGCTGCAGCGCCTCGACGGTGTGCGGCAGCAGCTCCGCGAGCCGGGGGTCGATCTCGACCGCAGTCACCCGCGCGCCCGCCTCGAGCAGCCCGAGGGTGAGCGACCCGAGACCGGGACCGACCTCCAACACCTCGTCGCCCGACTCGACGCGGGCGGTGCGCACGATCTTGCGCACCGTGTTGCCGTCGACGACGAAGTTCTGGCCGAGCTTCTTCGTCGGCGTGAGATCGAGCTGCGCGGCCAGGTCGCGGATCTCCGCGGGGCCGAGGAGGGTCATTCCGGGTTCTCGAGCGGCGACATCGCGTGCACCGGCTCGTCGTCCCAGCGGCCGTAGACGAGCTCGGTGTTCGACGCGATCTGCGCGCCGAGCATCGACGGGTCGGTGCCGAGGTGGTCGGCCATGAAGCGCAGCGTGTGCGGGATGAGGTACGACGAGTTCGGCCGACCCCGCCACGGCGTCGGCGCGAGGTAGGGGGCATCCGTCTCGAGCAGGATCTGCGCGCGCGGGATCGCCTCGAGCGCCTCCCGCAGCGGTCCGGCGTTCTTGAACGTCACCGTGCCCGCGAACGAGAGGTACCAGCCGCGATCGGCGACCTCTCGGGCGAAGTCGGCGTCGCCCGAGAAGCAGTGGAAGACGGTGCGCTCGGGGGCGCCGACCCGGTCGAGCGTCGCGACCACCTCGCGGTGTGCGTCGCGGTCGTGGATCTGCAGCGCGAGGTCGTGCTCCTTCGCGATCGCGATGTGCGCCTCGAACGACCGCACCTGCGCGTCTCGACCCTCCTCGCCCGTGCGGAAGAAGTCGAGTCCCGTCTCGCCGATCGCCCGCACGCGCGGCATCCCCGCGAGTTCGGCGATCCCCGCGAGGTGCTCGTCGAGCAGCCCCTGCGCCTCGAGCTCGGGGGCCTCGTTCGGATGCAGTGCGACCGCGGCGAGCACGCGCGGCTCGTGCTGGGCGATCTCGGCGCTCCACCGTGAGGTCGCCAGGTCGGTGCCGACCTGCACGACCCCGCGCACGCCGACGCTCGACGCGCGGTCGAGCTGCTCGCGGAAGTCGAGCGAGCTCACCCCGTCCTCGATCTCCATGTGGGTGTGGTTGTCGTACACCGGCACCGTGAGGGCGTCGGGCAGCGGCGGGTAGTCGAGCGCCGCGTCGGCGTCGCCGCGGTGCCGTGTGCGCAGGAAGGGCTCCGTCACGCGGCGCCGTCCTCCAGCTCGATGCGCGGGAAGAGAGGTTCGAGAGCGGACACCGTCCCGCCACCGACGCGATCCCACGCCCGGTCGACCCGCTGCGCCGCGAGCTCGCCGTCCTCGCCGAGCGCCGCCCACAGCTTCGCGGTCGCCTTCGGCATCACCGGAGAGTAGAGCACCGCGAGGGTGCCGACGCCGTGAGCGAGGGTCGCGAGCACCTGGTCGAGCCGGTCCGCCTGGGCGGGATCCTTCGCGAGCACCCACGGCGCCTGCTCGGTCACATACAGGTTGAGGGCGTCGACGAGCTTCTCGATCTCGGCGAGCGCCTCATGGATCGCGAGCCGCCCGATCGCCGCGTGGGCGGCATCCGTCACGCTCGTCTCGAGCTCGACGAGCGCCGCGTCGCGCTCGGCGGACGGCACCGCACCATCCCGGTACTTCTGCACCATCGCGATCACGCGCGACGCGAGATTGCCGAAACCGTTCGCGAGCTCGGCCTGGTAGCGCGCCGCG
>CAMLMQ010000154.1 GCA_946481135.1 uncultured Microbacteriaceae bacterium
GCTCGGCGCCGGCGCGGTGCGGGATGTCGCGGGCGAGATCGAGTGGCGCAAGACCTCCGAGCTGAGCATCGCCGCCTACGCCGAGGCGGCCCGTCGCCGCCCCCTGCCGCGCGGACTCGACGCCGACGCGGTCGCCGAGATCCAGCAGCACTACGAAGATCTGAAAGACGAACGCCGTCGGATCGACTTCGAGGACGTGCTGCTCGTCGCGTGCGGACTGCTCGACTCCGAGCCGCTCGCCCGCGACCGGGTGCGGGCGCAGTACCGGTTCTTCGTCGTCGACGAGTACCAGGACCTCTCGCCGCTGCAGCACCGGCTGCTGGGGCTCTGGCTCGGCGAGCGCCGCGACGTGTGCGTCGTCGGCGACGCGAACCAGACGATCTACACCTTCGCGGGCGCGTCGAGCCGCTACCTGCTCGACTTCGCGCGCGAGCATCCCGGCGCCGAGGTGGTGCGGCTGGAGCGCAACTACCGGTCGGCCCCGCAGATCCTGGATGTCGCCAACCGCCTCATGCGCGGACGCCCGGGCGCCCTCGACCTCCGCGCGGCGACTGTCGGACGCGGGCTCGTCGCGGAGCCCATCGCCCACGACGACGACGCGGCGGAGGCGGCCGCCGTCGCCGACGCGGTCGCCGCCGAGCTCGCCGCAGGCACCCTGCCCGAGCAGATCGCCGTGCTGCACCGCATGGGCGAGCAGGCGGTGCTGCTCGAGCAGGCGTTCGCGGCGCGCGGCATCGTCACCCGGTCGCTCGCCGGCACGGCCTTCTTCGACATCCCGGCGGTGCGGAAGCTCACGTCGGCGCTCGCGGTGCAGGCGCAGCGCTTCCCCGACGACCCCGTGCGCGGCTTCGTCGCCGACACCGCCCGGGCGGCGGGCTGGACCCTCGACCGCGCCCACTCGACGCTCGGCCGCGACGACTGGGCGGGGCTCGACGCACTCGTGCGCTTCGCCGAGACGGTGCCCGACGACGTGACGCTCGCGCGCTTCGCCGCCGAACTCGACGACCGCGAGCAGGCGAAGGGCGAACTGCCGATGCGCGCGGTCGTGCTCGGCACGCTGCACTCGGCGAAGGGGCTGGAGTGGGAGTCGGTGCACCTCGTCGGACTCGCCGAGGGGCTGCTGCCGGTCGTGCACGCCCGCGGTTCCGACGCGATCGAGGAGGAACGGCGGCTGCTGTACGTCGGCATCACGCGGGCTCGGCGGCGGCTCAGCCTGTCGTGGGCACGACGCGGGTCGCGCGGGGGTGAGCGGTCGCCCAGCCGTTTCCTGCAGGAGCTGCGCACCGGCAGTCGGGGTGACGCTCCCACGTCCGCTCGCTGACGCCGCCGCGGTCATCGAGGGTCCATGAGACGCCGGGATGCCGCCCCCCGTCGAGCCGTTCGCCCACCCGTCGCGCGACGAACGCCGCGACCTCGACCCGGGTGACGGCATCGAGTTCGCGACCCTCCCGACCGAGCAGCTGCGTCGCGAGCGCCGGCCAGGCCGCGTCGTCGTCGCAGCGCGCGAGGTGCACGCAGTAGAGACACGGCCCCGCGCCCGGTTCGACGAAGGGTCCCACGTCGACCGAGCGCTCCCGCACGAGCACCGGCACGTGCGGCACGTCGCGGTTGAGCCACGGCGCGTGGTCGGCGGGCGCGAGCACCCACGCACCGACGAGCACGACGAGCCCCGCCTCCTCGGGCGGCGCGAGCGTACCCGCCGCCGCGAACAGCCCCGCCACCTGGCGGGCGAGCGGCGACTCCCCGAGCACCGCCACCCGGCCCACCCGAGGCACGGCTGCGGCGAGCGCCGGGCGCAGCGCGTCGAGCAGAGCGTCCGCCCGGTCGGCCGGCACCCCCGCGGCGGTTGCGATCATCTCGAAACCGCTCGCCGACACCCCCGCCGCGAGCGCCGCGAGCAACCGCGCCTCCCCGTCGGTGACCCCCTCGAGCACGGCGACCGCGTCCGAGCCGACCTGCACGCTCGTCGGCGTGCGCCACAGGATCGGCAGATCCCCCGCGAGTCGCAGCACCATGCCGGAAGGATGCCCCACCCGCGCCCCGCGCCGCGCCGCGCATCCACAGTGCCGGCCCCGAGCAACCCCTCGCACTCTCTACCCGCACGTTCGAGTGACGAGGGTGAGGTGACCCGCCGTCTCGGAGTGAATCGGGGTAGGGGTCCCCGCTCTCTTCACTCCGAGACGGCGGGTCACCTCCCCCGCCCCGCGTCACTCCTCGCGCGGCCGATCCCCGCTCTCGTCGTCGAGCAGCTCGCGCAGGGCACGGTCGACGTCGTCGGGTTCGGGCGTCGGGCCGGTGAGGCGGGCGACGAGGGCGTCGGGCGCGTCGATGTCGGCGTCGGTGGGGAGCACGTCGGGGTGGTCCCACAGCGCGTCGCGGCGGTCGGCGCCGACGGCGTCGTGCACGGCCTGCCACATCGCGGCGGCTTCGCGCAGGCGCCGGGGCCGCAGTTCGAGGCCGACGAGGGTCGAGAAGGCCGACTCGGCCGGTCCGCCGGCGGCGCGGCGGCGTCGCACGGTCTCCGCGATCGCGGCGGCGTGCGGCAGACGCGTGGTCGCGGCGGCGGTGACGACGTCGACCCAGCCTTCGATGAGCGCGAGCATCGTCTCGAGCCGCGCGAGGGCGGCGAGCTGCTCGTCGGTCTTCGGCGGGATGAGCGCGCCCGACGTCATCGCGGCGCGCAGCTCTTCGGGGTTCTGCGGGTCGAAGTCGGCGGCGAGTTCTTCGAGCCGGTCGGTGTCGATGTGGATGCCGCGGGCGAAGTCGGTGATCTGCGTCAGCAGGTGCAGGCGCAGCCACTTGGCGTGCCGGAAGAGGCGCGCGTGGGCGAGTTCGCGCACCGCGAGGTAGAGCCGCACCTCGTCGAGCGGGATGTCGAGGCCGCGCCCGAAGTCGTCGACGTTCTGTGGCACGAGAGCCGCCTGGCGGGTGTCGCCGTCGAGCAGGGGGATACCGACATCCCCGCCGGAGACGGCTTCGCCGGCGAGCTGCCCGAC
This sequence comes from uncultured Microbacteriaceae bacterium, assembly GCA_946481135.1. The sequence goes on from CAMLMQ010000154.1 coordinate 2,997, forward strand.
GACCTGGCCGAGCTGCATCGCGAACAGGGTGCCGCCGATGTTGCGCATGAGCTGCCCGGCGCCGCCGAGCATGCCGCCGAGCTCCTCGGGGGCGTGCTGTTCGAGCACGTCGGTGAGGGCGTCGGCGATCGAGTTCGCGACGGGTTCGGCGAGCTGGGTCCACACGGGAAGAGTCGCTTCGGCCCAGCCGGCGCGCGTGAGCAGCACGGGTTCGGCGGTGAGGCTCGTGATGCCGGTGGCCTCGTCGAGCCAGAGCGCGGCGACGTGGAGGGCCTGTTCGAGCGCGCTGCGCTCCGCGGGCGTCGAGGGCACGGCGGAGCGTCCGGCGAGCGCGCGGGCCTGCTCGCCGGCGAGACCCCAGTTGATGCCGTCGCCGCTGTTCTGCAGCGCCTGCTGCAGCTGCCCGATGAGGCGCTGCACCATCTCGGGGTCGGCGGGGAGTCCCGCGGCGCTCGCGAGCTTCGCGGGGTCGACGTCGGTGTTGCCGGCGAGGAAGTCGCGCAGCATGTCGCGGAACTCCTCCGTCGCGTCGCCCTCGTCGTCGTCGTCGGGGTCGCGCGGCGGGTTCTCGGCCATGACGACTACGCTAGCCCGGTGCATCCAGGCGGCGCCCGGCTCGCTCTGCGCCCGAAGCGAACACGGAGGCGGTGCGGTGTCGATCGACGATCTGCTCGCCTCTGAGCGCCCGCATCCGGTGGAGCGTCCGCGTGCAGCGTGGGGCACCTACGTCGGGTTCGGACTGCTCATCGCGGCGGTCGGCGGCACGGTGGCGTTCGCGAGCGCGCCGGCGCCGTTCGTCGTCGAGCGCCCCGGTCCGGTGTTCGACACGATCGGCGAGGTGCAGGATGCCGAGGGCGAGTCGATCCCGCTCATCGACGTGGAGGACGGGCAGGAGACCTACCCGACGTCGGGTCGGTTGGACCTGCTGACCGTCTACATCGACGGCTCGCGCGAGCGCCCGATCAGCTGGATCGACGTCGCGGCGGCCTGGTTCGACCCGAGCCGTACGGTGCTGCCGATCGACGCCGTCTACCCGGCTGGGCAGACCGAGGAGGAGTCCGACGAGGAGAGCGCGATCGCGATGGACACGTCGCAGCGCGACGCGGTCGCGGCGGCGTTCACCGAGCTCGGGGTGGACTTCACGAGTGTCTTCGTCGTGGCGGGCATCGTCGACGACACCCCCGCCGACGGGGTGCTGCGCGAGGGTGACGAGATCCTCTCGGCCGACGGTGTCGCGATCTCGGATGTCGAGGAGCTGCGGGATGCCGTGGTCGCCGCGGGGGTCGGAACCCCGCTCGCGCTCGACATCCGACGCGACGGCGAGCGACGCGAGGTGGAGGTGACCCCGGCCGCGTCCGACGACGGGTCGCCCGTGATCGGAGTGTTCGCGGCGGCACGCTACGAGTTCCCGTTCGAGGTGTCGATCCAGCTCACCAACGTCGGAGGACCGAGCGCGGGCATGATGTTCGCCCTCGGCATCTACGACAAGCTCACGCCCGGGGAGCTGACGGGCGGCGAGCACATCGCCGGCACCGGCACGATCTCGGGCGACGGGTCGGTCGGGGCGATCGGCGGGGTCGTGCAGAAGATGTACGGCGCACGCGCGGCGGGGGCGGACTGGTTCCTCACCCCGCGCGCGAACTGCGACGCGGTGAACGGTCGCATCCCGGCGGACCTGGAGGTGTTCGCGGTCACCGACCTCGACGAGGCGATCGCCGTCGTCGAGGGGATCGCCGACGGCGACACCGCCGACCTGCCGCGCTGCTGACTGCCGGCATCGCCCGGTGGGCGTTCGCTGCGAGCGTTCCTCGCGGTCGGGACTCTCGCGGCAGACCCCCCGTAGAATTCCAGGGATCCGAAGGAGCCGCCGTTGTCGACGACCCGCCCAGCCGCCAGCCCGCCCGCCCGTAGCCGCACCCGTGCCGCGATCGCCATCACCGCCGCGATCGTCGCGGCCCTCGTGATCGCGTTCTTCGTGTTCTCGGGGTTCTACAGCGACGTCCTCTGGTTCGACCAGCTCGGGTTCCTCGGGGTGCTCACCACCCGGTGGGCCGCCTTCGCCGTCATGTTCGCGATCGGTTTCGTCGCGATGGCGTTCTTCGTGTGGCTCAGCATCTTCCTCGCCTTCCGCGCGCGTCCCGTCTACGCGAAGCTCAACGCCCAGCTCGACCGCTACCAGCAGGTCATCGAACCGCTGCGGCGCTTCGCGATGATCGGCATCCCGGTCGTGCTCGGTCTCTTCATGGGCGTCTCGACTGCGACCCGCTGGGACACGGTGCTGCAGTTCCTCAACCGCACCCCGTTCGGCAACGTCGACCCGCAGTTCGGGCTCGACATCTCCTTCTACGTCTTCGAACTGCCGCTGTACCGCGGCATCCTCGCGTACGCGTCGGCGGTCGTATTGATCGCCGGCCTCGCGGCGCTCGCCACCTCGTACATCTACGGCGGCATCCAGGTGAGCGGGCGCGAGGTGCGCATCACGCGCCGCGCGCGCATCCAGCTCGCCGTCACCGCCGCGATCTACATCGCGCTGCAGGGCGTGAGCATCTGGTTCGACCAGTACGCGACGCTGCTGAACCAGAACGAGATCCTCACCGGCGCCTCGTACGCCGACGTGAACGCCACCATCCCGGGCCGGGCCATCCTCGCGGGCATCGCCGCGCTCGTCGCGGTGCTGTGCATCGTGACCGCGATCATCGGCCGCTGGCGGCTTCCCATCATCGGCACGGCGCTGCTCATCGTGTCGGGTCTCGTCGTCGGGTCGATCTACCCGGCGATCGTCGACCGCCTCTTCGTCGCGCCGAGCCAGGGTCAGACCGAGGCGCCGTTCATCGAGCGCAACATCGAGGCGACCCGCGCCGCGTACGGCCTCGACGACGTGCAGGAGCAGTCGTACCGCGCCGACTCGACCGCCGAGCCCGGCGCTCTGCGCGAAGACGCCGAGACGACGGCGAACATCCGCATCCTCGACCCCGCGCAGGTGTCGCCGACGTTCGCCCAGCTGGAGCGCGTGCGCCAGTACTACCGGTTCGCGAACGACCTCGACGTCGACCGCTACACGATCGACGGCCGCACGCAGGACACCGTCATCGCGGTGCGCGAGCTCAACCAGGATGCGAGTGCGTCCTGGTACAACAACACCCTCGTCTACACGCACGGCTACGGCGTCGTCGCCGCCTACGGCAACCAGCGCAATGTGCAGGGCGAGCCGGTGTTCATCGAGTCGGGCATCCCGTCGACGGGTGAGCTCGGCGAATACGAGCCGCGCGTCTACTTCGGTGAGAACTCGCCGCTGTACTCGATCGTCGGCGCGCCCGAGGGCGAGACCCCGAACATCGAGATCGACTACCCGTCGGGTGGCGAGGAGGGCGACAGCAACGCCCGCACGACGTTCACGGGCGAGGGTGGTCCCGTGCTCAACGGGCTCTTCACGCGCCTCATCTACGCCCTCAAGTTCCAGGCCGAGGAGATCCTGCTCTCGGAGCAGGTGAACGACGGCTCGCAGATCCTCTACGACCGCAACCCGATCGACCGCGTGCAGAACGTCGCGCCGTACCTGACGCTCGACAGCGACGCCTACCCGGCGGTCGTCGACGGTCGCATCGTGTGGATCGTCGACGGCTACACGACGACGGCGAGCTACCCGTACTCGCGCATCCAGTCGCTGTCGGGCTCGATCGTCGACACGAACACCCCGGCGCAGCTCTACGCGCTCGACGACATCAACTACATCCGCAACTCGGTGAAGGCGACGGTCGACGCGTACGACGGCAGCGTCACGCTCTACGCGTGGGACGAGGAGGACCCGATCCTCCAGACCTACGAGAAGATCTACCCCGGCACGATCACGCCCAAGAGCGAGATGAGCGACGACCTGCTCGCCCACGTGCGCTACCCGGCCGACCTGTTCAAGGTGCAGCGCTCGATCTTCTCGACGTACCACGTCACCGACCCGAACGAGTTCTACTCGGGCACCGACGCGTGGACCACGCCGGAGGAGCCGACGCAGACGACCGAGGTCGCGCAGCCGCCGTACTACCTGACGATGCAGCTGCCCGGGTGGGATTCCCCGGCGTTCACGCTGTACTCGACGTTCATCCCGCGCACGACCGCGGCGGGCAGCCAGAACATCCTCACGGGGTATCTGGCGGTGAACTCGGATGCCGGCGACGACTACGGCAAGCTCACGCTGCTGACCCTGCCGAAGGACGACACGGTGCC
>CAMLMQ010000155.1 GCA_946481135.1 uncultured Microbacteriaceae bacterium
CGCCACGTCGTCGAGGATCAGATCCCCGCCGCGATCGCGATGCGGGCCGACCTCGTGTCGGTGCTCGTCGGCGGCAACGACCTCTCGGCCCTGCGCCCCGACCCCGACCGGCTCGCCGCCGAGCTCGAGCCGGGCGTCGCGCGCCTCGCGGCGACGGGGGCCACCGTGCTGCTCGCGACCGCGTACGACCCGGGATTCTCCCCCTACCTGCGTCCCCTCCGCGGACGGGCGGCCGCGTTCACGGCGCACATCCGCACGATCGCCGCGACCCACGGATGTCGCGTGCTCGACCTGTGGACGATCCCCGGGCTCGCCGACCGGAGGATGTGGTCGGAGGATCGGCTCCATCCCTCGACCCGCGGGCATCTCGCGCTGCTCGACGCCGCATGCCGTGCCCTCGGGCTGCCCACCCCCGAGCCGCTCGCCGAGGTCGGTACCGACCCGCGCATCCCGACGAGCGTGTGGTTCCGCCGACACGCCCTCCCCTGGATCGCGCGACGGGTGCGTCAGGTGTCGAGCGGCGACGGGCGCGGTCCGAAGCTGCCCGAGCCCGTCGAAGTGGGGCTGCTCGACCCGGCGCGGACGGTGCACGTGCGGCCGCCCGCCTAAACTGAGCGGATGGCATCCAACGCGGATCGGCTGGTCTGGATCGATTGCGAGATGACCGGTCTCGATCTCGCGGTCGACGAGCTCGTCGAGGTCGCCGTCGTCATCACCGGGTACGACCTCGTACCCGTCGACCCGGGGCTCCAGGTCGTCATCAAGGCCGATCAGCCCGTGCTCGACCAGATGAACGACGTGGTGCGCGAGATGCACACCGCGAGCGGACTGCTCGCCGAGATCCCGAACGGCGTGAGCCTCGCCGACGCCGAGTACCAGGTGAACGAGTACATCCTCGCCCACGTGCCCGACCCGATGACCGCCCCGCTCGCGGGCAACACGATCGGCACCGATCGCGCCTTCCTCGCCAAGTACATGCCGCGGGTCGACGCGCACCTGCACTACCGCAACGTCGACGTGTCGAGCATCAAGGAACTCGCGCGGCGGTGGTTCCCGCGCGTGTACTTCCAGGCGCCCGCGAAGAACGGCGGCCACCGGGCGCTCGCCGACATCCTCGAGTCGATCCGCGAGCTCGACTACTACCGCCGCGCGCTCTTCATCACCGAGCCGGGGCCGACCTCCGAGGAGGCCCAGCGGGCGTCCGCGGCGACGGTGGAGGCGTGGCGCTCCTGGGTGCCGTAAGATCGTCGGGTTGCGAATGCAACGCGTGGCGGTCGTAGCTCAGTTGGTAGAGCGCTGGCTTGTGGTGCCGGATGTCGCGGGTTCGAGTCCCGTCGGTCGCCCTCTTGCGAGGGGGGTCCCTGTGATGAGCACGGGGACCACCCCCGACCTCACCGAGCAGACCTCGTCGACGGTCGCGCCCGACGTGCCGTGGGTCACGATCGTCTGGAACGATCCCGTCAACCTCATGTCGTACGTGACGCACGTCTTCCGCACGTACTTCGGGTTCCCGCGCGAGGAGGCCGAACGACTCATGCTGCTCGTGCACCACGAGGGCCGCGCCGTCGTGGCGACCGGTCCGCGCGAGGAGATGGAACGCCACACCGAGGCGATGCACGAGTACGGTCTGTGGGCGACCGTCGCGAAGGCGAGCGACGGATGAGGGTCTCGCGCGACGGCGACGCGATCGTGCTCGAATTCGCCGAGGGCGAGTCCGGGGTGCTGCGCTCGCTCATCGACCAGTACCTGGAGGTGGTCGGAGGCGACGCGGGCACCGATCCCGCGCACGCCCGGCTCTTCCCCGCCGCGTATCGGGATGACGACTCCGCCGCCGAGGAGTTCAGCCGGTATACGCGATCCGGCCTCGTCGACCGCAAGGCGGCGAACGCCGCGCAGGTGTCGCTCGCCCTCGATGAGGAGACGGTGCGCCTCGGCTCCGACGACGCGGCGCGCTGGCTGCCGCTGCTCACCGACCTGCGTCTCGTCATCGCGGACCGTCTCGGCATCCGCGTCGACGGCGACGAGGTACCCGACACCCCCGCGGGCGAGGTGTACGCCTGGCTCGGTCACCTGCAGGAGTCGATCCTCATGCTGCTGGAGCAGCCGTGAGCCTGCAGCTCACCGAGGAGGAGTTCGAGAAGCTCGTCGTCGAGGAGCTCGACGAACTCCCCGACGAGATGGTCGACGGGCTCGACAACGTCGTCTTCGTCACCGAAGACCGCCCGGCCGACGGGTCGCTCGACCTCTTCGGTCTCTACGAGGGCACGGCCCTCACCGACCGCGACCGCTACGGCTTCGGCGAGCTGCCCGACCGCATCGTGCTCTACCGCGAGCCCCTGCTGGCTGCGTGCACCGACCTCGACGAGTTGCGCGACGAGATCCACATCACGCTCGTGCACGAGATCGCCCACTACTACGGGATCGACGACGCCCAGCTGCACGAGCTCGGCTGGGGCTGAGTCGGGCCGCCGGTGTCAGGCCGTCGGGGTCGCGGCGTCGGCACGGAACGCGACCTGTCCGGTGCGGCCGTCCATGATCGCGTCGGCGAGGGCGTCGGGGCGCTCCCGCAGGAAGAAGTGCTGCTCCTGAGCCGCCCAGCGGTCCCAGTGCTCCAGGTACGACTCGCCGTCCCGGGCGAGCGCCCGACGCTTGCGCTCGGCCTGGTCGAGCCGGATCCAGATGCCGAACGTCGCGAGTGCCCGGTTCGCCCGGCTCATCGCCCCCGACCCCTCGACGACGATGTTCTGTCCGGGTTCGAGCGCGATCCACTCCGCGGCACGGCTCTGCGACCACTCCCAGCGGCGGAACCCGGGGCTCTGCGCGTCGAGCACCCCCTTCACCATCGCGCTGCCGACCTCCAGGCCGCCCCACCCGGGGTAGAAGAGGTCGAGCGGCACGTGCTGGGCGCCGAGTTCCTGCGCGAGCTGGGTCGCGAGCGTCGTCTTGCCCGAGCCCGAGTGGCCGTCGATGAGCACCACGATGCGGGGGGCCGCCTGCGCCTCGGCGACGGCGCGGATGCGGGTCGCCAGAACCTCGCTCGTCCGCGGCGGGGCTCCGGCAGTCATGGGTTTCAGCGTATCCGCGCGGCCCCGGCGGCCCGACCCCCACGATCGGGTGTCGGCCGATCGAGGGCCGAGTCAGGCGACGAGTCGGCCCCGGTCGAGCGTGCCGACGCGGTCGGCGATCACGCGCGCCTCGTCGGGATCGTGCGTGACGAGGATGGCGGTCGTGCCGGCGGCGGTCAGGATGTCGCGCAGCTCCGCGGCGAGCCGCTCGCGCAGCGCGCGGTCGAGCGACGACAGCGGTTCGTCCAGAAGCAGCAGTCGCGGCTCGGCGGCGAGCGACCGGGCGAGGGCGACCCGCTGCTGCTCGCCGCCCGACAGCTCCGTCACCCGGCGCCGCTCGAAACCGGTCAGTCCGACGAGCTCGAGCAGGTCGACGACGCGCGCGTCGTCGCGGCGTCCCGCGACCCGCAGGGCGTACCCGACGTTGCCGGCGACGTCGAGGTGCGGAAACAGCTGACCGTCCTGGAACATCAGCGCGAACCGCCGCCGGTGGGGCGGCATCCGCATCACCGACTCCCCCTGCCAGCGGATGTCGCCGGTGCAGGGTTCGAGGCCCGCGATCGCCCGCAGCAGCGTCGACTTGCCGCTGCCGGAGGCGCCGAGCAGCGCGAACACCTCGCCCTGCTCGACACGCAGGCTCACGGCATCCACGGCGACGGTCGCGCCGAAGCGCACCGTGACGTCGTCGAGTTCGAGGGTCATCAGAACGCTCCCGTCGTGGTCACGCGCAGCCGCTCGACGAGTGCGACCACCGCGACGCACACCGCCGCGAGCACCACCGAGGCCGCCGTCGCCATCCCCGCATTGTCTCCCCCGGGCAGCCCGATCAGCCGGTAGACGACGACCGGGAGCGTCGCCGCGTCGGGGCGCGAGAGGAACGTCGTCGCGCCGAACTCGCCGAGCGCGACCGTGAAGGCGAGGCCGATCGCGGCGAGAGCGGCGCGCGCCGCGATGCCGAGGTCGATCGTCAGCAGTACCCGCCACGGGGAGGCGCCGAGGGTGGCCGCGGCGTCGCGCATCCTGCTGCCGATGCTGCGCAGCACCGGCAGCAGGGTGCGCACCACGAGAGGCACCGCGACGAGCGCCTGCGCGATCGGCACGAGCAGAGGCGAGGTGCGCAGATCGAGTGGGGGCGTGTTGAGGGTGATGAGGAACCCGAAGCCCACCGTCACCGCCGACACCCCGAGAGGCAGCATGAGCGCGCCGTCGAGCACGGTGAGACCTCGCCGCGCCGTCGAGGAACGCGGTGTGCGGGAGAGCAGGAGGCACGCGACGAGACCGACGAGCATCGCCACGCCCGTCGCCGCGGCCGCGAAACCGAGGGAGTTGCCGAGCGCCTGCCACGGGGTCACGGCGAGCGCGTTGCGGCTTCCGGTGGAGGCGAGGGCGACGTAGTTGCCGAGGCTCCACTCCCCCGCGACGCGCAGCGACCGTTCGACGAGCGCGACGAGCGGCACGCAGAGGGCGACCCCCACGGCGACCGCGACCGCGACGACCGGCAGGTCACGGCGACGGGGGCGTCGCGACGCGAACGCCCGCCGCTGCGGAGCGGCCCGACGCTGCACCCATGCGGTTCCGGCGAGCAGCACCACCACGACGACGAGCTGCGCGACGCTCAGCACCGCGGCGCCCCGCAGGTCGAGGAACTGCGTCGTGAGCAGCCAGATCTCCGTCTCGATCGTCGCGTACCGGGCCCCGCCGAGCACGAGCACGGTGCCGAACGCGGTCGAGCAGAACAGGAACACGATGGATGCCGCCGCCGCGATCGAGGGACCCAGCCGCCGCAACGTGATCGTCGCGAACACCCGCACCGGTCCGGCGCCGAGCACGCGGGCGGCCTCCTCCTGGCGCGGGTCGAGGCTCTCCCACGACACCGCGACCGTGCGCGCGACGACGGCGACGTTGAAGAAGACGAGAGCCGCGAGGATCGCGACGACCGTGCCGTCGAGCGCGGTGTCGCGCAACAGCGCCCGGAACGCGATGCCGACGACGACGGTCGGCAGCACGAACGGCACGAGCACCGCGGCACGCAGCACCCCGCGCCCGCGGAACCGGAGACGCGCGAGCACGTAGGCGACCGGCATCCCGAGCACGAGGGTGATCGCGGTGGCCGCCGCCGCCATCCCGACGGTGAAGCCGACCACGCGCACGGTGCGGGGCCGCGACAGCACGTCGAGGATGCCGGCGACGTCGAGCATCCCGGCGGGGAACAGCCCTCGCCCGACGATCGACGCGACCGGCCACGCGAAGAACACCCCGACGAAGGCGACCGGCAGCGCCGCGGCGACGACCCACGCGAGGACGGTTGCGACGTGCGCCGCGCTCATCCGCGACTTTTCGCGCCGACGGAGGCCCGCCGAGCGCGAAAAGTCGCGGATGGATGAGCTCACGGGGTGGCGATCGCCGCCCACTCCGCGATCCAACGCTCGCGGTTCGCGTCGATCTCCGCCGGGTCGATCGTGTACGGGTCGTCGGCGATCTCGGCGTACTGCGCCCACGTCGCCGGCAGTTCGGCGTCGGCGTTCACCGGGAAGACGTACATGTTCTCGGGGATGTCCTCCTGCACGACCGTCGAGAACAGGAAGTCGACGAGCTGCCGGGCCTCGGCCGGATGCTCGGTGCCCGCGATGACGCCCGCGTACTCGACCTGGCGGAAGCACGTGTCGAGCAGCACGCCGGTCGATCCCGGCGGCACCTCGACGGGCGGCGACGACGCGTAGGACACCACGAGCGGACGATCGCCCTCGCTCGACGGGCCCGAGAAGTCGACGTAGTACGCGTCGCTCCACGAGGCGGCGACGCGCACGTCGTTCGCGACGAGGTCGGCCCAGTACTGCTGCCAGCCGTTCTCGCCGAACGCGGCGATCGTCGCGAGCAGGAACGCGAGCCCCGGCGACGAGGAGTTCGCGGCCTCGACGACGAGCAGCCCGCGGTAGGCGGGGTCGGCGAGATCCTCGAGGGTCACCGGCTCCGGGATGCCGGCCTCCTCGAACCATGCGTGGTCGACGTTGACGCACACGTCGCCCGAGTCGATCGGTGTGAGGTACTCGCCCCCGGAGCCGTCGGGCAGCAGGTAGGGGGCCTCGGCGTCGGTGAGGTCGCCCGAGACGTACTCCTCGAGGACGCCGTTGCCCGCCGCCCGCGACGCGAACGTGTTGTCGATGCCGAACACGACATCTCCGAGCGGCGAGTCCTGCGTGAGCACGAGCTTGTTCACGAGCTCGCCCGCGTCACCGCCGGACTGCACGTCGACGACGACACCGGTCTCGTCGCTGAACTGCTCGAGGATGCCGTCGCTCAACGCGAACGAGTCGTGCGTGACGAGCACGAGGGTGACCGGCCCGTCGTCGGCGGGTGTCGCACACCCGGCGAGGAGGGCGAGGGATGCCGCGGCCGCGGCGAGGGGGATGAAACGTCGCACTGTACGTGCCCTTTCGTTCGGTGAAGGGGCACGGGCGGGCTGCTGCCCGTGAGAATGCCTCCCTGCGCCGGCATGATCCGGATCAGGTTCGACGGTCGAAGCTTTCGGTTGCTTCCTCTCAGCCCGGCATACCGGACTCCCGTGTTCGCGACCGAGCTTAGCGGCATCCGGAAGCGGAGCCGGCCCGACCCCTACACTGGCCGCGTGAGCGACACCGCCGTCCCGAACCTCCCGCTGCGCCGACGCCCGATCGACATCTTCTTCGCCGTGATGTTCACGATCTTCATCGTGACGTCATGCATCGCCGACATGCTGCCGACGCTCGGCGTCGACTTCTCGCAGCCGAACGGCACCTTCCTCGTCGACTCGAACTACTGGTACGCGCACGACGCCGATCCGCTGTTCATGAACCCGCCGGTGTGGATGCGGATCGTGACGGGACTCTCGGCGTTCGTCTACCTGGCGTTCTACCTCGTGCTCGTGCCGTCGCTCATCCGGGGCTGGAACCGCATCCAGCTGCCCGCCGTCATCTACGCGACGATGATCTCCTCGATCACGGGCATCATCGTCTTCGGCGTGGAGTTCTTCGGCGAGCCGGAGTTCCAGACGCAGAACCCCGCGAAGTTCCTCGCGTTCAACCTGCCGTACGTGCTCATCCCGCTGCTGCTGCTCATCCG
>CAMLMQ010000156.1 GCA_946481135.1 uncultured Microbacteriaceae bacterium
CGAAGGGGGACGGCGCGAAGGGGGACGACGTGAAGGCGGGGGGCTCGAAGGCGGGGGGCTCGACGAGGGTCGGCGGCTCCTCGGGGGGCGCCGGCCGCAGGTAGGTCGGCGGGGCCGGGAAGAGCGGGGCTGAGGTGCTGCCGGACGCCTGCTCGGCGGTGTGACTCGACGCCTCCTCGGAAGCACCGTCGGAATCCGCCCCGGCGACATTCTCGGACAGCGGTTCGGGCGCCGCGGGCAGAGGCGTCCCCGCCTCGGCGGCGCGTCGGCGCAGCTCGCTCTCCAGCCGTTCGATCGCCTCGAGCGTCGAGCTGACGGACGGCTCCTCCGTCACGACCGGGGTCGCGACCTCCGGCACCTCGTCGACCGGCGTCTCGACGGGCGCCACGTCCGGAGCCGGCGTGGGCGGCACCTCCGCGTCTGCGGGCCTCTCCTCGGGCGTCGCCGCGGGCTTCTGCACCGGAATCGGCGACGTGTACGACGCCACCTGTGCGGCGAGGGCGTCCGCGAGCGCGTCGTCGTCGAAGGCGGGCGGCTCGGCGTCGTCGGGGGGCGGCACGAAGCTCGATCGACGCACGGGGGGCAGGCCCGCTCCGGGAGTCTCCCCCGGAGCCCCGCTGCCCGGTGGTACGTCGGTCATGCTCCGGATTCTATGAGCGCACCCTGCGCGAGGCGGCGCGACGTGCCGGGACGAGCACAGCCAGGCCGAGAAGCACGAGAGCGAAGCCGGCCCACCCGAGGAGGGTGAGCCGCTCCCCGACGATGAGCACGGCGAGCGTGGTCGCGAAGACCGGCTCGAGCAGGGTGATCGTCGTCGCGGCCGAGCTGCGCACCGAACGCAGCCCGATGCCGAAGAGCACGTAGGCCAGGAACATCGGTCCGACGACGAGGTAGGCCGTGAGTCCCACCGAGGTCGCCGACTGCAGGAGCGGCCCGCCGAGCACGGCGAGCACGACGAGCAGCGGCAGCGCTCCGAGCCCGAACATCCCGCCCATGACACCGCGCGAGGGGTGCCCCGCGCGGATCGCCCGCGACGACGCGTACGTGTAGAGCGCGTAGGCGAGGCCGGCGAGCAGGGCGATGCCGACGCCGAGCACGGCGGATGCGGGCGACCCGGCCCGACCGCCCTCGTCGCGGCCGAGCGCGAGGAGCGCGATGCCCGTCACCGCGAGAGCCGTCGCGACGAGCCAGCGCGCCGACAGCCGCTCCCGCTCGAGCAACCACTCGAGCAGTGCCGCGAACACCGGCCCGGAGCCGAGGGCGACGACGTTGCCGACGGCCACGCCGACGAGGTCCATGCCGGTGTAGAAGGCGAGCGGGTAGACGACGACGCCGAGTGCTCCGAGTGCCGCCCACCGCCGGCCGACGGCATCCCGCAGCACTGCCGACGACATCCGTGGGGCCGTCGCGACGAGCAGCACGCCGCCGATCCCCATCGTCGCGGCGCCGATCGCGAGGGGGCTGACGTCGTCGGGGAGGAGCGTCGCGGTCGTCCCCGTGGTACCCCAGAGGAGACACGCCACGACGAGGGCGATCACCCCCGAGATGCGCGCGCCCGCCACGCTCCGACCCTATCCGCCCCGGGTGCGCTCCGACCGCGGGCCGAGAGCCCGCAACGCCCCGACGATCGCGATCAGGTCGACCCCCTCCTGCAGCCAGGCGCCGAGGAGCGCCGGCAGCAGCCCGAAGGCCGCGACGACCATGAGTCCGACGCTGATGACGATCCCCAGCCAGATGCTCTGCAGCGCGATCCGGACGGTGTCCCGCCCGATGCGCACGGCCCGCGGCAGGGCGTCGAGGTCGTCGAAACGGTTGACGACGTCGGCCGACTCGCTCGCGGCGGTCGCACCCCGCGCCCCCATCGCGAAGCCGATGTCGGCGGCCGCGAGCACGGGGGCGTCGTTGAGCCCGTCCCCGACCATGATCAGCGGGCGGGGGCGGATCGCCCCGACGACGCGCACCTTGTCGGCGGGGCGGCATTCGGCGTGCACCTCGGCGATCCCCAGGTCTCGCGCGATCGGCTCCGCGGTCGCCGCGACGTCGCCGGTCACCATGATCATCCGCTCGACACCCAGGTCGCGCAGCTGTCGCAGCACGTCCGGCGCCTCGTCCCGCAGCTGATCCCGCATGACGAGGGCGCCCGCGTACCGATCGTCGACGGCGACGTAGATCGCCAACTCCCCGGCCTGCAGGGGCGCGGCGTCCAGCCGCGCGACGTGCTCCCGAAGCCAGGCCGGCTTGCCGACCCGCACCGTCGATCCGGCGACGACCGAGGCGGCGGCGTGTGCGCGGTCGGCGGCGAGCTCGACCGCGACACCGTTCGTCGCGACCTCGCGGGCGCGCACGACGTCGTGGAGTCCACCTCCGCGGTCCCGCGCGGCGGCGACCACCGACTCCGCGAGTGCGTGCGAGGAGTAGACCTCGGCCGAGGCCGCCAGGTGCAGCACGTCGTCCGCGGTGAAGCCCGGTTCGGGAAGGATGCGTTCGAGCGTGGGCCGACCGCGGGTGAGGGTGCCCGTCTTGTCGAAGGCGACCGACCGCGCCCGGGAGAGCTGTTCGAGCGTCCCGCCGCCGCGCACGATGAGGCCGTGCCGGGCCGCCCGGCTCATCCCGCCGAGGAACGCGACCGGCGCGGCGATGAGCAGAGGGCACGGCGTCGCGACGACGAGCACCTCCGCGAAGCGCACCGCCTCACCGCTGACCGCCCACGCGATGCCGGCGATCACGAGCGCGAGCGCCGTGAACGGCACGGCGTAGCGGTCCGCGAGTCGCACGACCGTCGCCTTGCTCCCCGCCGCCTGCTCGACGAGTCGGACGATCTGCTGGTACCCGCTGTCGGAGGCCGGGGCCGCGGCGCGCACGGTGGCCGCCGTCGCCCCGTTGACGGCGCCGCTCGACACGCGTTCACCCGCCACGCGTTCGACCGGCAGGCTCTCGCCGGTGAGCGACGACTCGTCGAACACCGCGCGCTCGGAGACGAGCACCGCGTCGACCGGAACGACCGCGCCCGGCCGCACGAGCAGCAGGTCCCCCACCTCGACCGTCTCGACCGCGACCTCCTCGGTCGCCGGCTGGTCGTCGTCCGCCGCGTGCCCGGGCGCGCCGTGGAGGCGTGTCGCGCGCTGCGGCGCCTTGTTCAGCAGGGCCGTCAGTTCCCGCTTCGAGCGACTCTCGGCGTAGTCCTCGAGCGCCGCGCCCCCGGTGAGCATGAGCACGACGACGAGCGCCGCCCAGACCTCCCCCACGAGCACCGCGGCCGTGATCGCGGTGACGGCGAGGATGTCGAGCCCGGCATGTCCTCTCACGAGCTGCCGCACCATCCCGATCGCCTCCCACGCGGCGACGGCCAGCGCATAGCCGCCGACGACGAACGGGGCGGCGTCGCGGACGGGCGTCGTGAGCAGAAGCAGCCCCACGACCGCGACGGCGAGCGTCGCGACCACGAGCGGGTACCTCGTCACGGCGGTGCGGACCCGGGGCATGCGGCAAGACTCGCAGATCGACGCGCGCGGTCAAGGGGCGAATGACGACCGATGACGTGGGCCCTGACGGACTCGAACCGCCGACATCCTCGGTGTAAACGAGGCGCTCTACCAACTGAGCTAAGAGCCCGCGAGGTCCGATGCTACCGGGGCGGCATCCTCGGCCATGATGGGCGCATGAGAACCGCTCGGGACCGGGTGCGCCGCCTCGTCGAGTCGAAGGCCTTCCAGCGCAGCATCATCGTGCTCATCGTCGTCAACGCGATCATCCTCGGGCTGGAGACCTACCCCGTGGTGATGGATGCCGCGGGCGAGTTGCTGCACGTCGTCAACACCGTCATCATCGCGATCTTCGTCGCCGAGATCGCGCTGCGCGTCTTCGCCCACGGCTGGTCGTTCTTCCGCAGCGGCTGGAACTGGTTCGACCTCTTCGTCGTCGTCGTCGCCCTCATCCCCGCGAGCGGCGAGGCGGCCGTACTGCGGGTGCTGCGCCTGCTGCGCGTGCTGCGCCTGCTGTCGGCGGTGCGCTCGATGCGGCTCGTCGTCGCGGCCCTCGGCGCGAGCATCCCGGGCTTCGCCTCGATCGGCGGCCTGCTCGTGATGATCACGTACGTCTTCGCGGTCGCGTCGACGACGCTGTTCGGGGAGCGCAACCCGAACCACTTCGGCGATCTGTGGCTGTCGAGCGTGTCGCTCTTCCGCCTCATGTTCGGTGACGGCTGGCCCGACTTCGTCGCGCCGATGGCCTTCTCCGAACCGTGGATCTGGGGCTTCTTCGTGCTCTACACGATCGCCGCGTCGCTCGTCGTGCTCAACCTCCTCATCGCCGTCGTGGTCGAGGCGATGGACCGCATGAAGGTCGCCGAACTCGACGAGGCGATCGAGGAGGATCGGGCCCTCGACGAGCGCATCCTCGAGGAGCTCGTTGCACTGAGATTGCAGGTGACCCGGCTCGAGGCGAAGGTGTCGCAGGACGACCCCGGCCGATCGGTATCCTGAGCGAGCCACTTGGCGGATCACGACGAAGAACGAGGCACGGACATGGCGCGGACCCGGTTCACGCGAGCCCTGGCGACGACGGGCGCGGTGCTCGCCGCCGCGCTCGGTTTGGCGGGATGCGTCGGCGGCGGAGGCGGCGCGGGAGCGCCCGGCAACCCGCTCGTCGCCCCGGACAGCTGGACGATCATGACGTACTCGATCGCCGACACGAACCTCGAGCCCTTCCTGATGGACGACCTCGAGGAGCTCGGCGAGGTCGGCACCCGTCCGGGGCTCAACCTCGTCGCACTCGTCGACCGCGCCGAGGGCTACACCGACGTGCCGTTGCTCGAGATCCCCGACTGGGAGGGCGCGAAGCTCATCGAGGTCGGACGCGGCGAGGCGACCGTGCTCGCCGACTACGGGCACCTCAACACGGGCGACCCCGACGTGCTGCAGGCCTTCATCCGCGAGAGCATCCGCGCGTACCCGGCGGCGAACTACGGTCTCGTGATCTCCGACCACGGCGCCTCATGGCCCGGGGTCGGCGGCGACGAGTCGCACGACCACGACGTGCTGACCCTGAGCGAGCTCGACCAGGCGGTCGGCGGCGCCCTCGAGGAGACGGGGATCGGCAGACTCGACCTCCTCGGCTTCGACGCGTGCCTCATGGCCACCTTCGAGGTCGCGTCGACGATGGCGCCCCACGCCGACATCCTCGTCGCGTCCCAGGAGCTCGAGCCGGGTCACGGCTGGGACTACCGTGCGTTCGACGCCGCCTTCCGCGGAGCGACCCCGGCAGAACTCGGCTCGGCCATCGTCGAGGGGTTCCACCAGCAGGCGGTGGCCTCCGGAACGGATGTCGACATCACCTTGTCCGTCGTCGACCTCACGGCCTTCGCCGCCGTCGACGAGGCAGTGACCGAGCTCGCCTCCGCCCTCACGGAGCGGGTCGAGGACGTCGCCCCGACCGTGGGGCGCACCCTCGCGCAGACCCTCGGCTTCGGCGCCCACCCGAACCCCCAGTACGACACCCACATGAAGGACCTCGGCATCCTCGCGGGTGAATTGAGCGTCGACGCCGTCGACGTCGCCCCCGAGGCCGAGGCCGTCGTGCGCGCCGTGAACGACGTCGTGCTCGACCGCGTCGCGGGCCAGGCGACGCGCGGTGCGACGGGTCTGTCGATCTACTTCCCGCCGACGGGACAGTACTACGACGAGGACTACGCCGCCGTCGCCGAGCGCACCGGCTGGGCCGACTTCCTCACGACCTACTACACCGAGGGCGGCCAGGTCGACCCGAACGGGCAGCCGGACTTCATCAGCGGCGACGCGACCGTCGAGTTCGCCGACGGCGGGCTCTACGTCTCCGGGGCGTTCGGCCCGGGCGCCGAGCAGAACATCTCCGAGGTCGTGCTGTACTACGGCATCCTCAACGACGACGGCACGATCGACTACATCGGTGAGAAGCCGGGTGTCGTGTCGGAGGACGGGTCGGGCATCGCGGCGGCGTTCTACAACCTCGGCTACCTGACGCTCAGCGACGGCGAGGACTCGGCGCTCGCCTACCTCGCGTACGACCAGGACCAGAGCGCCGGCACGGCGAGCGTCCTCGTGCCGCTGGAGTACTACGAGAACACGTCGAGCGACGCGACGGAGGCGCTGCTGGAGCTGAGCCTCGATCCGGGGTCGGGCTCGATCCTCTCGGAGACGTACTACGCCTACGACGCCGGCACGGGCACCTACGGAGAGCTCTCCGTGCAGCCCGACGGGCTGATCCTGCCGCTCGTGCAGTCGTACGACCCGAGCACCGGCGAGGCCCCGTGGGTGCCGACGACCGACGTCGGGCTCTACGCCGACCTCGCGAACCTGCAGTACGACGTCGTCCCGCTGCCGTCGGGCCTGCGGCTCGTCGTCGAGCTGTTCGTCTACGACTTCGGCGGCAACAGCGACTACGTGAGCGCCGTCGTCACCGTGCCGTAGGCGCGGTCAGGCGGCCGACACGGGGCGTACGGCGTCGAGCGCGGCGCGGTACTCCTCGATCGCGCGCGGTTCGCCCGGCGCGGTGATGAACGAGGCGCGGATGACGCCCTTCGTGTCGATCACGAACGTCGCCCGGTTGGCGAAGCCCTTCTCCTCCAGGAACACGCCGTACTCCTTCGCGACGGCACCGTGCGGCCAGAAGTCGGCGAGCAGGGCGAAGTCGTAGCCCTCCTGCTCGGCCCACGCCCGCAGTGCCGCCTTCGAGTCGACCGAGATGCCGATGAGCTCGACGTCGCGATCGGTGAAGAGGTCGAGGTTGTCGCGGAGCGCGCACAGCTCCCCGGTGCAGACGCCCGAGAACGCGAGCGGGAAGAAGACGAGCACGACCGGCTTCACGCCCTGGTAGTCGCTCAACCGCACCCGCTCGCCGAACTGGTTGGCGAGATCGAAGTCGGGTGCCCGGGTGTCGTTCTCCAGTGCCATGGCGGTCGATCCTACGCCTGAAGAACCGACGCGGCCGGACAACTAGAGTGGAACGAGGGCGTTCCACGAGATCGCCCGTCCCAGCCACCCGTGCCGCTCTACCCGCGGCTGAATTGTGAGGTCACCGGTGCCCGTCAACGACCAGGACCCCTACTCGGTGACCAGCACCGATGTCGACCCGGACGAGACCGCCGAATGGCAGGAGTCGCTCGACTCCCTC